>JABURQ010000033.1 GCA_014762625.1 Planctomycetaceae bacterium | reverse complement strand
GTAACCATTCGTAATCCCGTACAAGACTCCCGCCGCATACATGTCGCCGGCACCGGTCGTGTCGATCGCTTTGACCTGCATGCTTTCGATGGGAATGACGTCGCCGTCGTGCATCAGGATCGAACCGTCACCACCCATCGTGAGGGCAACGTTTTCGCTATGTTTGTGAATTTCGTGGGCACAGTCGATCGGATTCTCTTTTTCGGTCAGGCTTTTCGCCTCTTCTTCGTTGCAGAACAAGAGATCGACCGGGCCTTCAATCAGTTGCAGAAACTCGTCGCGAAACAACCCGATCAGAAACGGATCGGAGACGGTGAAAGCGACTTTGACATCGTGCTTTTTGGCGAGTTCGATTGTCTTGTACGCAGCGTCTTTGGTGGAATCTCCGGTGAAGAGGTAGCCTTCGATGTAGACGTACTTAGCCCGTTTCACTTCGTCTTCCTTGATGTCATCCGGTCCCAGCGTCGCCGAGACCCCCAGGTGCGTAAGCATGGTTCGCTCCGCGTCTTCCGAAATGAGGACCATACTCGTTCCGGTAACCCCCTCGGCGGGAGGAACTTCGATGGCCACCCCCATCTCCCGCATATCTTTCAGGAAAAAATCGCCCAACTCATTCGCGCCGACTTTGCCCGCAAACGCTCCCTGGCCACCGAAGTCGGCGACCCCCATGATGGTGTTGGCAGCGGATCCCCCGGCACAACGGGTAATCGGCTTGCCGTCGAGCTTGGCGAGCACCTGCTGCTGGGCTTCCTCTTCGACAAGGGTCATGATCCCCTTCTCGAAACCAAATTCCTGAATCAGGGCGTCTGACACTTGCGCCTGAATATCGACCAGAGAAGCCCCCACACCGAAAACATCGTAACTCATAACTTAATCATTCCGTTTGTCGTCCATTGGTTCTTGTGAAGGCTGCACTATAACGACTTCTCTCTCCAACTTGCACCGTGCCCTCTGCTGCGCGACTCCGTTATCCGTTCCATTCACCGGAAAAGACTTCCACAGCGGGCCCCGTCATGAAGACTGGACCGTCGTCGGGCCATTCGAGCAACAGATCGCCCCCCGGCAAATGACACAGCACTTTGCGATCGGTCCGCCCGGTCAACACGCCGGCGACTGCAGACGCACATGCCCCCGTCCCGCAGGCCTGGGTTTCGCCCGAACCACGTTCCCAGACGCGCATGATCATTTCGCCGGGAGAGAGAATTTGAATGAATTCGGCGTTCACCCGATTCGGAAAGGCCTCGTGTACTTCCACTTGGGGGCCGATGCCGTGTACCCACTCGTCCGTCACTTCATCAACGAACGTAATACAATGCGGATTCCCCATCGAGACGCAGGTGACCTCGAGAGTTTGATCGCCTATTTGAAGTGGTTCATTGAGAGGCGGGTCGCCGGGAAGCGTGGTGGGGATGTCGCTACTGACGAGAATAGGGGCTCCCATATTGACGCGTACCTGATCGACCAGGCCGTTGGAGATTTCGAGTTCCAACGACAGTACGCCGTTACCCGTTTCGATCTGGAGGACATCCTCTTGGGAGATTCCATGGTCGTAGACATATTTGGCGACACATCGGATACCGTTGCCGCACATTTCGGATTCGCTCCCGTCGGCGTTGTACATCCGCATGCGGGCGTGCCCCTGTTCGGAGGGGCAGATCAGAATCAAACCGTCGGAGCCGATCCCTTTGTGGCGATCGCTGACCTGTCGGGCGAGCTGGGCGGGATCTTCGGGAAAATCTTCCTGGAAACAATTCACGTAGACGTAGTCATTCCCGGCTCCCTGCATCTTGGTAAATTTCATCTTGACCTTTCAGGTGATCTGCGGTGTGTTATTTGAAGAAAAAAGTAAAAATGAGCAATTTTTCGCAATCTATTGGCGGTTTTTTTGCGTCTGAAACGATGACGTGACGAGTTGCTGGATTTTATCAGTTTTTGGATGAACAAAAAGTGATCACTGTGGCTTCCCAGCCAACTCTCCCTTTATAATCCTAACTCGCCTTTAGAGGTCGGGTTAGATTCCCTTTCCCGGCACAAGTCTGACCAGGGGTCAATCTAATGGTTTGACCCATGAACCTGAGATCCTGATCCATGCATCGATTGTGCATCCTGACAACGACGGTCGTCTGGTTGTTCGTAGCGAGTTTGAGTTTCGCACAACAACCTGTTCCCGCATCTGGCGGTTCCTCGCCACCCGCAGGAGCACCCACACAAGGGGGAGGATCCGCCGGTTCAGCCTCAGTGAATCAACTCCCCGACGATCCGCGACCGTTTCAGCGGGGAAATCAATCGGTCGTTCCCAATCAATATACATCGGTCTTCGGTCTGAATCAGGTGCCGTCCCCGAGAGTCGGGTGGTATTTCGACCTGATCGGGATGGTGATGATCATTGGTCTGTTTTTTCTCTGGGCCCACACGACTCACTGGGTCGATGAGGATGCCCGCTCCCTTAAAATCGGCTCACTGTTCTGGAACGGCGTCATGGTCTTCTCCGGCTTCGCCGGTTTTCTGCTCGTCTTCGTGATGCCGAATTTCTTTCTGGGGCTACTGCTGCTGCTGGCCTGCTATGCAGCCCCGTTCGCGTTTTACGTCAAAGAGCATAACGATCGCGTTCCCGCCGGAAGCCGCATTTTCACGCAGCAACATCTCAAGGGTGTAGCGATTCGGATGCTCGGGAAAGTCGGAATTCACCTTGGCAAGAGCGAAGGATATTCCGCCGCCACAGGTCCTCCTATCGAGTTCCTCGGGAAATCGGACGGCAAAGGCGGAGAGGTGGCGCAATCAAAACAGGTCATGAAGTCGAAAGGTTACATGGGGGCGAAAGAGTTGGTTTATGATGCCGTCATGCGACGGGCGACCGACATCCACCTCGAACCTAAAGAAGGCGAAATGTCGGTTCGGATCCGGATCGACGGCGTGATGTATCCGAGCGAGCCGTTCGATCGATCGATCGGCGAAGCGATCGTGAATATTTTCAAAGTTCTCGGCGCGATGGACATCACGGAAAAACGTCGTCCGCAAGACGGCAGTTTTCGCGCGATCGTCGAGTTCGATCGCGAAATTGATTTTCGTGCCGCCACTCAGGGCACGCGTCACGGCGAGAAGCTGACGCTTCGTCTGCTCGATCAAACGAACGCCGTCGCCTCCCTCGAGAGAATGGGGATGCGGAAAAAGGTCCTCCAAGATTTGAGAGGCATCGTTCATCAGCCGCATGGCTTGATGCTGGTTTGCGGTCCGACCGGTGCCGGTAAATCGACAACGTTGTACGCGTGTTTGAATGATCTGGATTCTTACCAATCGAACATCATCACGGTGGAAGATCCGGTCGAATATAAGATGGACAACGTCAACCAGATCGAAATCAACCAACGAGCCGGACAGTCCTTCGCCGCCAGCCTGAGAAGCATCCTCCGTCAAGACCCTGACGTGGTGATGATCGGGGAAATCCGCGATAAGGAAACCGCCGAAATCGCCTGTCAGGCGGCGAACACCGGGCATATGGTGTTTTCGACGGTGCACGCCAACGATACGATCACGGCGTTATTCCGCGTGATGGAATTGGGTTTGGAACCGTTCATGGTCGCCAACTCAGTTTCGTCCATTCTGGGACAACGTCTGGCCCGTCGCCTCTGCCCCGATTGTAAAGAGTCTTACAAGCCTAAAGCTCAGGTCTTGAAACAAGCGGGACTCCCCGCCGACAAGGTGGAACATTTTTATCGACCTCCCAAGAATCCGGAGATCATGTGTGAGACTTGCGGTGGCTTGGGATACAAGGGACGCGTCGGGGTGTTCGAGTTACTCGTCATTACCGAACGGATGCGCGATTTGATCCGCGAGAGAGCCAGCGTCTCCGCCATCAAATCGGAAGCCCGAAAGAACGGCATGTTGTATATGCGAGAGGAAGGACTGCGACTCGTCGCCATGGGCATCACGTCCGTCGAAGAGATGATGCGAGTTGTCAAATAGAGGAAAAACGAAATTTGCAGATCGAAATTCCCGCGAGGGGTTTCCCAACGATGAAGCCTGATCCCCATGATTGACATTGTTCTGATCGCCATCCTGGCTGGAGTCTCCTGGTGCGTGGCCAGCGAAGGCTTTGCCGGCGCATTGCAGACGGCCATCATCTGCATTATTTCCGGCTTGCTGGCGATGAACTTCTTCGAACCGGCGGCGGTAGCGCTCTCGGGAATGTTGCCCGCGAACTATTCAAGTTGGGCGGATGCCGTCTCGCTGATCGGTCTCTACGCCATTCTCGTCACGCTGATGCGGTTGGCGGTGGAGCGAGTGGCGCCCGGATTTCCCGACACTCAAAAACCGCTGTACGAGGCGGGGCGTTGGGGAGGCGCGTTCATTAGTGGTTATGTGACGATGGCGTTTCTGCTGACCGCATTTCATACGGCTCCCGTCCCTCGGGATTATCTGGGATTCACGCCGGAACGAAACAATCTTCTCGATTTCGCCGCCCCCGATCGACAATGGCTGGGCTTCACTCAATATGTGTCCGAGAAATCACTGAAGAAATGGGGCAACCCAAACATCTTTGACGGCCCTCAAATGAGCATCGGTAACTCAACTACCACCGTCTGGGCCTCGTTCCCCATTCGCTATGCGACGCGTCGCGAAAATATTGCCGCGTCTGAAGGAGGGACCACCGCCCCGGTGCGGGCGACACCGCCTCCGGCAAACAACAGTCAGAACAATCGCCGCACCGCCCCAAGTGGTTTCTAGAAAACAACTTAGCGCAAACAAAAACCGCCCGCCCGAACGGGGCCGACGGTTGTTTGAAATTGCCCGACTAGGACTCGAACCTAGAATGCTTGGACCAAAACCAAGTGTGTTGCCATTACACCATCGGGCAATACCTGCAACGGATTGAGCGCGACCGCCTGCAAGTCGTCTCATCTTAGAAAATCTCTGAGACTCTGGCAACCCGGAGAGTCACTCGTAGGCCGCAACCCGCAAAACCAGACTGACTCTTTCAGCGCCGACACAAACCACCTCCACAGGTTCGCGACTGATCCGCGAAACCGTTACAATCTCGGCGGTCCGTTTCGCGACCGAAACCCGAATTTCAAGCCTCTAACGAGTTCGACACCCATGAAAGCTGTTGCCGTTCAACCGGGGACGCCTAACTCCGTCCACCTGCGAGATATTCCCGAACCTGCTCTCTCTGATATCCCCGACGGTCGCGGAGTGAAGGTCAAAGTGCTCAAGGTTGGAGTCGATGCCACCGACCGGGAGATCAACGAGGCTTTGTACGGTAATGCGCCGGAAGGTGATGATTATCTGGTGATCGGTCACGAATGTTTCGGCGTGGTAGAAGAAGTTGGCGAGAATGTGACTCACGTCGTTCCGGGAGACTACGTTACCTGCACGGTTCGTCGTCCCGGCGCGTCAATTTACGACCAGATCGGACGCTCGGATATCACCAGCGAAGAAGAATACTTCGAGCGCGGGATCAATTTGCTGCACGGTTTCATGACGGAATACTTTGTCGACGATGCGGAATTCATCGTCAAGATGCCCCCCCGATTGAAACATCTGCACGTGCTGGCGGAACCGATGAGTTGTGCCGCCAAAGCGGTGCAACAAGCCTACGACGCCCAACGACGTCTTCAGGTTTGGGAGCCGAAACTCGCCTTCGTGATGGGGGCGGGACAAATCGGTCTGCTCGCGACATTGATTTTGAAACTGAGAGGTCTGGAAGTTTATACGATGGCCCGGTCTCCCGGTCCGCATCTGAAACAGGAAATCGTGGAGTCGTTGGGGGCTCACTACATCAGCACTCAGGAAACTTCTCCGGAAGAACTGACCGCTCAACTCGGTCAACGCCCGGATCTGATCGTGGAATGCACCGGGAGCAGCCTGATGGCCTTCAAGTCGATGGAACTGATCGGGCATAACGGAGTCGTCGTCTGGACGAGCATCACGGGCGCCGATAACACTGCGGAAATCCCCGCGGACGCCATCAATCTGCATTGGGTTCTGGGAAACAAGCTGTTGGTGGGATCAGTGAACGCCAACTTCCGGCATTTTGAGTTGGGGATTCAGGATCTCGCTCTGGGAGAATTGACGTATCCAGGCGTCCTGGAAAAGATTCTGACGAACCCGGTCGACGGCCTCGATAATTACCAGGAGATGATGCGACTTCTCGTCGAAGAGAAAGACGCTCTCAAAGTGTTTATCAACGTCGCTGAGGAATAATATTTATTCCGTGAGACTCACCTCAGGTCCTGCGGCGGTTGCTTCTTCCAGAAATTCCCGCCATTCCGTCTGCTGGCGTTCGATGTTGCCCGTGGCTTGCAAACTTTCGGCACCACTCAAAGCGATCATGAATGGAATGTCGAATTGTTTCAGCAGCCCGAAACAGAACAGTTCCGGCATCTGCTGAACGGTTAAATCCTGCTCAATGACCTGCTTCAGTGTCGCGAAGGAGTCCTGCAAGACCAGCCGATTCGCCGTCTGCGGTTCACAAGCGGATGCCACGAGGGCCATCAAAGACATTCGGGGACCGAACGCGGAAACAGTCACCTTGAGTGTCGGTTGAGACTGCCCCGCCCATTGAGAAATAGCGGCGATTTGAGAAGCCTGGATGCCGAGATTTCGTTCTCCGATGGTGGACACGAGCAGGCCGTAGAGAAAGTCGCGTTGGGAGATTTTCGATTCGCCGAAGTAAAACGGATCGATCGCCAGCACACGCGAACCGTTCTCGATCGCATTCGAGACCTCTCCAGACAACGAACCGCGACCTTCGTCGGCAAGCATCACGACACAATCAACCGGGTTGGTCTCCGGAATGAATTCGGTCGCTGGCACGGTCCACAACCCTCCTACTCGTAACCACCAGTGTTTCACCGTCAGATGCTCGTGCTGCTCTTCCTTTTCGAGCAATGCGTAAACATCATAATCGTGATAGCTGACAAGATCGCGAAGCTCCTGACGATGTTGAAGCAGCCAGGACCGTGGTGCTTTCCCCGGCGGAAGTGGAGACTTCGCGATCCCATTGGAGAGAGCCATCGCGAGCTGATGAAAATCGAGATTGTTTTCCGGCAGCGGAACGTCGAGCTCTTCTACAGTTTTCAGCTCGTCGGTGCAGTCGATCTCGGTCGCGGAATACGCTTCCTGAAAATTCGGCATCTTCAGCGGCGTCAGCGTCAGCAACTCGGACAAAGCCACTTCCCCCGATTTTACAGGGACCAAGGTGGACGCAAGGTTTTCGGGAGTCCGTCCGTCGAAATGTCGGCTGACGAGAATCAGAAGATCGGGACGCTTCAAAGCGGGAGCTTGCTGTTTCATCAATCGGCGCACGTCGGCGAACAGCCCCGACTGTTTTTCAACGTAAGGTCTCGCATCGCTCCCGAGAAACTGACGCAATTCTTCAACGGTGATCTGGTTCTCAGCCATCGCCGCCGTGTTGTAGTGCGCCACAACCGGCTGCAATCCGCCGAAGAAATGATCGCCGATCATTTTGTAAAGCTGTTCGCGATTATCGCGTTGAAAATTATGGGTCCCCGGATCGTGATTAACGTGCGTTCTCAACCAGGCTTCACGATCGTAAAGTTCGTATAACGGAGCCGCCGCGTGAACGAGCGGAGGTTGGGCGTGTTCGGCCTTGAAACAACAATTGTCCGCGACGTTGTTGGTCAGCAAAGCGGGATGCGGAGCCAGCATCGCCGTCAGCAGACTGTAATCGGCGACGGTCGCCAGATCGGAGGGAGTCTGTTCGGAATCGCCGAGGTCGGATGTGTAGCGAGCGCGCGTCTTGAAACTTGAATAACCGGCAACCGGATTGGATAACGTCACTCGTCCGTCGAGCCCGCTGATAAAAATGGTTTGCCAGCCACCTCCCGACAAGCCGGCGACCCCGACGCGTTCGGGATCGGCGTTGGGATGTTGCAGGAGAATATCCAGCGCCCGTTTTTGCGAGAGATAATGGACCGCCAAACCACTCGTCCCGCACAGATCGAGCTGGTTCATTTTGTAGTGCACGAAGCCGGGCGTGCGTAGTTGTCCCATTCCCACCCATTCCAGATTGAGTGCAATGATGCCCCGTTTGGCCTGATTGATACAGCGGATCTGCTTGTACTCAGCCGCTTTCCCAGTCCCGTCATGTCCGTTGACGTTCAGGAAGACGGGAGCTTTTCCACTCAGGTTTTTCGGTTCATACATCACCGCAGGGATCCACAATCCGGGGAGCGCTTCGAAGCGCAATTTCCGGAGAAGGTAGTCTCCCATATCGCGGACCTGAATTTCTTCAGAGACGGTCGGAGCTTGAGCCCATTCCGCCGCCGCGCCGCGTAATACCACCTCCTTCAAGAGTCGCTCTCGAGTCTGCTGCTGAAAGAGTTCCCATTGCGGAATCGATTCAAACTCGGGCACCGGCAGAACACGTTGTTCCGTAAATTCCTGGACTTCCTTGAGGGGAAGTTCTGGATCAATCACTCGCCGCTGCAGCGCCGACTCGATGGGGGACGTTTCCGACGTTTCGCTGTTTTTGTTTTCACGCTGTGCATCGAGTATCGAAATGCAGAACACGATCAAACAGGAGGCGGCTAAAACGGCTCGAAACCTGGGCATGTTGTAACTTTCAATTTCTGATCGGAAATTCCCGCCTCTCAGGCGGGGTAGGGTTTTATCAATGTTGGCTGATGCGATCGTAAGCAAATCCCGACGCCCCGGAAAGAGGCTGTTTAATTTTTCGCGCCTTGCGATCCAATCAGTCGCTGACTAATTTGAAGGGAGATCGGACAACAACGAATTCATCCAGCTTCCAGGAGAGACACCATGGTTAAAACTGCTTCAACAATGTTGGAACTTGGCACATCGGCTCCCGATTTTTCGTTGCCGAACGTGGACGGCTCGACGGTTTCCCTCTCCGATTTTGCGGACAGCAAGGCGCTCTTGGTGGCATTTGTCTGCAATCACTGTCCTTTCGTGGTCCACATCCGGGATGAGTTTGTGAAATTTGCCAAAGAGTATCAGGAGAAGGGTATGGCGGTTGTCGCCATCAGCTCAAACGATGTGGAGAACTATCCGCAGGACAGTCCTGAAAAGATGAAAGAAGAAGCGGAGCAACATGGCTACACGTTTCCTTATCTCTATGACGCAGATCAGAGCGTAGCCCAAGCTTACAAAGCGGCCTGCACTCCCGACCTGTTCTTGTTTGACGGCGATCAAAAACTGGTCTACCGCGGACAATTCGACAGCTCGCGTCCGGGCAACGGCGTTCCCGTGACCGGCGAAGATCTTCGTGCTGCCTGCGACGCAGTTCTCGCCGGAGAACCGATTCCCGATCCGCAAGCGCCGAGCATCGGCTGTAACATCAAGTGGATCGCCGGCAAAGAACCCGCATACTTTACCGGTCAACCGGCGGAATGATTCCCGTGCGGAAGCAGTGAGGCATAGCGAGCTCCGGTTCTCAGGTCAGAATATCTTCCGAGAACCAGGCCGCTAATCCGCCACCCATCAGAATCGGTATCCAGACCGCGAAGTCGGGGGTGACGATTTTGGCGGAGGCCAGATAATTTGCCAACTGCTGAACCGCCAGCATGCCGACCAGCACACCGCACGCAATTGCCATACTGGTGATCAAACTGCGGCTGTCTTTGTGCATCACAAACGGAATCAGGAGCATGACGGCGACGAGATTCTGGATGGGTCGAGCGAGTCTGTTGTGGAGAAATAGGATTTGTCGACTAATGCTCGCCTGGCTGAGGGCGGGGCTATTCACACGTTCGATCAGTTCCGGAGTCGTATCATACAGGTAATTCCCCCCTTTGCTGTAGACCTGATGAAACGAGACTTCGGTGGCGACAAAAATATCCTCGCTGTTTTTCAATCGGAAGATATTTTTCTGGCCCATTTTCGTCAACTTGACCTGATCGATGGGAGGAGTCACTTTTTTCAGCCTCCATCCTGACGGATGTTTGCCGGCGACTTCCGGATAGTAGACGGCTTTCGCAGCCGAAAGCGTCGTCAGCTCTTCCACAAGAGTCGGTGCCGTCAAGATAAAACGAGCGTGTCTGATGGAACGATCGGAGGCAAACATTCGATTGCCGTCCAGATTGATGTGTAATTCGTAGTCCTGGACCGGCTCCATCACTTTTCCCGCCTTCAAACCCTCTCCACGGGAGGACTCCAGAAGCAGAGAGACCTTCGGCAGAATCAGTTCGGTATTCGCTACCATCAGCAGATTGGCGACCAAAGCCCCGAGCAACAAAGGTCGAGAGAGGCGGTAAGATGGAATCCCGGCGGCCAGCAGCGGATGAATCTCTTTTTGATACAGCAGCAAACCGAGCACGATGATCACCGTCACCACACTCAGAATCGACCCGGTCATATCGAAGAAGCTGCTGGCGCGGAAGAGATACTCTTCGCCCATCGTTTTCAGATTCTCGATCGTCGAGTCCTCGCCCTGAAAATATTCGTCGGCGTTGGTGAATCCATCGATCACGACAAACAGCCCGTACGTGCTCACAAACATGATGAGAAACGTGGAGATGTAGCGGCGTAGCAGATATCGGTCAAAGGTATTCAGCACGTCAGACGCTTCCTTGCGAACTGATCCACAAATGGGGAGACGGGGATTACAGGAAAAAAGGCCTGAACCGTCAACCCACACCTCACTCGCTGGAAGCCCCTTCGAGAACCTACATCACCAAAAATCCCCAAACTCCCCATATTCGCTCCCAAGGCAGCGGGAATTCGCCGCGAATCGCTAAAAATGTCGGGGCTCGGGTTGTGTACCGAATGGGACGAAGGTATTAATTATGAGGTCTGTATGACCGAGTCCGAAAGGATTTTGGACTCGACAACCCGACATGATGAATCTCTTTGTTTCATGAACTATGGGAGCTCAAGGATGAGCCGACTGAAACTCTATTGTCCCGAGAGAGATCGGGAAGAATTTTCGTCACCAACTTCTTCTTCGCGTTTTGAAGAAAGCTCCGACGAAGAGATGGTGATCCCCTTTCGCAAGTTTCGCGCAGATCGATCTGCGGCTCCTGCGCGTGGCAGTTCCATGATGTCTCTCCTGGTTCGCGCCCAAGCGATCCGGGAAAATTGTGAATGTCCCAGTTGCGGACATCCGGTGATCGAACCGATCGAGTTGAATGACGGAACTCAGAGCCGAAACGGCTTACCGATTCCGGGAACGGCGACGCTCGTCGGTTTTCGTTGCTGCGGCTGCGAGCAGGAATGGTCTGTCTAGACAGACTGGACAGACAAGAATTCTCAACCGGGAATTCCTGCATCTCATTGATTCTCGTCGGCGGTTGCCGAATGATGGTAGACTGTCCATCCCGGCGTTCTGCCGCTCGAACACGAGGTATCAATGAGAACTTCCACATATACTCCCGGATTCGCAGTTGCTCAAACGATTTCAGAATTTCTCAATCAGGAATTGAGACGGCCTTGGCTATGGCTGTTTCTTCTGACCTGTGCGTGTCCCCTTGAAATGATTTTCGGGGCTCCGGAAACCGGAAAGGAACCGCCTCCGAATATCATCGTGATCCTCGCCGATGATCTCGGCTATTCCGACCTTGGATGTTACGGCGGAGAGATCGAGACGCCGAATATCGACTCTCTGGCGGCGGGTGGTGTGAAATGCACCCAGCTTTATAACTCCGCGCGTTGCTGCCCTTCCCGAGCGTCATTGATGACGGGACTCTATCCGTCGCAAGCGGGAATCGGTGACTTTACCACCAACAAGCCGCATCCGACCCGGGGGCCCGGATACATCGGGCGATTAAACGAAGAGTGCGTGACGATTGCCGAAGCACTCAAACCAGCCGGTTACGGTTGTTATTACGTCGGCAAATGGCACTTGCATGAAGAGACTGGACCCATCAAACGGGGATTCGATGAATTTTACGGCTTCACGCGCGGCCACTCTCACGACCAATATGACAAAGAATACTACATCCGTCTTCCGGAAGGTCGGAAAATGGAAATCGATCCTCCCGCCGAAGACTATTACGCCACTGATGTCT
The DNA here is from genome assembly GCA_014762625.1 of Planctomycetaceae bacterium. Taxonomy (GTDB): domain Bacteria; phylum Planctomycetota; class Planctomycetia; order Planctomycetales; family Planctomycetaceae; genus JABURQ01. Next base: position 30,963 of record JABURQ010000033.1, on the reverse strand, counting down.
TTAACGACTACGCCCTCGAATTCATCAAGCAGGGACAACAGTCGAAGAAGCCCTGGTTTTTGTTTCTCGGCCACTCGTCTCCCCACTTCCCGGTTCAGGCACCTGCGGAACGAGCGGATAAATATTTCGAAACCTATCTGCGCGGCTGGGACGCACTCCGATCGGAACGCTACGAACGGTTGAAAAAAATCGGGTTGGTGCAGGGATCGCAGTGGCAATTGACGCCTCGTTCCCTCGTTCCTGTCGATCGAGACGACATTGCCAACGGTTATTCAGGAGAACCGAATCCCGCCTGGGACTCACTCGATGATGATCGACAACACGACCTCGCACGACGGATGGCGGTGTTCGCGGCGATGGTCGAAGGAGTCGATCGGGGAGTCGGTCGCATCACCGATCACCTGAAAGAAACGGGAGAACTGGAGAACACTCTGATTCTGTTTCTGAGTGACAACGGGGCCTGTTACGAATGGGGACCGTATGGCTTTGACGGACGATCGCGTCTCGGTACGACGACGCTGAGAACGGGCGACGAGCTGCGCGAGATCGGTGGTCGCGGAACACATCAATCCTATGGCAGCGGTTGGGCCAATCTCGGTAATACTCCGTTTCGGCTTTACAAACATTTCACGCATGAAGGAGGCATCAGTACGCCGTTCATTGCCCACTGGCCGGCAGGATTTCAGAACTCAGACGAATGGATGCGACAGTCGGCCCATGTGATGGACATTATGCCGACGATCCTCGATGCTGCTGGTGCGAAATATCCTGAAAAGTTGGAAGGTCGAAAACGACCGCCTCTCGAAGGAACCAGTTTGCTGCCGGCTTTGCGGGGAGAGCGTCTTCCCGAACGCTCAATCGGCTTCGACCACCAGGCCGCCCACGCGCTCCGAAAAGGGGACTGGAAGATCGTCTGGTCCAAACGAATGCCTCACGAAATCAAATGGGAATTGTACGACCTCTCCAGTGATCGTTGTGAAATGAACGACCTGGCGGAGGAATACCCGGAACGCGTCAAAGCGATGGCAGAAGAATGGGAAACCTGGGCGCGACGAGTCGGTGTGATCTGGGAGGATCCCAACCCCCAGAGTTCGACATCGCCGGAGGATTCACCAAAAATCGCTCAACGGGAACTGACCATCAACGTCACCATCGAATCGAAGAATCCCCGAGGAGTCGCCCTCGCTCAGGGAGGCAACCAACACGGCTACGCGCTGCATTTTATCGATGGTCGTCCGACGTTCGATGTTCGTGTAAACGGCGAAGTGACTCGACTGCAAATGGAGCAAGCCGTTTCGGGGCGAGTCGAATTAACGGCCCGGCTGACGGCAAACATGATGAGCCTGTCGATTAAGGGGAGAATGAGTGTTTCCTGCCCCTCTCCCGGACTGATCCCGACACAACCTCTCGACAGAATGAGCGTCGGATCCGATGATCGGACTGCTGCGGGAGACTATGAGGCACCGAACACGTTCCAGGGAAAAGTTCTCGAACACAACGTCACAGTCAGCTCCAGAAATTAATCGGCAGCGGATCATTTCAAACGAACGACAACGAATTGTCTCTTCCGACGCCGCGGCGATTGGTGTAGCGTAGAACCAGCGTCTCCACACCAACTGAAAGGGAGTTCTCTCATGCTGCGGTCGCTGATCCTGATTCTGCTGTGCCTCTCACCTGTACTGGTCTCGGCGGGAGACTGGCCCCAGATTCTCGGCCCCCATCGAAACGGGATAGCTGACGATGAAGCGATCTCGACTCAGTGGCCGAAAGCGGGGCCCAAAGTTTTGTGGACGGCAAAATTAGGAAGCGGTTTCGCGGGGCCTGCGGTGCGGGATGGAAAAGTATATCAACTGCATCGCATCGACGATCAATTGATTCTGCAATGCTACGACGCGATGAACGGGGATCCGCTCTGGAAGGTCACACATCCCTGCGATTACGTCGCGACGATCAGCTACGACGACGGACCGCGCTGCGTCCCCACAGTGACCGAAGACCTGGTCATCACGTACGGACCTGCCGGACGGTTGCAGGCGGTTGATCTCAATACATCAAAACGTCTCTGGCTCGTGAATACCCACCAGAAATATGAAGCAACCCCAGGCTATTTCGGCGCGGGAAGTTCCCCGCTGGTGGTGAAAGACCGGGTCATCGTCAATGTCGGGGGGCGACGAACGAACGCGGGCATGGTGGCGTTCTCATTGAAAGACGGTAGCGAACTCTGGAAGGCGACCGCGGAAGACGCCAGTTATTCCTCACCTATTCTGACTCAACTCGGAGACCAACCGGTGGTATTGGCCATCACGCGTTTGAAGTGCGTGGCCTTGGATCCGGAGAGTGGAAAAGTTCTGTTCGATTTTCCATTCGGAAAACGAGGACCGACTGTGAACGCCGCCAATCCGGTGATCATCGATGAGAAATTGTTTCTTTCCGCCAGCTACGGCATCGGGGCCAAATTCGGAACGCTCGGCATGACGGGATTCCAGGAGGAATGGAGCAACGATCGATTGCTGTCGAGCCAATACACAACCAGCGTCCTGAAAGGAGACTTTCTCTACGGCATTCACGGCCGCCAGGATCTGGGACAGGCCGAATTGCGCTGCCTTCATCCTGAAAACGGAGAGGTCGCCTGGTCGAAAACTTTGAATGCCTACGGCACGCTGATCCTGGTAAACGACAAACTGCTCGTCACCTGCATCGATGGCACGCTGACGATTGTCGAAGCGGATCCCAGGGCTTATCGACAACTCGCAACCGCCTCGATTCAACAGGCCACTCAAGGCGGATCAGCGCTACCGGCACTCTCGAACGGCCTGTTCTTCGTGCGGGATCAGGAGACGTTGCGTTGCCTCGATTTGAGAAAATCGAACTGAGCGTTCGGATTCTCGGTGGAACTTGACCTGTGGAACGTCAGAATGGGATGATTCCCCTCCCAATTCGCGTCTCTCAACGGTCATTCAACCCGACAAAAATTTCATGCCTGTCATTCGTATCGTCAAACAAGCACCGCTCAGTGTCTGTCTGGTCTGGACGGCATGTATTCTGTTTGTCGGAGTGTGGTCCGAGACCACGCCTGCCGAAAACGGATTCCAGAGTGCCTTGAGACAATGGGGGGCGTCCGTTGAACGGGTCGTGATTCGACTGCAGAACAATAACCATCAATGGGAGCAAGTGTCCGGGACATCGGGCCCCATGGATGTCTGGGATGGTGAATGGTGGCGATTGCTGGTTTCCAACTTGCATCACGGCGGCCTGTTTCACTTGATGCTCAATGCGACGGCACTGCTGATTTGCGGACGCATTCTCGAACGGAGGATGGGCTTCTGGCTGTATCTGATTCTTATTGTGAGTTCTGCGTTCGTTGTCAGTGCGGTCGCCGGTCTGTTTGAAGAAAACGGAGTGGGCCTGTCGGGAATCCTGTACGCCATGGTGGGGCTGCTGTTCGTCTGGCGCGATCGAGATTCTGAGGTCGCCGAAGAGTTCCCGTTCCCGATGGTGATTGCGGCGGGAGCCTGGTTGTTGATTTGTCAGCTCCTGACCTATTTTGAAATCTGGCCGATCGGGAATGTCGCCCACTACACCGGTTTCATCTACGGTTGGATCTGGGGGCAGGTGTACCTCGAAGAAAAACAGAAGTTAATTTTTCGTTTTCTCTTCGGGGCGGGGCACCTGTTACTCATCCCCGCGTTCTGGTTCGTGATCCATCCGTTCTGGAACGGTGCCTGGCATTATCATCTAGCCACTCGGGAGGGGATCACCGAACGCCAAAAAATCGAACGTTTGCAAACAGCCTGTCTGCTCGATCCGGGAATCAGCATTGCCTGGTGGCAACTGTCAGAGCTGTACGACAAGCACAACGACCGGCAATTGGCACTGCGAGTCGCCATGGAAGGGCTCAAACACAACCGGGAATCGAGCAGACTGCTCGATCAGACGGTCGACTTGTGGATTGAGGATATGCGAACGAACGAACAACCGATCGGACAAACTCTCGCACGACAGATATTCGCAGACGAGGCCGACGTCTGGATTCAAAAAATTACCCGGCGCTCGGACTCGCTCTTGAACAGACTTTCCTGGGAACCCGAGCAACTGCTCGAATTGTTGGGGCAAGAAAGCCCTTCCGAGTTGAGCGTTCCTCTGCTGGAGCAACTCATTGAAAAGAGCCGGCAACCGGGATCACCGCAGCCGGACTTCCAACCGGATGTCCCTGATTCCGCTCGGGAAGGGGAAGTTTTCTGAAAACCAGGCAGCAACATCCAATTATCTCACCACCAATTTCCGCTTTTTCAGCCCGGTCTGCTGCAATTGGAAGATGCCCTCAATCACCTTTAATCGTTATTGACACTAGGCTTATGGGCTCCTGACCCCCTTAGAGCCGTCCGAATAATCAACAAATTCGTTTTTTTTCTCCTGATCGTTAAAGTTTACCACGCTTGTTAGACGATCTTGCTGATAGCGGGACGCCCTTTCGTCCCGTCACGACGTCCATTCAGACACGAAATCAGCAGGATACTTCACGATGAGCACTCGATACTGGATCTTAGCCGCCATTTTGACCGCTTCCGTGGGAACAGGTTGCTGCTACGATCATTGCGGCTATTACAATTCTGCCGCCTACGACCCGTGCACCGGGTTGGTTCCTAACAACCACGGGTGCCTCGACAAACTGAAGGGTCTGTTCGATAAAAAAGATGGCGACTGCGGGTGTGGCCATCATAAAAAGAAGAAATCCGAGTGCGGGTGCCATCACGATGAGATGACGTTCGATTACGGAACTCCCATCTACGGTGACGTCGGTTCGGATTGCCCCTGCAATTCACAACCGAGCATGCCGACTTTCAGCCCCAGCGAGCCGATGGAAACCTACGTCTCTCCGGAAGAATTTGACAAAATCCCCGGTACTCCCATGCCTTCGGGAGCTGCCAAACCTGTTCCGGCTCCCGCAGCAGAACCCGAACCTCTGCCGGCGGAAACTTCAACCTCCATCCCTCCAGCGAGCTACGTCGTTCCAGCACCGCTGGATGGTCCCGGCGTTCCCGTTCTCCAGGGATACCAGGAATAAGACGGTAGACATCCTGTCCTGAATGGAAAGCCGACGATGAGGTGGAGCTCTGTCGGCTTTTTTCTTGCACCCGTGTCGAGAAAGCAGCTTACGACTTGGGAGGGACTCCCAGCGATTTCCCACCGTCGATGGCCAGCATCGTTCCCGTCACCATGACCGCCGCTTCGCTGCACAACCAGGCAATCGATTCCGCAATTTCCTCGGGAGAAATCATTCGTCCCCACGCCGCCGCTCCGGGGCTGGCGTGAATCACATTGTGGATGAACTGGTCGGGATCGTCGGCATTCTCAATGTCGGCGTTCATCATTCCCGTATCTCCCACGGGGCCGGGACAGACCGCATTAATCCGGATTCGGTCCTTGGCATGACATAAGGCCAGACTTCGTGTCATCCCCACGACGGCCTGTTTGCTCGTCGAGTAGAGTGGATCGTGTGCTCGGGGTAAAAGTCCGGCGTTACTGGCGACATTAACAATCGTGCCCCCTTCTCCTTTCAGCATTTCCGCGATCGCGTGTTTACAGCCGAAGAAAGCCCCTTTCAGATTGACCCCCATACAGAAATCCCAATCGGCTTCCGTGATCTCCGTCACCGGCTTAACCATCCCCACACCCGCGTTGTTAACAAAGGCATCGAGTCGTCCCGTTTGTTCGACGGCGTTCTTGACGAGTTGACTGAGAGTCGATTCAAGCCGTACATCGCCAGTCGATCTCTGAATGTTCAATCGGGCGAATTCTTCGTCGTTTTCGCGATGCTCTTCCAAATCGTTCACGAAGACGTTGGCTCCCGAATTCGCAAACAATCGGGCGGATGCCCGTCCAATCCCGGATTCTCCTCCGGTAATGACTACTGTTTGGTCTGTGAAATCATAAACGTCCATGAATTTCCACATCTTTCTATTATATATGGGCTTATGTCGTTTTTCAGGCTTAGTAAATGAATTACAGCAAGTCGCACCCAATTCTGATATTTATCATAAACTCTTTGATAGTTATATGTTATGTGATATCATAAATGTAAGGATTTTTTCCCGAAATGTATCGAAGGATCCCCCCTCAGGATCTGGTAATCTTATAGCAGACAAGGTTTAGGGACGTTGGCCCATTGATTGAGCGGGTCCGTCACCGACCATAAGGTCACTGTATCTTCAGTCATCTGCGAACCCAGAATCAACAAGGTAATCCATGATGAAGCCCGCAAAATTTCCCATGTCCCGAATTCTCAGCCAAGGGGTCGTCCTCTGCGGCGTGATCCTGATGCTGTCAGGAAGTCTGGCCACCACGGCTCGGGCTGCTGACGAACCCGAATTCTCGACCGGATCGAACGAAGTTCTGATCAAGGAAATCGATCAACTGATTCGTCGATCCTGGAACGACAATCTTATCAAACCGTCGGAAGTTGCTTCCGATGGCGAATGGTTGCGTCGCGTTTACCTCGACGTCGTCGGACACATTCCCCCGGTCGAAGTCGCCCGGGAGTTCATCAAGTCCAAGGATCCCGCTAAACGGTCGAAAATGATCGATCAACTACTCGACAATCCTGACTATGTCCGTAACTGGACGACGATCTGGACCAACCACAGTATCGGTCGCGGTTTCCGCACCCGGGGAGACCGGGATGAAGTGAGTCGTCTCGGGATGGACAAATTTTACCGCGAAGTCTTCGCCCGCAACCGCCCCTGGAACGAAGTCGTCAAAGATATCGTCACCGCGGAAGGAAACTTTGAAGAAAACGGAGCGGTCAACTTTATCCTGGCTCAGATGGAAATGCCGGATGAAGGCGTTCAACTGACTGCCGACTTCACACGCCTGTTCCTCGGCATCCAGGTGCAATGCACCCAGTGTCACGACCATCCCTTCAATGACTGGAAGCAGGACCAATTCTGGTCGTACAACAGTATTTTCCGCCAGACCGGCAAAGACATTCAACGTAAATACGATGAAGACTCAGGACGCATGGTCGTCGACTTTGTCGAAGTGACTTGGCGAAATGTGGATTCGCAGGAAGTCTTCTACGAACGACGTAACGGCGAAGTTCGCCCGGCTTACCCCGTCTTCAACAGCCATAAAATCAACCCGGCACCTCACGTCGATCGACGTCAGGAATTCGGGGAACTGCTGCAGAAGGACGAAGACCGAATGGTGGCCGCCGCGATGGTGAATCGCATGTGGGGACACTTCTTCGGATACGGCTTCACCAAACCTGTTGACGATATGGGTCCTCATAATCCCCCGTCGCATCCGGAAGTGATGGAACTGTTGACGAGTTCCTTCGTGGAAAGCGGCTACGACGTTAAACAGTTGATCCGCTGGATCGCGAACACAGAGGCGTACAACCTGACCAGTCAGTTCAACAAAGAGAATGAAATCGATAATCCGGCAGCCGGAGAGATTCCCCTCTTCAGCCATATGTACGTCAAAGCGTTGGAAGTGGAACAGCTTTACGATTCGCTGATCATCGCCACCAACGCCCACAAAACTAACTCCCGCAATTTCGAAGCCGCCGAACAACAACGTCAGCGTTGGTTGGGAGAATTCATCACCCTGTTTGGGGACGATGAAAACGATTCCAGCACGTCGTTCAACGGCAGCATCCCTCAAGCATTGATGATGATGAATGGCGAACTGGTCACCCGAGCGACCAGTCTGGAGCGAGGCAGTTTTCTGTCCGAAACGATCGCTTCGCCGGGAGACGATGTTGCCAAAGTGAAAGAAATTTATCTCGCGACTTTGTCTCGCTACCCCAACGGTCGCGAATTATCCTCGATCTCGAAACTCTTTCGTTCCTCAGGTCCCAACAAAGCCTATGCTTATCAGGATCTGTTATGGGCGTTGTTGAACTCGAACGAGTTTATCGTCAATCACTAATCACTTTTGAAATACCTCCGCAAGCTCCGCTCGCGGATCACTGAAATCAACCCTTTTTACTTCGGAGACTTACCATGAATCTTCCTGTTCCCGATGGCATGAACCGTCGGCACTTCATGCGTCACATGGCTGCCGGGGCAACGATTCTGCCCGCCATGCAGTTCATTGACCACGTGAAGGCCAACGCTCAAACGGTTCGCAAGAATCAAAAAGCCTGTATCCTGCTCTGGATGAGTGGTGGTCCTCCCACAATCGATATCTGGGACCTGAAACCGGGGTCGAAAAATGGCGGTGAATTCCAGCCGATCTCGACCAAAGGGGATATGCAGATTTCGGAACACATGCCGAGAACTGCAAACGTGATGGACGAACTTTCCATCGTTCGTTCGATGAGCACGCGTGAAGCGGACCACGGTCGTGGCCGCTACTTCATGCACACCTCATACGTCCCCAACCCGACTGTGATCCACCCGACCTTCGGATCGGTGGTCAGTTACGAGTTGGCCGACACCCGTAAGGATCTCGAAATCCCGAGCTTTGTCTCCGTCAGCGGAAACAGCATGGGACCGGGCTACCTCGGCATGGGGCACGCCCCGTTCGTGGTACAAAGCAACGGACAAATCCGCAACGCCGGTCGCAGCAATGAAACCGGTCGCCTCGGACAGCGTCTGGCGATGCTCGGCGAAATCGAGTCGAACTTCATCAACTCGGATCGCGGCGACTTCCCGAAAGCTCACCAGGAAGTGTACCAGAAAGCCGTCAACCTGATGACTTCCGAACAGATGCAAGCGTTCGAAGTCAGCCAGGAACCGGATCAGATCAAGCAAATGTACGGTGTCACCGGTGGTGCCGGTGGGATGGGCATGGGCGCGAATCGATTCGGCGAAGGCTGTCTGCTGGCTCGTCGTTTAGTGGAATCCGGTGTCCCGTTTGTCGAAGTCGACATGGGGGGCTGGGACCTCCACAACGACGTCTTCAACACGCTTCGCGATCAACGTCTGCCTCAACTCGACCAGGCAATGAGCGCCCTGGTCGCCGATCTGAAGCAACGCGGTCTGCTCGAACACACCGTCATCGTCTGGATGGGTGAATTCGGTCGGACTCCGCGTATCAACCAGAACGTCGGTCGTGACCACTGGGCCGCCAGTTGGTCGTCCGTCATTGGTGGTGGTGGCCTCAAAGGTGGCCAAGCCATCGGTGCTACCGACAAAGACGGAATCGGCATCGAAAGTCAAAGCTACGTGCCGGGTAACATTTGGGCCACAGTGGCTCACGCTCTCGGCATACCGCTGGACACCGTCCACACCTCAAAACGTGGGCGTCCGATGAAGATTGCCAACGGTCAGCCCCCGATTGCCGAACTGATCGGCTAATCTACGACCGACGTCAACTGAATAAATTCCGGGGGGCGGTTTCAATCGCCCCCCGTTTTTTGTCACAGTTCCCAAACAGGCAAAAGAGTTCGTTGCCCGTGAACGATAGCGAGAATCAGCAAACTCAATCCGGTCAATCGTCGGCGACCATTCCCGATGCTGAGTTCATCAAGGAATTTACCCGCCACCAACGCCCAGTCTTCCTGTTTATACTCTCCCAGATTTCCAATCCGGTCGAGGCGGAAGAAATTCTGCAGGAAACCAACCTGGTAATCTGGAATAAATTCGAACAATTCGAGCCGGGGACAAACTTCAAAGCCTGGGCCTGTCAAATCGCCCGCTACGAAGTTTTGAAATGGCTCGACCGACATCGTCGCGACAAGCATTACTTCAGCGACGACCTGATGCAGCAGATCGCTGAGGAATCACTCGAAGAATCGACCGAGTGGGAACTGCGACGAGAAGCGTTAAATCATTGTTTACAGAAGTTGAACCCCGAGGACCTGGAACTGGTGCAAATCCGCTATGCTCCAGGACAATCGGGAAAAGGGGCCGCCGAAGTTGTCGGTCGTCCCATTAATTCCGTCTATCAATCTCTCGGGCGAATTCGTCGGGCATTGATGGACTGTATTCGTCGCGAAGTCGCGGCTGTGGAATCGAGTTGATGAGTACGACACATTCCGGACAAACCGAACTGCTGAAGATGATGGAAGCGGCTTGCGAAGATCGTCTGTCCGCCGAGCAAGTCGTCCGTCTGGAAGAATTGCTGACCGACAGCGAGAAAGCTCGCAAACTGTACCGGGAATATATGCTGTTGCACGGTATGTTGTACTGGGATACGGCGGTCGGTTCGGAAACCGATGCGGAACTCTCTCAAACAAGTTCCGCATGCACGATTCCCGCCGCTACGATCCCCACCACGTCCCCTGCTCCAGCCGGCCTGAAGCCTTCGCGCATTCTGCGTTCCGCCTGGATCGCAGGTCTTGTCTCGGCACTGGCGATCATTGTGGGAGTCTTTCTCTCTGCGGATCCTTCATCGTCTTCCTCAGATGAAGTGACCGCCAATATGTCTCCCGAGCTTTCCGCTGATCGGGAAACTTTGGCTGAAAACCAAGCCGAGACACCCGCCGCCGAACGCCAGCCTGCCAAAATCCAGGCGATCGTCGCCGTTGATGACACCGCCGATCTGACGCCCTCACAGAAGCCCCTTCAAAACGCGAACTCGAATCCTGCCGAGAAGGAACTGCAAGAGATTCCCGCGGCAGGCTCGTCCGATCCCACGATCCTCGCTTATGTCAACGATGAATTACACAGTAACTGGGTCGCGAACAGTATCACACCTTCTCCGGTCGCCGAGGATTCGGAGTGGTTGCGGCGCGTGCATCTGGATCTGATCGGTCAGATTCCGACGGCGGATGAGGCGGCCGAATTTCTCGCCAGCAACGATCCGCGAAAACGAGAGAAAGTTGTCGATACGCTGTTACAACGACCGGAATTCATTACCAACTGGTCGACCATCTGGGCCAATTTAATGGTCGGGAGAAATCCCGACCGCGATGAATATCGAACCGCACTGACGAAATACCTGCGGGACAGTTTCCGTGACAATCGACCGTGGGATGAGATGGTGGCCGCCGTCATCGCCGCCGAAGGTTCCGTCCAGGATAATCAAGCCAGCGGCTTTCTCTTGGCTCACGTCAACAATCAAGCGGTCCCCGCGACGGCAATCGCCTCGCGGCTGTTTCTGGGCACGAACGTGCAATGCACTCAGTGTCACGACCACCCGTTCAACGACTCGAAGCAGAATCAGTTCTGGGAACTGAACAGTTTCTTCAAGCAGACCGAAAAGGTGGTCAAGCGCCGGCGAGATCCTTCCACAGGCAACATGCTGCAAACCGTCTCTCTGGTCACGAAACGAGACGCGGAAGGCCCGACCTTTTTTGAAAACAGACAAGGACGGGTTCAACCCGCCTACCCAATCTACAACGGCGTCAAAGTCGATGAGAGTGCGGGGACCAATCGCCGGCAGGAACTGGCCAGACTGCTCGCTGCTGGAGAGAAACCGCAAATCGCCGAAGCGTTCGTCAATCGAACTTGGAAACACTTCTTCGGATTCGGCTTTACCAATCCCGTCGATGATATGGGACCGCACAATCCTCCGTCGCATCCCGAACTGCTGGATCGTCTGGCGAGGGAATTCGTCGCCTCGGGTTACGACCAGAAACGACTGATGCGCTGGATTTGTCTTTCCGACGCGTACGGACGAACGAGCCGCCTGACCGAACAGAACCAGATCGATAATCCAGAGCTGGGAGAACTTCCACTCTTCAGCCGCGTTTACGTCAAAAGCATGTCCGCCGAGCAGGTTTATAACTCGCTCCTGGTCGCGACCGGCGTTCTGGGAGCCCAGAACGGTTCCTGGGAAGAGATTGAACATCAACGGAGCCAATGGCTGCAACAATTCATCCACGCCTATGAAACCGAAGAGAATAACGAGGATACGCACTTCTCGGGAACGATCGCTCAGGCGTTGATGCTGATGAACGGCGAGATGATCGAAGAAGCGATCAGCGCGAAGTCACCGACGTTCTTCGGCAAACTGATGAACTCCAAAATCAATGATGAACGGAAAGTTGAGCAGTTGGCTTTGTCGGCCCTCACGCGGTATCCGACCGACCGGGAAATGTCGCTCATCCGCAAGATGGTGGCTCAAAACGTTGCCAACAGCCGCAACCAGAAGAATGCTTACACTCAATCCCTCCAGGATGTCTTCTGGGCGTATCTGAATTCCAGCGAATTTGTGCTGGTTCACTGATCGGGTTCTTCAACCCCTTTCTTCAGGCAGTGTCCGGACCATAGAATCGAGAGAGTTCTCTCCGTTCATTGATTCTGGATCTGCTCTCGATGTCTTCACCCGCGTTGGAACGCTCAATTCTGCACGTTGATATGGATGCGTTCTATGCGTCCATCGAGCAGCGCGAACGTCCCGAATTGAGAAACTGTCCCGTCGTGGTCGGCGGATCACCCCAGGGACGAGGAGTCGTGGCGGCGGCGAGTTACGAAGCGCGGGAGTTCGGAGTTTATTCCGCGATGCCCGCTTCGAGAGCTTATCGTCTTTGCCCGCAGGCAATTTTCGTGAAACCGCGAATCGCCTTCTATGCAGAAATCGGTCAGCAGGTCAGGGACATTCTGGGGACGTTCACGCCGTTGGTCGAACCGCTTTCGCTGGATGAAGCCTTCCTCGATGTCACAGGCACCGAAAAACTCCACGGTTCGGCGATTGAAATCGGACGTTCCATCAAGCAACGAATTTTTGAAGAGCTTCAACTCGTCGCTTCGGTGGGAATCGCCCCCAACAAATTCCTCGCGAAAATTGCCAGTGACCACGACAAGCCGGACGGTTTCACCATTGTTCCTCCAGACCGGATCGCCGAGTTTCTCGATCCGCTCCCGATCCGTCGTTTATGGGGCGTCGGAAAACAGTCAGAATCGCGATTGCAGGCATTTGGAGTCGAGACGATCGGCGATCTCAAACGATTTCCTATCGACACGCTGACGTCCACCTTTGGAGAAAAGATGGGACGCCATCTCTTTCGACTTTGTCTCGGAGAGGACAAGCGGGCAGTCATCCCCGACCACGAGGCGGTTTCCATTTCGCATGAAACCACGTTCGCGGAGGACATTTCCGATCGCGAGATTTTGCGTGCCGTCTTACAACAACTGACCGATCAGGTCGCGCGCCGATTGAGACGACAGGCCGCCAAAGCCGGAACAGTGCAACTCAAAATTCGTTACGAGAACTTTCAAACTTACACCCGCTCAGTGAGCCTGCCGGTACCGACGGACCTCACACGCGAGCTCTGGGAAGCTGTCAGAGGACTCTTTGAAACGCGTCTTCCCGATCGTCCTCTCACGGTTCGTCTGCTGGGAATGGGAGTGACCCATTTGCATCGGGGGAAGACACATCAAACATTGCTGTTCGGTAACTCCGAACTAAAACGGGACAGGCAGCTCGATTCCGTCCGGGACAAAATTGTGAAGAAATTCGGCGTCCAGGGTCTCCAGCCGGGAACCGGATTGAATCCGTCCCGAGACACCCGGTCCGGGCCGTACGGACAGGAATCTTGAGAAATTGCCGATTTTTCCCGGCACGCGACAGCAGAGACGCGGGTTCAATTCTCATTCCACACAACTTGCGCCCGGTGATTCGTGAGTTCCGAGCAAGGAACGTCATCGTCTCGTAAGTCTGTTTCAGGAGAAGCAACATGAAGAAATTGGTTTTGGCTGCACTGACGACCGCATTCGTCTCCACCCTCTGCTTCAGCGTCGATGCTGCCGACGAAAAGAAGAAAGAAAAGAAACCGATGGATCGCTCCGCAGTATTTGGAAAGCTGGACAAAAACAGTGACGGCAAATTGAGCAAGGAAGAATTCAGCGCTCGCGCCAAAAATGACGAAGCGAAAGAACGTTCGACCAAAGCGTTCGCTCGGATCGACAAAGACGGAGACGGCTCGATCAGCAAAGAAGAGTTTATCAGCTTCAAACCGGGTCAAAAGAAGAAGAAACCCGAATAGTTCTGATCCTGCAATGAGACTCCGCCGGCAGAGACTTCTCTGTCGGCTTTTTTTATGGGATGATCGAAAAGAACCTGGAACGTCTTTCTACGGAAACTTCGATCTTGCCCCCGACACGTCCCGTCTACCTCGATCATCATGCGACCACACCGGTCGATCCGCGCGTCTTCGCCGCAATGAAGCCCTGGCTCACGGAACGTTTCGGGAATGCCGCCTCGATCAGCCACCGTTACGGCGATGAAGCGAGAGACGCCGTCGAACAAGCCCGTAGACAAATAGCAGCTCTCGTGAATTGTGAGCCTACCGAAGTTATCTTCACCTCGGGAGCAACGGAGGCCAACAACCTCGCCCTGAAAGGCTTCCTCTGGCAGGTCGGCAAAGAGTGTGAACTGATTGTGAATCGCGGAGAACACAAAGCGGTTCTCGATCCGGCGGAACGCTTATCCCGCGACGGCTATTCCGTCAACACCATCGAAATCAATCGAGTCGGTCAGGTGGAAACCGATTCCCTGGCAGAGGCTCTTTCTGCCCATACGGGACTGGTCTCCGTGATGTTCGCCAACAACGAAGTCGGTACGATCAATCCTATCGCTGAGATCGCCGAGCTGTGCTCTGAGCGTAAAATTCGACTGCACTGTGATGCGGTCCAGGCCGTCGGAATTCTGGATGTCGATTTGCAACAAGTTCCCATCGACCTGCTGTCCCTGTCAGCCCATAAATTCTACGGCCCGCAAGGGGTCGGCGCGTTGATCGTCCGCCGGGATCGCGGACGCATTCCCTTAACGCCGCTGCTCGACGGAGGAGGACACGAACGTCACCTGCGCAGCGGTACGTTACCCGTGGCGCTGATCGTCGGTTTCGGAGAAGCATGTCGTCTCGCGCAAGCCGAGAAGTCGGCAGATTCTCAGCGGCTGAGTAAGTTGCGAGACCGCCTCTGGAACCGTCTCGCTTCCCAACTTTCAGGACTGCATCGCAACGGTCCTCCGGACAACTGCCTGCCTCAGAATCTCAATGTGAGCGTCGAGGGGGTCGATGGAGACGCCTTGATGACGGGGCTCACGAAAATCGCGGTCTCGTCGGGGTCGGCGTGTACTTCCGCCGATCCGGCCCCCAGTCACGTATTACGAGCGATGGGGCTCAGCGAGTCGCTGACGAAGGCGAGTCTCCGGTTCGGGCTGGGACGTTCCACCACGGAAGAGGAGATCGACTTGGCGATCGAACATGTGACGGAAGTGGTCCAGCATCTCAGAAGTTAGCGCGAATCATTTTCTGAGAATTTCATATTGTCGATGGGGTTGTTCGGAGCGTTGTACCGAAAGAGGCTTTCGATCCGCAAAGAGTCTGGCCACTTTTTCCGCGCGTGACGCCTCGATCTTTCCGCGGTGAACGTGTAACAGAAATCGCAACTTCAACGGTTGCTGTTTGGTGATTTCAATTGGACCGTTCATGCATACCGACGATCCCATCCAACCATCCTGCCGCACGTGCCAGTGATTCGGATAATTGGTGTTGGCCGGGTGATCGAAATAGGTGATCCCTTCGAACATCTCTTCCTCTCCGTCGAAAGGTACCGGTCCGGAGTAATCCATCCAGCGGGCCGGTTTGCCGAAGATATGCTCTTCGCCTTGCGCTCCCTCGCTGTTGGTGAGCTGTCCCCCGCCGAAGTAACTCGAAATGTTTTTAGCCACCCGAACTGCGAGGAATCCAAAGTTCGTTTTCTGAAATTCAAGAGACTGAGCGGTCGGCGTGAACGTCGACTGGAGTTCGAATAGCAATTCATCATTCTCATACGGCGATATGGACGCAATCATCTCCTGCTCCAGCAGGGGCCGAGGATCGTGACCGTCCAGCCAGTGCAGATTCGAGGCGAGCAGGCATTCGTCGTCACCATCCTGATAGGCGTACCACATCTGCTGCCGAATTCGGGCGTCGGTATTTTCACTCCAGAAATCGATGCCGAGCACTTTGTTGTGAGCGAACCAGACCGATTTGTGATGATCGTGATTGGCGGCTCCCGGATGTCCCATCCGCGTCAGAGACGATCCCGAAGGACCGATCAGCGGGTAGAAGAAGGGACGCGTGTATTGCGTCCCGGTGTGCCAGCGAAGACGTTCGCGTCCGTCAATCTGAATCGAGACTTCGTAGTTCGATTCCGGAACAATCTGACAACGCGGAAAGTGATATTCAGCCATGAGCTCTCCCTGTCGCTAGAGCACTTTACTCTTTTCCGTGGCCGCGACAACGCGTTTTCTCCCTTGAAAAACAGACTCCCACGAGCCATGCGCGGGAACATAATATCGTGAGTCGCTCTAGACCAGCGGCAGAACAGTCGCCAGCAAGACGGTCATCGCCATGCTGACAACCCCCAGCACAACCAGCATAATGGTCCAGGTTTTCAGACCTTCCGCTTCGGTCAATCCCCCCATTTTGGCGAAGATCCAGAAACCGCTGTCATTCATCCAGGAACCGACCAGTGAACCGGCTCCGATTGCGGTGGCCAGATAGACCGGATGGAATCCCAAATCAGTCGGATTGCCTGGTTCGCCCAGCAAAGGAGCCATCATGCTCGATGTGATGATCATGGCCGCCGTGCTCGATCCTTGAGCCACTTTGAGCAGCGAAGCCACACCAAAGCAGAGAAACAGCATCGTCATCCCGGACATGGTCGCCCCATCTTCCGGTGCCGTTAACACTGCGATGGCATCTCCAACCTGGGCAACCTTCAACATGGAACCGAACGCAACTCCCCCCGCGGTAATCAGGATGATGACTCCCCCACTCATTAAGGAGACTTCCACAATGTCGGACAATTCTTTGAGAGTCGGACCTTTTTGAACATACAGCAGCCAGAGTGCAATCACTGTTGAGATCAACAATGCGAAGTTCGGGTTTCCGAAAATCCGCGTGTAAGGCATCATGACGAGCGCGGACGCGGCGAGCGTTCCATCATGCTCGGCTCGAATCTCGGCTTTCTGTTCCGCGGAAGTTTCGGGAGCATCGTAGACTTTGAACTGATCCGAACCGATCTGTTTCGCGATTGTTTCGGTGGCAGTATTGCAGGCAATCATCACCACCGGCAGCAAGACCGGCAGCAACGAGACGAAGAGCCCCGGCAGTTTGTCATCGGGAATCGGTTCGGTATCTTCATCATCACTGACGGTCCGCATCGGGATCGGCATCATGCGATCCATCACCCCCGCGCAAATCAAACCGGCAATCGCAGCCGGTAACGCCACCAAAGCCCCGATCACGATCATATAACCCAGATCGATTTCGAGAGTGGCCGCCATGGTGAGCGGACCCGGCGTGGGAGGCACCAGCGTATGTGTAATGGCTCCCCCGGCCCCAATCGCCAGAATGCACTTGAGGTAGTTTTTACGCGTCTTCCGATAAAAGGATCGGGCGAGAGGAACCAACAGATAAAAGACTGTATCGAAGAAGACAGGAACTGCCAGTACGTAACCGCTCCCCATCAGCGCGATCGGCGCCCGTTTTTCTCCCAGGGCACGCATAAACGCCCGCACGACCCGATCCGCCGCTCCGCTATCCATCATGCATTGCCCGATCACCGCGGCTAAAGCAATCACAATCCCGATGCTGCCGCACCCGGATCCGAACGCCTCCGCGACACGTGAGATTTTCGTCCCGATTTCACCTGGAGCGCACAAACTGACGACCATCGCCGCCGTAATCAACGCCATGAAGGCGTTCGCTTTGGCGAAGATAATCAATCCCAGCACGATGGCGATCCCGACCGCCATCACGATCAGAGAGACGGTAGGATTCAACGTCGGTTCAGCGGCGAGCAAAAACATCAGGTTCCACTCCTCGAATGTGTGTGACTCATGTGGAATGGCCGGTTTTTTCCAGGACGAAAAGAATTCCAGCCGACACGAGGATGGCACACCGGGGAGTGGAACTCAAGCTTTGTTTTGAACTCTCCGCCGGTTATTTCAGATGCAGACGAACTCCCAGCGATTTCAATTCCTCGGCCTGCGATCGACCGGCGTCGGACAGTGCTTTTTCGCCCACATACAGATTCCAGTAGGGGGCGAACTCCCGTTTCCCTGCAATGTCTTTTTTCGCCATCGACACCAACACGGAGAGATCGTCGACCGGATTCCCTTCGAGAAACGTCCAGCGTAATTCCGTCAATCCAGCGAGCGGCGAAAGGTCGTGGACGTCGTTACTGCGCAGATCGAGAGAGGAGAGCCATTCGAGTCCCGCCAGCGGCGACAATTCGGTGATCTGATTCTCTTTCACATACAGGGAAGAGAGTTTCTTCATTCCCGACAGAGGAGCCAGCGACTTCACCTCATTCGCGGAAAGGTCCAGCGTCGTCACTTTTCCCAAACTGTTAAGTGGCTCGATGGACGCAATTTGATTGTGATCCAGCTTGAGGTATTGCAGCTTCTTCAACCCCGACAGAGGGATTAAATCGACAATCTGATTACCGGCGAGATCGAGAAACTGGAGATTCTCCAAGTCTTTCAGTGGCGTGAGATCGGAAATCTTGTTTTCGGAGGCCGTCAGTTGGGCTAGATTCCGGCATTTTTCGAGACCGGCCAGTGATTGAATTTCGCGGCCATCGGCATCAAGGATGAAAACCTTGCGGAGGTCTTCTTCCTTAAGAGATTCATCGGCCTTTTTCTTGAGCGTCTCTTTGATGGCCGCTCTCAGGCCTTCGTCGGGGATGAGTTCCTGAGCCTGAGCGGTCGAGAAGGCGGAAATAATGAGACAAACCAGGACTAGAGAAATCATGCGAGTAATCATTTTCGTTGACTCCTTAATCTGAATGTCAATTGGGAAACTTGAACTGTTCCTCTCATAATTGAGGTGCAAAGCTATAGTAGGTCTCTACTTATGTAATTTAGCGATTTGAGAAGGGATCTCAAGCCCTTCTCGCCTTCCGCGGTAATGGGCGTAAAATTGCCTCTCGACTCTTCTCTTCCCCCGAAATTTGCCGATGTTGGAAAGGTAAGAACGGGCTCATTACGAGATTGATGATGAATAGCGCGCTGCGACAATCCGACATCGAAGAGGATCTTCGGGATCGACTGGAGAGTGCCGCGCTTCAGGTCCACTTCGGTACGGCGGAACCGGAAGACTGGAATTCGATCGAGTTGGAGGACCTCGAACACAATTCCAGGGGGGGATCTCGAACGTCCCTGGGATTATTAGTCTCGCTCGGAATCCATGCCGTTCTGTTTCTGATCTGCGGAGCGATTGCAACGGAATTGGAGGACTCTCTGCAAAAGATCCTTTCCCGCGACGCGATCATCGCCAGTTTCAGCACACAAGACATTCTCGACGACGAGGCGCTCGTGCCGAGTGCCACTAAACTGATTCTCGAACCGGATTCTGGACCCGCATCCCGGTCTGCGGCCGTCACGGCAGCATCCGTGACTCTCTCCGAAGCGGGGGAACCGCACCGAATCTCTCCGGAAGAGGTTACTCCCTCGTTTGCCGATACAGACGGAGAGCAAGAGACGGGAAGCGGCAGTGGTGGCGTCGAGCAATTTCGTTATCAGAAACCTGAAAGCGGCCGCGCGGTGACCAAAGGCTCGTTTACCGTCTGGACGGAGCCTCTCGACCCGCTTCCCAACCAACCTTACGTGATCGTCATTCAGTTTCGGGTTCCGGAAGAGTTGTCCTCCTATCCGAAATCTGACTTAAGAATCGACGTTGTGGGAACGGACAAGTTTCATTTGAAGCTCCCCGATCCTCGAAGGGGATTCAAACTGATCGGCGAACTCCCCGTCATCAACGGACAAACGCAATTGCTGATCCCGATTCCCGGAGCACCGTCTCTGGTCCAGGATGCGATCCGGATCGAATCTCGCAAGATTCTCAAAGAAGAGCAGTCTCTGCTGATCGAATTCTAAACGCGACAAGTCCCCCCATTCGCTGCGTGTAAGCGCATGATGATCGTGTTATGATGACGTCCAACAATAACTGTTTTCTTCTGTATCGAGGATTCACCATGGCGTTTGAAGATCTCATTATCCGTTATCTCGATGGTCCGTCATTGCTCGAAGCCAGCGTCTCAGGGCTTTCGGAAGACCAATTGAAGACGCGTTGCGAACCGGGGAAATGGAGCATCCTGGAAGTGGTGTGTCACTTCACCGATTTCGAGATTGTGTACGCGGATCGTATCAAACGTATTCTTGCCGAAGACAATCCGACGCTGATGAGCGGCGATCCCGATGAATACGCAAAAACACTCGCCTACCATGATCGGTCTCTCACGACGGAATTAGCGGTGATCAAGACGATTCGCGCCCATATGGCCGAGATCCTGCGAACGCTCAGTTCGGATCAGTGGGAGTTTACCGGAACACACTCCCGCGACGGGCAGATCTCGATCCAGGAACTGGTCGAACGAATCACCGGCCACATCCCGCATCATCTGAAGTTCGTGGAAGAGAAGAAAAAGAATCTCCCTTGAGGTGTTTACGGAGTCACCGTGAACGGCTCGCTTGCGGTGACCGGTTTGTCGATTCCTTCGGCTTTCACTTGGGCCATCAATTTCTGATCGCCGGCATCATCCGCCGAGAACAGAAATTCAACATCGACGCTCTGGTCTGCGGGGACCGGCGACTTCAGTATCACGATCGCGACTCCCGTTTCGCCCTCTTGTTCGATGTCGAGATCCTGTTGGTCTCGTTTGGCCTGCACCTGAACGAGAGAGAGATTTTTAGGGTAGGAAAACTGAATCTCGACTCGTTTTGCAGCTTGCAAGCCGCGATTCGTCACCCGGACGACTCCCGTTAATTCGCGCCCCACGTGAGTCAGATCATCACGATCCAGCAATTCCACGACCAAGGTGCCCCGAGGCTCGATCACCGAAAGACACGTACGGCGACTTTGTTCGGGACCGTTATCGATTGTCACGTGCGACGAAACACATGTGCTACCGGTGGCAACAGGGCATTGATACTCGGCCTGTAGCAGGATTTGCTCGCCGGGATGAAGAACCGGAAACGACCAGATCAACTGACCCGGTTTTTGTTCCGCTCCCGCGGAAGCTTCCATCGGAATCAGAGTGCCGTCAAATTCGAGGACTGCCCGAATCGGCCCGATGGCGTCTGTCGAAACATTTTCAAGGCGCAACGTATATTCCGCCCGACCTCCCAACGGTTTTTCTTCGGGCCCCATCAGATGCGTCACCAGAATTCGGGGTTTGGCCTGAAGTTTCAGTTTCTTCCATTGGAGTTCTCGATCGGCGTCGGACAGCGCCAGTTCAAGTTCGTGAGTTCCCGAGGTGACCGCTTGAAATTCGAGAGCCACTTTACGAGTCTCTCCACCTTTCAGCAGGGGAATGGACAGTCGGTCGGTCTGAGGTTCGGCGGCGGAAATCAAATCCTCACCCAATTTCAAGACCAGATCGAGGTGTTGCCAGTTTTTCCCTTTGGGAGCCTTGATGAAGACCTCTATCGACGTCACTTCTCCCACCCACATCGTCTCCGGCAACTGTACGGTAAACTCCGGGATTTCTTCAGATATCTTGGCTTCAATATCGGGAGTTTCAATCAGCGGAAGCGACGGGCCAAGCTCGTTGGTATCCGACGTCACGTCTTGTTTCCTGTCTGTTTCCTGAGGAAGGTTCAAGCGCTCTCTCAACTCATCGTCGGAGACGAGAGGCGGTAAATCGAAAGCGTCCTGTTCTTCATCGGTTCCCAGAACTTCTTCCGGCTCTCCCAGCGAGAATTCTCCACTCGGTTCTTTCAGAGACTTCGGATCGGGCGCAGTCGTCAGGGGGAGAGGTTGCGGTTTGAGTTCTCGGGCTCCACGCGGCAACGTCGGCTCACCGGCGAGTGATTGTGGACGAGGGATGGACCGCTTCCCTTCGGGGAACGGGACTGATGTGGAACGCCCGAGAATGATGGCACCGCGCAAGGGAGGAATCGACAAATGGCGTGCCTGGGGAACGGACAGTTCCTCCAGAGTGTTCGGAGTCTCTTGAGGCTGTTCCGAGGGAGGGCGTTGGGTTTCGTAAGTCTGAGGAGGCGGATCGTCTGCGGAGAGAGAATCTGAGGGCAGCCCGAGATCGATCTCCGTGTCGCCACTTCCGTTTTGTGAGGGCGCAAGGCTCCCCGGCGTGAAACCTGCCTGCCTCCAATTGGTCGTTTGACAACCAGATAACAGCATGCAGACCACCAGAATGGCTGTGATCAGACCAGCATTCCGTTTTGTATCAGACATGATGAGTTACCTTGAGTGAATTATTGAATGAGCCGTTGATCTGTCCCTGGCTCAGACAACAGGTTCGACGCAGCTTCCTCGAGTGAAGCTCAATGAAGTTTATCACTTCGCCGGGATCAGGCAGGACTCTTTTGACAGATTCCGCATCGTGACAAATTCGTAAAACAGTCCGGTCAGGCAAGATGATGGTGAGATGACGATTCCCGCGAACGAGCAAGCCACACAACCGATACGTTTTCACGGAAATAGCCGCTCCAATCGATGAATTCGAATCAAATTCCCAAGATTCACGGGCAAATAATTTTTGACCGAATCGAGGATTTCCGTTCGGGAAACCGCGATTCCCGGCCCCTCGGGAGGTTACGAAAAGGGGGAATCTATTCTAGAATGGAGAAACTGGAAATTTCCTATCCCTACAAACGGAACGAATAACGATCCTCAATGGACAACAAACATATTCGTAACTTTTCGATCGTCGCCCATATCGACCATGGTAAGAGCACCTTGGCCGATCAGTTTTTGCTGAAGACGGGAGCGATCACCCAACGTGAGTTTAAAGAACAACTGCTCGATGATCTGGATGTCGAACGGGAACGTGGAATTACCGTCAAGGCGCGGACCGTCGCCATCAATTATGAGTACCAGGGCGAAAAATACGAATTGAACCTGATCGATACGCCCGGCCACGTTGACTTTCATTATGAAGTCTCTCGCTCGCTGGCAGCCTGCGAGGGAGCTCTGCTCCTCGTGGATGCGTTTCAGGGGGTCCAGGCCCAGTCGGTGGCGAATGCTTATGCCGCCGTCAATGCTGACCTCACCATTCTGCCCGTGATCAACAAAATCGATCTGCCGGTCGTCCGGACGGAAGAGGTCCTGGAAGAGATCGAAACGATCATCGGTCTCGATCCCGAAGAAGCACTGCTCGTCTCGGCCAAAACCGGACAGGGCGTGGAAGATGTGCTGAATGCAATTGTGGAACGTATCCCGCCTCCCGAAGGAGAGGCCGATGCGCCGCTCCGAGCTCTGGTCTTCGATTCCAAGTACGATGTTTACAAAGGTGTCATCACCTACGTTCGCGTCAAAGAGGGAACGATTCGCAAGGGGCAGAAAATCACCTTCATGAAAAATGGCGGCGAGCATGACATCCTGGAGATCGGCCAATTCCGCCCGGGTATGAAAACCTGTCAGGAGTTGGGACCGGGACAAGTCGGCTATCTCCTGACCGGCATTAAGGAACTCGGCGATGTGCATATCGGGGATACCGTCACCGAGAGCGGCAATCGCGCCCAAACCGCTCTCCCCGGATATCAACAACCCAAGCAGATGGTGTTCTGCGGAATGTATCCGATCGATGCAACCGACTTCGAGAAGCTGCGCGGCGAGTTGCAGAAACTCAGCATGAATGATTCCAGCTTCTCCTTCCAACCGGAAACCAGCGACGCCCTCGGCTTCGGTTTTCGTTGCGGCTTCCTGGGCATGTTGCATATGGAAATCGTGCAACAACGGCTCGAAGACGAGCAGGATATCGATCTCATCCAGACCGCTCCCAACGTGACCTATGAAATTCTGAAAACGAACGGCGAAGTGGTCACGATCGATAATCCCCAGGAAGTGCCGGACGCCGGCGTCATTGATGAGTTTCGAGAACCATTTGCGAAGGTTCAATTCATTACGCCGTCAGAACATATCGGTGGGATAATGCAGTTATGTTCGGACCGCCGCGGCATCTACGTGAATACCGAATTTCTGGGACCTCAGAGAGCCCAGCTCACTTGGGAGCTGCCGTTGGCGGAAGTCGTGTACGATATGCACGACAAATTGAAAAGCCTCACCCGCGGCTACGGAACGATGGATTACGAAATCATCGGATTTCGACAGGCCGATCTGGTCAAAATGGATATCCTCGTGAAAGGAAATCGCGTCGACGCGCTTTCCACAATCGTCCATCGCTCTCAAGCAGATCGACGGGGACGAGGTCTCGTCAAACGTCTCAAGGAAGAAATCTCGAAACACATGTTCGAGATCCCGCTGCAAGCCGCGATCGGGGGACGGATCATCGCTCGCGAAACCATCAAGGCGTTGCGCAAGAATGTGACGGCCAAATGTTACGGGGGTGACATCACCCGCAAACGCAAGTTGTGGGCGAAGCAGAAAGAAGGAAAGAAGCGGCTGAAACAATTCGGGGAAGTGGAAATTCCTCAAAAGGCATTCCTCAGTGTGTTGGATGCTTCTGAAGAAGACTGACTGTTACGCCTCTGTCGGATAGGGATGATGACCGACCCACCGCCTCATGCAGCCATGCGGGAGTCACGCTCCGCAGGTTTCCTCAGCGGCATGCGTCAGGTGTGCGATCTGTTTCTCTCCCTGTTAATCGCCGTTCTTCTGATGCGAACTTTTCTGCTGCAAGGGTATCTGATTTCCACAGGATCGATGGCTCCCCACTACTACGGTCAGCAAAAGAGAGCGGTCTGTCCAGAATGCGAGTTTACCTTCGCGGTCGGAACCGAATTCGATTTAGACTCTCATCACGAAGCGGGAGACTGGGCGATTTGCCCCAACTGTTATGCGGCGGAGATTGACTTATCCGAGCGTCCCGTCAATCGGGGCGACCATCTGCTCGTCTGGAAAAACGCCTGTTCGTTTCGAGACCCGAAACGCTGGGAAGTGATCGTCTTCCGAAATCCGAACGATCCTCTCGAAACCTATATCAAACGAGTCGCCGGACTTCCGGGAGAATCGCTGGCTATCCGCGATGGGAATGTCTGGATTGATGGGGAAATCGCCCGGAAATCACTCGCCGAACAACGCGCGTTGCGCGTTCCTCTGTTCGACCAGTCTTTTCTTCCCTCCTCCGATGACACCTGGGAACCTCGCTGGACGACCGACTCCCCCGATAGCGGATGGTCGCCAAACGGGACCACCTGGAGATACGAACCTTCGCTTGGTGAGGAGGACTGGCTCACCTATCGGCAGACCGTTCGGTTCGGCGGGCATCAGGAAACGACCGTCTGTCTTTCCACAGAGATCGCGGCGACCATCGCCCCCGCATTCGCTCCACCGGAATCGACGTTTCCATTCACTCCTGAACCCCGATTCCCCGGCGTGCGTTGGGATCGTGGGTGTCTGATCGCCACGGGAGCATTGTCCCCTTCCACGATGGAAAAGCTCACCGACTTATCCTCCTCTCCGAGCTACCGGGATGCACTGCAAACACTGTTTCAGGAATCGCGACAGGTGACGGTCTCTGACTTTCTGGCGTACAACCACGAAGTGCCGGATCACCAACCCGCCGTCGTGCATGATTTTTTCCTGGAAGCCAGCATTCAACCCGATCAACAAACCGGAACCGTGATGATCGAATTGGGAAGCTCAGCCGGCCCCTGTCAGTGTCACCTCGACCTGACGGCAGCAACCGCCACCTTACATTCCGGAAAGGAACTCGAAAATCGACATCAGGCCCAGCTCAAAATGCCACTTAATCAGTTTGTCGTCGAGATGAGTTCGTTCGACGATCAGATTCTGGTCGCCATTAACGGCCGGGAAATCTTTCGGGAATCTTTGTCAAGAACGGCGATGAAAGAGAACTCCGTCGAAAGACTTTCCGTCGCCCGAATCTCGGGGACAACCCCCTTTGAAATCGGTTCTTTAAGACTCTTTCGCGATATTCATTACACCGGCGGTTCCGGGATGCACGGCTCAGAAATTCCTTATCAGATCCCCGACGGTCATTATTTTGTTCTGGGAGATAACAGCCGGGTTTCTTCCGATTCCCGGTTATGGGAGCAGCCGACCGTTCCACGTAAACTCCTGATAGGAAAGCCTTTTCTCGTGCATTTACCTTCCACACAAAAGAGAATAGGCTGGGGGAAGTGGCAATGGACTTACCGTTGTCCCGATTTTTCACGAATCAGGTTTGTGAGATAGAGGCTGGTCGCCTATTCTTCCCAATCTCTTGAAACGCCGACGTGTTGATTCAGGTATGACAGAAGCCACATTCTTTTTTTGATGAATGGTTTTGATGAGTCAGTCAAAGTTCAAAAAAATCTCGATCAATCTCCCCAAAACAGCGCCGTCCGCCAAGCCGAAGCCCAAAAGCAAATACGCTCAACCCTCGCCGGCTCGAGAGACGATCGAGTCGCTGGTGGTGGCGTTCATTCTGGCTTTTCTGTTTCGCACGTTTGAGGCGGAAGCCTTCGTCATTCCGACCGGATCGATGGCCGAAACACTCAATGGGCGACACAAGGAAATCGATTGCGAGCAATGCCGCTGGCATTATCACATCGGCGCCAGCCAGGAAGTGAACGGTGATTCGGAATCGTTAATTCCCAACGCGCGAATCGAATCGTCGGTCTGCCCGAATTGTCGCTTTATCAACGATGTCAAAGATGCTCCTGTCTTTCACGGCGATCGAATCCTCGTCAACAAGTTTCCTTATGAAGTCAGCGATCCCGTACGCTGGGATGTGGTCGTTTTCAAAAATCCCGAAGAACCGATGCGCAACTTCATCAAACGACTGGTCGGTCTGCCGAACGAATATCTGATGATCGACGGGGGAGATGTCTACGCGCGGAAAAACGAAACCGATGAATGGAACATCCTCCGCAAACAGGATCCCAATAAACAACTGACCTTGCAGATGATCGTGTACGACAACGATCGTCCCGAGACACTCCTTCTCGAAAATGGATGGCCGGAACGCTGGCAGGCGGTCGAACACAATCATTCCGAGGAAACGGCGGCGGGTTTGAAACTCGATTCCAACGGGTGGAAACCAGACATCGAAAATCGTACCTACGCCATCACTCGCAACGAATCCGCGACCTCTCCGCGATGGCTTCGTTATCGCCATTTCGTGCCCGACGAAGAAGCGTGGGGAGCCGTGATGAACGATCCCGTACTCCCCTTCGAGAAGGATCCCGCCCCCAAACTGGTCAGCGACTTTTGCGGTTATAACGAGACCCAATCGCCGCGGACTTACGGAGTCAACGAAACTGGAGTCTACTGGGTCGGCGATCTGACCTTCTCGTGTCATGTGGATATCACCGACACCGGTGAACGAGGGGAGTTGCTGCTGGAATTGACTGAAGGGATCCGCGACTACCAATGCCGCTTCGACCTCAAGTCGGGTAAAGTGTCCCTCGAATATTTCGATCACGCACTCGAACAACAAAAGGTCCTGGACGAAGTGCAAACCTCGCCCCTGGGTGCGGGCTCTCATCATCTCATTTTCTCCAATGTCGATCACCGCTTGAATTTATGGATCGACGGGAAATTAATCCCCTTCCCCACGCGCGGCGAATACGACGCACCCGCAACGAGTCTCCCGACGAATCGGGATTTGTCTCCCGCGGGGATCGCCGTTCAGGATGCCGAACTGTCGGTCTCTCAACTCAAACTGATGCGTGACATCTTTTACCGGGCCGAACAAAGCATTCGCATCCAGATGGAACGCATGCAACGCCGATCGGACGAACGGGATTTCGGCGATCAATTCGACTTCAGCGAACGGGTCTCCCGCTCCGATCTGATGTTCGCGCTCGCCGAACCCGAGAAGTACGGCGAACTCTACCTCAAACACGAATACTCAGTTGAATTCCCCCAACTTAAGAGTGATGAATACTTTGTGCTGGGCGATAACAGCCCCGCCAGCCTCGACAGCCGACTCTGGGACGATACTCACGCCGTCCCCCGACATGCGATGCTGGGCAAAGCCTTCTTTATCTACTGGCCCCACGGCGTTCCGTTTTTGAACGGCGGAGAAGGTTATCCGATTACTTATCACTGGCAGGTCGATCAGGGCGGCCTCCAGAAAGACAAAAGCTATCCCAAAATGCGGGCTCCGTTCTATCCCAATATTCCGCGCATGGAACGAATCCGCTGACTGTGTTAATCGCTGGTTGGTTGAAACGTCAAACAGACCGAATTGATGCAATAGCGCTGACCGGTCGGCGTCTGCGGAGCGTCGTCAAAAATGTGTCCCAAATGAGAGTCACAGCGGGCACACGTCACCTCCGTCCGCACCATCCCATGAGACGTATCGCGATGCAGATTAACGCGGTCCCCCGCTTTGGCCGCATAAAAGGCCGGCCAGCCGCAACCCGAATGAAACTTCGTTTCCGATTCAAATAATTCCTGACCGCAGGCGGCACACGAATAAACGCCCGACTCGAAATGATCGTCGTATTCCCCGGTGAAGGGACGCTCGGTTCCCTGCTCGCGGAGGACGCGATATTGCTCCGGCGTCAGCCGTTCGCGCCATTCCTCGTCAGTGTGTTCAACTTTCTCTGTCATGAGGACTCCCCGGAATCGGTCGTCAGAAAGACTTCGTGCACGTCGAGCACACTCGGTCCCCGAAACATTTCCTTGGGAGGTCGATTGGCGTGGGCCTCGGCGAACGCTTCGCTCTTCGTCCAGGCGGTAAAATCGTCCATCGACTTCCACCACGTTTTAACTTCGTAATACCCTTCGGCATCGGGATCTTCGACAAACCCGCCCGATTCATGATCGAACTTCATCGGTTTCGGACGATGCACTTCGTTCCTGATAAAGCCGGGAGCCTGATCGACCAGATGGACGCGATTTCGGAATCGATCCTCGAAGTCGATTTCGTGTCCCTTCGCCACGGGAATTCGATTAGTGACTACAATCATGAGATACCTGTTTTTGTGGATCGAACAGATGAGTACTTTATTGACTGAATGATTATTTTTGATGATTTTAGAAACTCGTTGATGAAATCCTTCGCCTCCTCTGGAGGAGATGGTGCCCGATAGGGCGGATGAGGAGGTGATTCAGTTGATCTTGATGACCTCCTCACCCCGGCCCTCTCCTCCAAAGGAGGAGAGGGTGGCATGCAAGTTGGAAAAATCTTAAACACTGATTGAGCATCTGATGATCGCGGATTGCTGTAATAATCCCTGATAAAAAATGGGACACTACCTTAGTTCGCTTTCCGTTGTTTCGCTTGCCACTCGTCTAATTGTTTGAATGGCAGGACTTCTGCCGGTTCGCGAGCCGTCAGCATGATCTGTTCGATCTGTTTGACGATCTCCGGATGTTCCGACGACACGTCGGTCGTTTCGCCGATATCGTCTTCCAGATTGTAAAGCTCGATGTGGAAGTTCCCTTTGAACATGTTCTGGCGAATCCCTTTCCACGGCCCCATCCGGACCGCCTGCTGTCCGCCGTACGCCGGAAACTCCCAATAGAGATACTCGTGATTCGCTTGCTGATCGGGATTCCCGAACAACGTCGGAGCGAGGGAAATGCCGTCGATGTCGTCCGGTTTCTTCGTACCGGCGATGTCGCACAAGGTCGGCAACACATCCCAGAAAGCGGCCTGATGATGGCTGATCGTTCCGGGGACAATTTTTCCCGGCCAGCGGGCCACGAGCGGCACTCGAATCCCTCCTTCATAAAGCGATCCTTTCAGCCCTTTGAAGTCTCCCGCCGACTCAAAGAAGTCCGAGTCCGACCCGCCGAGACGATCGTAAGTCGGGCCGTTATCCGAGGTGAAAAAGACAATCGTGTCGTCGTCGAGACCCAACTCTTTGACCAGACTCATCACCTTGCCGACGTCGCGATCCATGTGGGTGACCATCGCCGCATAGCCGGCCCGCGGGAAAGGATGCTCCAGATAGCCTCGGTGTTTGTAGTCCTCTTCCGGAATTTTCCCTTTGTACTCGTTCAGAGATTCCTCGGTCACCTGAATCGAGAGGTGGGGAATCGCGAACGGCAGATACAGGAAAAAGGGCTGATCCTGCTTTTCCTTGATGAAATCGAGGGCAACTTCGGTGAATTTGTCCTGGGAGTACGTTTCTCCGTTCAGCGTGCGGTCGTTGCCGGGCAGGATTTCTTTTTTGCCATTCCGCCATAGGAATTTCGGGTAGTGATTGTGCGCGTGGACCTGACAGTTGAAGCCGTAAAAGAGGTCAAATCCCTGTTTGTTGGGATCGCCGCTCGTCCCGAAGTGTCCGAGCCCCCACTTGCCACAGGCGGCTGTCGCGTAACCTTCTTTCTTCAGGATCTCGGCGACTGTCAACTCCTCGTCGGGAATCGGAAATTGTCCCGGAAACTCCCAGCCGTATTTCGGAGCGAGATGCTGAAGATGCTTGGGATTCCCGTTATTGCGGATGTAGGAATGCCCGGTATGCTTGCCCGTCATCAGCACACAGCGTGCGGGAGCACAGACGGCTTGTCCCGAATAAAATTGAGTGAATTTAATCCCTTCCGCCGCGATGCGATCGATGTTGGGAGTTTTGATCCATTTCTGGCCGTAGCAGCCGAGTTCGTGATAGCCCAGGTCATCCGCCATGATGAAGATGATATTCGGCTGGCGGGCTTCGGCCCGATCCGCCACAACGAACAATCCCGCACACAAAGCGAGTAACAGAAAAACGAGGTCAGTCTTTCGCATGACAAATTCCATACAGTGGTGAGTAATCCAGAGGTCTCTTCATTGTTGGTCGTGGAGTCGAGTGATTCAAGGAGGAGTTGCGAACGCTTCGCGTTTTCGTCATTCGCCGGTCTTTCGCAACCGCCTGTGGCGGATTTTTGTTTTCGCTGTTTCGCAAACTTCCGTCTGTTTTCGTTGTAAGTCCTGAAAGTTTGGAAGATGAGCTTTTTGCAAGACCTCAACTTCTCAAGTTCTCATCTTCGAACGAAACCCGATGGTTTTGCTCACTTTTGACACCCCTACGTGCGAAATGTGTTTTCCGCAGCTGTTTGGGAATGGCCCGTTGTGCTGCGTTTACAGTCAATTGTGAAACCACATCAGGGGATGGGGTGATCGGGAGATGGGGGATTTTGCCGGGCCAATTGATGACCACGAATGACTCGAATCACACGAATCCTTCCACTCAATACTCAACACTTCAAACTTA
>JABURQ010000110.1 GCA_014762625.1 Planctomycetaceae bacterium | reverse complement strand
TTACAGTCAATTGTGAGACCACATCAGAAGATTGGGGGATGGGGTGATCGGGAGATGGGGGATTTTGTATTTGGTTCTTTGTACTTGGTTCTTGGCAGTTTGGATTCCAAAACCGAAGGACAAAAAACAAAGCACGAAATACAAAATACCAAATTGCCAAAGATCGCGATGTTTGGATCGCCGGATTCCAAAATCGAGAATCCGAAATCCAAAATCGAGTAACCCCGAACGCTAACTCTGGTACGAGTTCAAGAACAAGACCAATTTCGGGTGCCACTGGCGACTTGCTCGCCAGTGTTGGAAAAGAACCGGAATGAACTGGAACACGGATGAATTGGAAGAAAACGGAGCCTTACGGAAGTAAAAGAAGGCTCGCGCAGCGGCGCGGCGGCGCAGCGAAAAAAAGAAAGAACATTCATCTACGCTAATCAACGCTAATCATCATCCATGTGCTGGATGAGTGAAGATCAGCGCCAATCAGTGTTCCTGAAATATCAAAACTGTATGACCACGAATCGCTCGAATCGACACGAATGAATTGCGTTGTCAGGATTTCACCCTCCCAAAAACTTGGGGAGGTCCGGAAACGAGTATCAGCGAGTCATCGGGGACGGGAGCAACTGAGTCCGCCGAGCGATGAGCGAGCGGAATCAAAAAGGTTGCACAAAGTGCAACACAGGACCAAGGCGGTCGTAATCGTCCAACATCATGCAGGCGGAATCCCGTGAGGCACGTTCCTCACTTGTTGAATGATCATGATGAGTCAACTTGTGACGAACATCACCCCGGCGATCGATGGATCGGTTGGGCTACTCTACTGCTTGCAGCATTGGTCGCGATCTAACTACGGAACCGAAGAAGTCGTCAGTCTTTTCCTGTTTTCTATCTCTCCTGATAGATGATCTTACACTTCGGCAATTTCGTTTGCAGCTTGTCAATGATTTCGTGTGTGACTTCCTTCACTGTGACATGTAACTCCTCTAGGTTTTTGAATCGTGCAAGCGAATCGAGTCCCTGCTCGGTAATCGCAGACTCCGGCAAGTAGAGAACCTTCAAATTTTTCAATCCTTCGAGGTTTACGAGACCTGTGTCGCTGATACTTTTGCAGTCCAATTCAAGGTGTGTGAGACTCTGAAGATCTCGGAGATGCTGCAGACCGGAATCGGTGATTTTTGTTCCGGAGAGTTGGAGATGTCGCAACCGCTCATAGTTTCCGACGAACTGCAAGCTTTCATCGGAAATCTGAGTTCCTTCAACATTCAATACGACACATTGATGGCTGAGGTCCCCCAATCTTTCGAAGTCGTCATCAGTGAGCGAACTCCCCTGACAATTCAATACTTCGAGATTCGAAAACGAACGGAATGTCTCTCCCGGATTTCCAGACAGCGTGCTATCGTACAAGGCCAGATTGTACAAATTCGGCTTTGACTTTAAATGATCGATCGATCGATAGGGAACGGAACACTTGCGAAAATATATAGAGCTGAGGGTTTGATGTCCTGAAATCGCCTTAACATCTTCTTCTGCTACCTTAGTAAAGTCCTCAAATCCCAATAGAAAGAGTGAGCCCATTTGCATTAGCGATTCCACATCCTCAGCCTTCAAGTCGCCTCCCTGAATTACCAATTGTGAGATACCTCGATGTGTCGATTCGCTCAAGATCAGGCTGCGATTCACAGGACCGAGGCGAAACTGTTCGATATGCTCCAGTCCTCGCATTCGCTCTCCGCCTACGGTTTGCCGCATCCACTCCGGCCCCCAAGGTTTCGTTTCAACGGCACCTCCCGCCGCTTCGATCCGTTCGATCAGCGCCATCTGCTTCTGATAGCGATAACTGCATAACAGTAGCCCCCCGACAACAAGGATCGACAGCGTTGCAAGTAACAAACGCTGCAGTCGGTGAGACTTTCTCGAAGCCTGAAGTTCTGGCTCTCTCGTTTTTGATTCGCTCATGTTGATCTACCTTCCCTCCAGTATATCCACAGACGCAACACTTGTGCACACAAAGCTCCGCAGAAACGTGTACGGATCGATTCTCCCTGCGATTGCCCGTTGGTACCGCATCAGTCCAGAGGCATATTCGTAAAACGAGCAGTCCTCAAGGATGTTCTGAAAAGGATCTACCCGAGAAACTTGCCGAGTTCTGCCATCACGCTGATTGCAATGTTGGGGGGGGGACTTGGCTCGCAGGCTTCCGCTCGCTCATCGTGTGGCTGGGGACGATCGCAGAGTGCAACAGTTTGAGAAACCACCGATTCCCGGATAGCCGACATCACCCCCTAGGTCTGTTCCGCACCGTCACCGTTCGCGCGACTCTACCAAAAAAAGAGTTCGTGATTTCTGGTATCGCTCCCGGTTATAGTATCAGCATGAAACGACGCACATTCCTGCAAACCGGTCTCGCGTTGATGCTGTGTGATCCACGGCGGAGCCTGGCCGGTCTCGACACCGACAAACTGGAAACTGCCTCCAAACTCCTCACGCGCGCCGCCGAGATGGGCGAGGTGGAGTCGAGTTCGGTTTACGTTCAGCAAGGATCCGACGTCTTCGCCAGAACGTTCGGCAAGGCGAAAAATCTGGACGACATGTTTCTGCTGGCGTCGATCTCCAAGACGATCTCCATCGCCGCCGTGATGACGCTGTACGATGAGGAACTCTTTCGACTGGAGGATCCGATCCGGAAATATATTCCGGAGTTTCAGGGAGAGGGCCGGGACAAAATCACGCTGCGGCAACTGATGACGCACGTCTCCGGTCTGCCCGATCAGCTTCCCGAGAACGCCAAGCTCCGTTCGCAGCACGCTCCGCTGTCGGAATTCGTCAAAGCGGCGATCGAGACGCCGCTGCTGTTTGAGCCGGGAACCCGTTACAGCTATTCCAGCATGGCGATCCTGCTGGCGACGGAAGTGGCCCGACGCCTTAGCGGCGAAACGATTCACAAACTCTCGCAGGATCGCATCTTCAAGCCGCTCGGGATCACTCGCTCCGCGATGGGGTTGGGGAAATTCAAACTCGGCGACGTGATTCGGAATCAAGTGGAACGGGCGGCTCCCGAGTCGGGGGCCGGCGATCCGTCGACCAAATCGTGGGACTGGAACAGCGAGTACTGGAGAAAGCTCGGCGCGCCGTGGGGCGCGGCTCACGGGTCCGCCGAAAACGTAGCCCGCTTCCTGGCGGAGTTTCTCGACGCGCAGGGGAAAATTCTCAAGCCGGAGACGGAACGACTGATCGTCTCCAATCAGAATCCCGAAAACCTGCGGCCGCGGGGATTGGGATTCGATCTCGGTCAGATCGGCGGCACGCCGGGCCTCAGCCCAAACACCTTCGGACATACCGGTTCGACGGGAACGATCTGCTGGGCTGATCCAGCTACCAAAGCGATCACGGTGATCCTGACCACTCTTCCCTATCGCGCGGTGACTCCCCATCCGCGCGATCGTATCGCCGCCCTGGCTGCCGAAGCGGTGCAGTAACTCGAGTGTTGTCACCGAAGTGACCCCGTCTGCTTCTCAGAACTCAACGCTCTGAAGCCAGCAGTTCCGCCATCGCGTGTCCCAGAGCGTCGCCGACCAGCATGTACGTTTCGGCGTTGTGGTTGTAGTGATAGCCGGCACCGGTCGGAGAGACCTCCTTGTCGCGCCAGAACGGACGCGCGTCGATCGCTTTGACGTTCCCTTTGAACTCGGGATACTTGCCGGTTTCGCCATCGACGGCGAGTTGCGCTTCGGCGATGGTCAGCCCCGGACCGCTTAACTCGTCTCCGCCGAAAGCGATCGTCGCCAGGACGAACTTCGCGTCGGGGGCGTTAAAATCTTTTCGTAAGTTTTTAATGAAGTGGACCAGGTTCTGTTCGTAGCGACTGGCGTGCGCCGGGTTTTGATCCTTGTGTCCTTGCCAGAAGACAAAACCGGCGATTTCATACCCCTGCCCCTGATAGCCGGGATAGTATTTCTCCAGGTTCTTCAACACCTCTTTGGCGTGAGCCGTGTCGGCGTCGTATTGACGGCCCGCGTACCATTTGACTTCATTTTTCTCTCCCCCTTCGACCCAGGAGGGAGCTTTGTCTTTGTAGCCGGCGTAGACTTTCCCGTCGAACTCAAACCGTTCACTGCCGGGCGGAAGCAGGTCCCAACCGAGGCTGCGGTTGCCGATGCAGGCCTTCAGGAGCAGGACCGGTTCGTCGTGGATGTGTCCCATGATGTGGCCGAATTGCAGTTCGGGGCCGATATGCCCCTTCTTTACGGTGAGCCGTTCGTTCTTCATATCCCGGAAGTGGGTAAAGTTGGTCAAACCCGCGCCACGCTTGTCCATCACGTGGACGTTCTGGACGTCCTGCCGCTCGGTCCAGTTGCCGTCATCGTCGATCAGATGCGGGAACTTGCCCTCCTTTTTCGCCAGATGAGAGAGCGTGCCGTTTTGATCGACCGGATCGATCCGACCGAAACCGAGCATGTTCGACTGGCCGAGCAGGATAAAGACCTGCACCGGTTTGGTTTGATCGGCGGGTTTGTCATCGGGATCGGGAAGCTGAGCGGGGACCTCGGCCGCTGCGGGGGTGAGAAACCAAACCAGGAGGGCAAGGCTTGAGAAGAGCTTCCACAAAGAAGAACTGAGTCGTCGATTCTGAACGCGATGTTCGATCATCCGAAAGTCCTGGGTAAAGGGAAATTCAGCTCATGCATGGTTGGTTATGATTCTCCACGTTACCAGCAGTCAGTCGGTAACACCAGAAGATTTTATCTTGAATACAATACGCAGTGTGGCATGCCGACACGAAAAATGACTCTCTGACTCGGGAAATTCGGGCGAGTTCGGGGTATGGTTGATCGCTCCACATCACGACGAGGAAAAATATGTCTCCCACCTTACGACAAGTCAGTCTGGCTCTGTTTCTGATCCTGCTGGGTTCCACGACGACTCACGCGCAGCTCAAACGAGTCCTCGACCCCATCGCGGCGAAACTCGAACCCGATCGAACTATCACTTACAAAACGATCGGGGATCGGGAGCTGAAGCTGCACGTTTTTGAGCCGGAAGGACATCAACCAACCGACAAGTGTCCGGTCTTTCTCGTCATTCACGGCGGCGGTTGGGTGAACGGCGAGCCGCGCTGGTTTTATCCGATCGCGGACAAATTTCGCGACCGGGGAATGTACGCGGTCAGTCTGGAGTATCGTTTGTTGTCGCAGGGGAAAGAGAATACGGTCTTCGATTGCGTGAAGGACGGTCGGTCGGCGGTTCGGTATCTACGCGCTCACGCGGAGGAATTGGGGATCGATCCGGAACGGATTGTCGCCGCGGGCGGTTCCGCCGGCGGTCACGTAGCGGTGGGAACGGCATTATTCGACGCGGTGAATGACGAGAGCGACGATCTGGCGATTTCGTGTCGTCCCGATCTGCTGGTACTCTTCTATCCCGTGATCGATACCTCGGAGGAAGGTTACGGCCGACAGAAAATCGGCGACCGCTGGCAGGAGCTGTCGCCCGTCGATCACGTTCAGAAAGGCTTGCCACCCACGCTGGTGTTCCACGGCACGGGGGACAAAGTGACGCCGTACGCGGGAGCGGTCGAGTTTCAGAAAAAGATGCAGGCTGCCGGAAACGAATGCAAACTGATCTCACACGAGGGAGGCCGGCACGGCTATTTCATTTTCGACATGCAACTCTACGAGCGAGAGATGTCGCAGGTGTCCGAATTTCTGAAAGAGAAACAGTTCATCCCGTGAGTTGTTTCAGCGGCCGCGCCGGTTGGATGAATTGTTAGTTGCTTGATTTGTCACGCTGTGTTGAACCTAAGAAAGTATGAAGAGTGAAGTAGAGTAAGTACCAAGAAAGCAGCAAGACCACTGCTGCGGGGATTACAAAGAAAAATAAATTTGGTGGCAAAACCAACAACATCCCACACGCAATAAATACGATGCCACCAGACCAGCCACCCAACAATGTTATACGGTTTTCCTCGACTTGCTCTTCGGTGCTTATGAGTGTTCGGTAGAGCCAAACACCATAAAAGATGAGAAGAAATAAACCGATTCCCATGAAGCCGAATGGCAATAGTTCAAAAGCATCCATTGATATATACTTCAGTTAGAATTCGGAGTGTCAGTAATTTATTGACGGAATGTTCTTACTCGTTTCCTCAAGGCGCTGACATTCTCTGCTTCACGTGCCGAGAGTGATCTGTTGCATGTTCAATTGTATCTTCCAGTTGCTCGTTTGTCACTCTCTTTCCGGCACGACCGGAAGTTTCTCTCGAGTGCTCATTGGGTTCGGGTCGCGGGCTTGGAATAACGCCGCGCAACCGATGGTCTCGATCTGCACCTGTTGGAAGCGTGTCGTCAATGCGCGTTCGAGGTCTTTGAGTCGGTCCCGGTCGTTGTGGAAAATTCCTTTCTGATTGTAGAAGCGCATCAGTTTTCGGGCGGCGAACGAACGCTCGACGCCTTGGGAGAGTAAGGTGCTCCCAAAAATGATTCCTCCCGGCTGGAGAAAGGGAATCAGATGGTTGAAGGCGACCGCTTTTTCGGTCAGGTCGCCGGGAATGCAGTGCAGCAGGTAATTCAGACTGATGGACTCAAAGCGGGCCTCGCCGAGCGGGAGCGGTTCGAGGATGTTGGCGGTGACGGTCTGAGGGGAGTAGCGTTCGATTCGTCGGGCGGCTGCGTCGAGAGAGGCACGATTCAGGTCCAGTAACGTGATGGTGGGGGGAGACTCGGATTCCGGGAATCGACAGCGGTCGAGAAAGTAGCCGGTGCCGACACCGACGTCGAGATGTCGAGTCGTGACGCAGTCGTCGTACATCTTCAACAACCGCGGCGTCGGGCATTTCCAGATACAGCGATTGCTGATCTTGAGTACAAGCCAGTCGTAGTATTTCAACGAAGAGTCGGTGTAGACCGCCTGCCCGGCGAGGACGTCGTCATCGAGGGATGTTCGATCGGGGTGAGGGTTCATGAGGTTTGGAAACTCGCTCGCGACCCGGTTCACTCACCGATGCAGTAGAGCACTTCCTGGCGAAGATCGTTTTCCCGGTGGGCGACTCGCATAAAAAGCTGTCCGCCGCAGATGGTCGGCGTGGCGAGCATTTCATCGCCGAGCTGATTGGTCCCCAGTTTTTTGAAACCGGAGGGATCGGCCCGGAAGAGCGTGGTCTTTCCCGCTTCGTCGGTAGCGTAGACGGTTTCTCCCACCAGGACGGCGGACGCGGTGAAGTTGCCGCCGAGACGCGCTTTCCAGAGTTCTTCCCCGGTATCGGCTTTCCAGCAGACGGCGACACCGGCATCCATGACGGCGTAGATGTGTCCGTTTCGCATTACCATTGAGGGGACGTAAACCCGGTCTCCGTTTTCCCAGACGATCTTCTCGGAGCCGTCTGTGGTATAGGCGGCGACATGATTTTTGGGGTATCCGCCGCTGGAGTAGACGTGCTTTCCATCGGTGACAGTGGAGGTGACGCATTCTTCGGTCGCTCCGTCGGTTTCCCAAAATACCTTTCCGGTCATCGGATCGAGCGAGGTGACCAGCTTGCAACCGGTGAGGATCAGTTGGTCTTTGCCGTCGAGGTGATAGATGATGGGAGACGGATAATTGGGAAGCTTGGGACGCGCGTGGGTCCAGACGATCTTGCCGGTTTTGCGATCGAGGCCGGCGATGGCTCCGCCTCCTTTGTTGTCGGCGGTGACGATGACGAGCGATTTGTAAATCGCGGGAGAGGAGCCGTACCCTTGATGGATGACGTAGTCGGAGATCTTTTGCTGCCAGACAATCTTACCGTCGAGAGTCAGCGCGGTGGCGATGAGCGCCCCGTTGTTGGGGAAACTGATGTAGAGCTGTTTGCCGTCACAGGCGAGTGTCGAAGACGCACCGGTCGCTTTCTTGCTTTTCCACATTGCGCCGGAGTCGTGGACCTGCGTTTGCCAGAGATTCTTGCCGGTCGAGCGTTCGTAACAGAGCACCCACTGACTTTTCGAATCTTCGTTACAGGTCGCCAGATAAATGCGATTCCCCGCCACGCAGGGCGAACCGTGACCGCGTCCGGGAACGGCCACTTTCCAGACCACGTTTTCCGTCTCGCTCCAGGAGGCGGGAAGTTTCTGATGCGGGTCGGCGATGCCGTCCTGCTTCGCTCCGCGCCAGCAGGGCCAATCGTTGGCGTCGTAGTCGAGGGCTCCGTGGGAAACGTAATCCTGGGCCGAGAGAGCGGTCAAGAATGTCAGCGAGAAGGCGGTAACGGCGAGAAACGTGATCTTTCGAAACATCAAATCATCCTGGACTGGAGGGCGGTCAATGGGACCTCCAGTGTTTCCGGACCGCTCCGCCGAATCAAGACTCTTCTGGCTCAATCGGCTTTTGTCCCGATTGTTCGATCAACTGGTCGATCAGTTCCTCACCGGACGATTTCAACATCTGCAAGGCGGGTTGATCGCCGTGTCCCGCCGCCTGAATCATGGAGGAGTTGTACCACAGGACCGCAGAAGGGGGCGCATTGAATCGTTCCCAGATGTTCTCCCCTTCCTCCAGATCGAACAGCATGGAGGTCAGGTTGTGGAGTTTGTCGGCGAGAATGATGGTGCGGGCCTGCCAGTCGGCGTGATCTGCGTGGGCGAGATGTTCCCGCTTGCGGTCAATCCAACTGCGGGGTTCCCCGAGTTCGTCGTCTTTCTCTTCGGAAGTTTGATCGACCCAGCGGACTACCGCTTCGGGGAACTGGTCCCGGAGGTCGCTCAGTTCGCATTCGGTGTCCTCGACGACATCGTGTAACAAGGCGGCGGAGAGAATTTCGCCATCCTGAATGCCGGCGGACTGGAGGATCGACATCACAGCACAAGGATGCACGATGTAGGGGAGGTCGGAGCCTTTGCGGGTTTGGGACTGATGGTAGCGGGCCGCGACGCGAAAGGCTCTTTCGAGAACGGGAGAGAGAAGGACGTTATGCATGACTCACCTTGCTATCGATCGGAAGTCGTTTTGACTTCATGATAACGTTTCGGTGAGAGGCGAACGACCTATTTCCAGGTATAGAGCCTGTCTTCAAATTCCATTTTGGCTACGAATGGCGAGCCAGTTACCCGCTTTTTGTTGGTCTGCATCGTCGAATCTTGAGGATTCGACTGCTTCGACCGCCTCAATCGGGCAACAGTTCGCTCATTCTCGCCTCGAAAAGCGAATTAGAAGACAAGCTCATAGACTTTAAGCGATTCCAGATCGCGGATAAATACCTGTCCGTTCGAGTTGGCAACGTGCGCCCAGGCGGGCGAATCGGTCACCCGACGGGAGTCGAGGAGTTTGAACTCCTCGGGAGTGGCGTCGATCAGGAATAACGTCCCCTCCTCGTCGAGCGCCAGAATTATCGATCCGTTGGCGATCATGCTCCAGTATTTGCCGAACGGCTTCGTCGTCCATTTCGATTCTCCGGATTCGAGATCGAGGCAGGTGAACCGCTGATTTTTCAAATGATGG
Organism: Planctomycetaceae bacterium; assembly: GCA_014762625.1. Classification (GTDB taxonomy): domain Bacteria; phylum Planctomycetota; class Planctomycetia; order Planctomycetales; family Planctomycetaceae; genus JABURQ01. The sequence goes on along the minus strand of JABURQ010000110.1, from coordinate 35,010 downwards.
TAGACATAATCCCCAATCACGACGGGGCTCGACATATAGCCTTCCACTTTGTTTTTCCACAACTCCTCTAACTCGCCATTCTTTGGTTTCAGGAGCCAGGTGCCGCCGCCGTAACTGCTGGTGAAAATGGAATCCTGGTAGACGGTCGGCGTGAGAATGTTCATGCCTCGAAACGCGGTGATCGGCATTTTCCAGAGGACTTTCCCCGAATCGGGATCGACCGAGGCAAGATCGCTACGGGTCTGGACGAGGATTTGTGCCTGTCCCTGTTGTTCGTAAAGAAACGGAGAGGAAAAGGCGCTCCCGAACATCCCGCCACCATCGGTAAGGGCTTTCCAGATCAATTCCCCCGTTTTGCGGTTGAGTCGGCAGAAGCCTTCTCCCGCCTGGACGTAGACTGAGTCGCCGTGGATTAGCGGGGAGCTGACGAACCCGAAGGCGGGAATTTTTGTGCCGTCTTTCGCAGGGAAATCGTAACGCCAGATCTGTTTACCGGTTTTGCAGTCGAGGCAGATGAGAACATCCTTCATCCCGGCCACATAGAGAAACTGCCCATCGGTGGCGGGAGTGGCCCGGATCCAGTCGCCGTTGGCTTTGGCGAAGAACGGGACTTCCATCGCTCCTTCCCACTCCGCTTCCCAGACCTGTTCGCCGGTGTTTCGATTGTAGGCGCGGACGACTTCCGTTTTCCGATTTCTGGTTTCGGTGATGTAGACGTGTTGTCGATCGACGATCGGGCCGGAGTAGCTGAGTCCGGCTTTGGCTTCCCACTGAAGTTTCAGATGTTCGTCGTCGAGAGAATCGGGCCAGGTTTCGTTTTGGACCTGGCTGTCGCGATGCGGTCCCCTCCACTGCGGCCAGAGTTCTCCTCCTGAGGCAATGGATGATGAGAGAGAGAGAAGCAGCAGACAGAGAGAGAGCAGACGCATCAGAAGTCTCCCGTGAGTATCAGTTGTCGGTGTCGGTGGTGGAGAGGTCGCTGGGGCTCGGCGCCGCTCCCCGTTTGAATGTCTGAGCAAACTCTTCCAGATTTCGCATGCGGTCGCAGAAACTGGTGAAATTCATCCGCTTACGTATGTTGTCGGTGAGTGCGCGGCCTCCGACGATGACGGCGGTTCCGATCGGCTTAACCTCATCGACGAATTGATTGAATCCTTCGACGAAGGATTCTTCGTCAGCAATCGAGGAGACCGACAACCAGAACAGTTGTGGCCGCTGATCCCGCACCGCGGAGGAGAGGGAATTAAAGGGGAGATTATTTCCGAGAGAAACCGCTCGCCAGCCGTTTTCCCGCAGGATCAGTTCGGACATCGTGGTCGGGAGCGTATAAGGATCGCCGGACGGTGACGCGCCGATGGCGAGGGGAGCTCGTTGCGAAGGAGCTTCGTAGAAGTGACGCAGTTCGTGCATGATCCGGACGATGATCTCGCAAGCCCGGCGTTCCTGATACACTTCGACGGTACCGCAATCCCAGAGATCGCCGACTTCGTGAAAGGCGTCGGCGATCACTTCGTCGCAGATGTCGCAGAGACGGTGATCGGCCATCACCAGTTCGAGTACAATTTGTCGACTGACGGTTTCATTGCCCGCGACCAAGGCCTCGATTAGTTCCTTGCGAGCGACATCCAACGTGCGTTCGGTGGACTGGTTCAGACTCGGTAGCCCGAGGATTTCGGGTTCGATCAGCTTGTAGCCTTGGGACTTGGCGAACTCCAGGACATCGGGGAGTAAGAGGCGTCGGTGGCCACCGGCAGTTTTTACGGTATGTATCATCCCCCGGTCGCACCATCGTTTGAGGGACGATTCGCTGACGCCGATCGCTCGGGCAATCTGTTTCGGGGAAAATGTTTCTTTCACTGGTCTAAGTTATAGTGAGGATTGGAGTAATGTCATCTGAGAGATAGTAGGCATTCACTTTTTTTTGTCCAAGCCAAGCGATTGATTTCGCGCGAAATCCGGTGCTCTCGCGCCCGAATCATCGTTTTGAGCGACAATCTTCAGTTTGTTATCTTTTGTAAAGTGTTCTCAACAAACGAGATAACCTCGTACGGGGTTATCCGGTCATTTTCTTTTCTGGCGGTAGTTGTCAATAATTAAGATAAGAAACCGAACTGCTTGAATGCGAGAACTAACCATGGCGGAAGCACCCGAAGAATTTGACAATCTGCATCACATCGCGATCTCGGTGGGCGAAAGTTCCATCGAGGAGATGGTGAACTGGTATCGCGAGCAATTCCGCTGCGATGTCGTCTATCAGGATCAGACCTGGGCGATGCTGCAATTTGCCAACGTCCAACTGGCTCTGGTGACTCCCGGCCAGCACCCGCCGCATCTCGGATTTGAGACGCCGCGGGCGGAAGAGTTCGGCGAACTCAAAACACACCGCGACGGAACGAGAAGCATCTACGTTTCCGATCCCGCTCAAAATCCTGTGGAAATGATGGAGCCGATCCAAACCGCTTGAAGGCGGTTCTATAAATTTCCCGTACGAGACAACCAGAACTCAACCGAAACGGGAATTTCATGTCGAAGACGATTGTCTGGCTACGTCGCGATCTGCGGCTCGACGAACAGCCTGCCTTACAAGCGGCGGTGGAGTTGGGGAATCCCATCATTCCTCTTTTTATTTGGGCTCCCGACGAAGAAGCGCCCTGGCAACCCGGCGCGGCTTCTCGGTGGTGGTTGCATCATTCGCTGGAAAGTCTGGGGCAGGAACTCGAATCGCGCGGCAGTCGTCTGATTCTTCGTCAGGGATCGACGTCCGACATTCTCGACGAACTGATCGAGAAACACGATGTTTCCGCGGTCTTCTGGAACCGGCGCTACGAACCCGCAGTGATTCAGCGAGACGAACGGGTGAAATCCCGGCTGAAAGAGCGCGGCGTTCGCGCCGAATCGTTCAACGGCGCATTATTGATCGAGCCCTGGGAGGTCAGCACCAAACAGGACAAGCCGTATCAGGTCTTCACGCCATTCTGGAAAGCCAGTCAACCGTTGATCGAGATCGGCGAGAAGTGGGAGTGTCCGTCGCATCTGAAAACGCCGGAAACCTGGCCCGCATCGGACGACCTGCGGGAACTCGACCTCCTGCCGACCATTTCCTGGGATGAAGGACTACGAGAGGCGTGGACTCCCGGCACCTCGGGAGCCTGGGAGGAACTGGCGGATTTTCTCGATGCGCGCATCTCGGGCTACAAAGAAGATCGTAATCGTCCCGACTTACGAGGTTCGTCGCGTCTTTCTCCTCATCTGCATTTCGGCGAGATCAGTATTCGGGAAGTGTATCGCCAGGCAAACGAACGCGCGGGGGAGAACGGCGTCTTACGGAAATCGGGCGACGTGTATCTCAGCGAACTCGGCTGGCGGGAGTTCGCTCATCATCTGCTCTACCATTTCCCGCGAACCGTTGATGAACCGCTGCGGGAACGGTTTTCGGAGTTCCCCTGGGAATCGGATCAACAGGCTCTCCAAAAATGGCAACAGGGGCAAACCGGGTATCCGATGGTGGATGCCGGGATGCGTGAGTTGTGGCAGACCGGCTGGATGCACAATCGGGTGCGGATGATTGTGGCGTCGTTCCTATGTAAGGATTTGCGAATCAGTTGGAAGGAAGGAGCGGCCTGGTTCTGGGATACGCTGGTGGATGCCGACCTCGCCAACAACACGCTCGGCTGGCAATGGACGGCGGGTTGTGGAGCGGACGCAGCTCCCTATTTCCGGGTCTTCAATCCAACGACACAGGCGGCGAAGTTCGATCCGAACGGCGACTACATTCGCCACTACTGCCCGGAACTGGCGGAACTGGACGGGAAGACTTTGTACGAACCTTGGAAAGTTGACGGAGTGGAAGGGTATCCCGAGCCGATCGTCGATCACGGCGAGGCGCGAGAAATTGCCCTCTCGGCTTACGAAGTCATCAAGGGGTAGCGTTGCGTCACGTCCGCGGGATTTACAAAAATTCGCGGATGGCGTGGGACAAGCTTTTCATCCCTTCACCGATTCGCTCCGGCGTCAGAACGCCGTAACTGAGCCGCATGTGGTTTCGTTCGACGGCATCGCCGGCAAAACAGAGTTCGCCCGGCACGTACATCACTTTGTGTTTCTGGACGGCGGTTTCAAACAACGGTGAATCGAAACCGGTTGGAATCGACTCGGGCAGGCTCATCCAGACGTAGAGTCCTCCGTGCGGGTGTTGCCAGGTAACGCCCTCCAGATCCGAGAAATAGTTTTCCGCGGCGGCGAGCATCGCATCTCGTTTTGCGGTGTAGGAGGCTTTGACCCGTTCCACATGGTCGCGGTAGTGTCCCGTTCCGAGAACCTGTGCCATCAGTCGCTGATTGAGGTGAGCGGAGCCGAAGTCATCATTCCCTTTCAGGTCGGAAATCGGTTTTTTCAGATCGTCGGGAAGAATCCCGAAACCGACGCGCACGCCGGGTGAGAAACTTTTGGAAAACGTTTGCGTATAGATCACATTCTGACGATCCGTATCGAAGCTCCAGAGGGAGGGATAAACTTCGCCGTCGTATTGCAGTTCGCGATAGGCGGCGTCTTCCAGAATCATCAATCGCTGCGACTTGGACCATTTTTTGGAGAGTTCCACGATCTGCTTTCGTCGCTCTGTCGCCAGACTGACGCCGCTCGGGTTTTCGTAGTAGCTGACCAGATAGATCAATTTGACCCGCCCGAGTTCGCCCTCTTCTTCGAGGTCGGCCAGAGTCTGATTCAGCGCGTCGGGACACATCCCTTGTTCGTCGGTGTTGACGGAAATGGTGCGGGCTCCGACCGCTTCCAATGCTCCGAGAAAGACAAAGTAGGTCGGAGCGGCGACGAGACAGATATCCCCCGGATCGAACAACGCATCGCAAACGAGCGAGAGCAACTGCTGAGAGCCTGTCGTCAGGACCAGATCCTCTGCCTGGAGATCGAGTTCTTCGGGAGTCGAGTTTTCCAGTTCCGCGAAAAACGGCACCAACGCTCCTCGCAAATGTTCCGAACCGGGAGTCGTGCCGTACTGGAGGCATTGCCGGGCTCGCGCGTCGTCGGCGAGCAGTTCGGAGAGCTGTTCCTGAGCCAGTTCGACCGGCAGGGTATCGGGATCGACCAACCCGGCGGCGAGCGAAAGAACGCCCGGGTTTTCGACTCCCTGCTGCATGAGGAAACTGATGGCTCCGCGCGAGGCCCAGCGTGTGCGATTACTGAATTGAACGCCGGGGATGTGAGTCGGACTATTCATGAGAGGATTCCGTCGGCAGCAAGGAAGTTCATTTTAATTGAATCACGCGTTGCACGGAGATCGGAGCCAGTTCCGTCTCCTGCTTGGGCCAATAGACGTTTAACTCCAGTTGATCGTATTCTTGAAATTGCGGAAGCGATTTTTTTGCGAGTTCGAGGATCGTTTGTTCGAGCTCGTCGATGCGAGCCGGATTCTCGTTCGGATCGTAATCGACTTTCATGGTGACGCGGAGGGTATTGGGAGCGTCGGCTTGCCCTTTGCGTCGTCCTCCTTCCACGACCGGGCGGCTTTCCTCAAGTTCTTCGTTGGCGACGATCGCCTGTTGCAGGGGCAGAAACGGTGCCAGATTCAATTTCCAGTAGAACCACATGAACGCCGTCATGCAGGCGGCAAACGCAAACATCCCGAGGATGACAACTTTTCCGGAAATCAGGCGCGGCGTTTTGGTATCAGGACTGGTTGTCACGAGTTTCTCCCAGGTAATCGCGGATAAATTCTCGCGGGTGTTCGATGGGTAACGGTTTGCGGTTTTTGAAATCGACGTTGCCGGCGCGATCGACGAAGAACAGACCGGGCAGCGGTTGGTTGCTGTCGGGGTCGTATCGTCCCCAGTTCTGGTGGACGGCGAACCCGAGATCGGTCAGCAGGGGAAACGGGAACGTGTTTCTTTTGTTGATGCGTTTCCCATCCTGTTCGATCACTTCCGTAGTGCCGATGTTTTGCTGCGGCAAGGCTCCGCTGATGCCGAAAACTTTCGCTCCTTGGCGGTCGAGTTGTTCTTCCCGCTGTTTGAGGAACTGCATAATGTCGGAATTCTGAACGCCGTCCGTGCCGTCGTAAAAGACCACGAAAATGTCGTGCCTAGAAAGATAGGCATCAAACCGCACCATTTTGGATTCCTGATTGTAGAGAGGCGGAATTTGAGGCGCGGGCTGTTTGAAAATTAAATCTTCGGCTCGCGGCTGCGGAGGATAGGTGCGGGTGACTTTCCAGACACACACTCCCGCGATCAGGACGCCGGCGAACAGAATGACGTAAAGACGTTTATCCATGTCTCTCTACTATAGACAGCTTGCCCACTACAGGTTGGCTTTCTCTTTCTCGGGAGTTTGGGATCCGCGATCGGACCAGGCGCGATTGATGGCGTGTAAATAGGCTCGGGTTGAGGCTTCGATGATGTCGGTACTGACGGCTCGGCCGTGGTATTTACGACCGAGATAATCGATCTGCACCAGCACTTCCCCCTGAGCGTCTTTTCCGCTGGAGATGCTCCGCACATCGTAATCTTCCAGACGCGCTTCGATCCCCACGATTCGCTCGATGGCCTTAAAGGCGGCATCGACCGGACCGTCTCCCGTGGCGGCGTCGGAGACCGGTTCGTCTTTGTCATGTTGCAATTCCACGGTAGCGGTCGGGATCATGCCGGTTCCCGCGGAAGTGTGAAAATTGTTGAGTTTCCAATGCTCCTCGAAATCAATTTTCTGGGATTCGATGAGGGCCGTGATGTCGGAGTCGAAAACCTCTTTTTTCTTGTCGGCGAGTACGATGAACGCTTCAAACACTTTCTGGAACGTATCTGCGTCCATGTTGTATCCGAGCTGTTCGACGCGATCGCGGAAGGCGTGTCGTCCGCTATGCTTTCCCAGTACGAGGTTGGTGCCGGTGAGACCGATGTCCTGCGGACGCATGATTTCGTAAGTGGTCCGTTCCTTGAGCATCCCGTGCTGATGGATGCCAGCTTCGTGAGCGAATGCGTTTTGCCCGACGATCGCCTTGTTCCGTTGGACTTTCATGCCCGTGATGCGGGAAACCAGATGGCTGACCGGATACAGACGCTGGGTGTTGATGTTGGTATTGATGCCGTAGTAGTCGTGACGCGTCCGCAACGCCATCACGATTTCCTCCAACGCCGCATTCCCGGCCCGTTCTCCCAGGCCGTTGATGGTACATTCGACTTGGCGGGCTCCCGCTTCGACGGCGGCGAGACTATTGGCGACGGCGAGTCCCAGATCGTTATGGCAGTGCGTGCTGATGATGGCCTGATCGATGTTGGGAACTTCTTTTTTGAGTGTGGAGATGACGTGGTAGTAATGCGACGGGGTCGCATAGCCGACAGTGTCGGGGATATTGACGGTGGTTGCTCCGGCGGCAATCGTCTTTTCAACCACTTCACACAGGAAATCCAACTCGGTCCGAGCGGCGTCTTCCGGGGAGAATTCGATATCGTCGCAGTATTCTTTGGCCCGTGACACCATTTCGACGGCGGTGTTGACGATCTGTTCCTTATCCATCCCCAGCTTATGTTCGCGGTGAATCGAACTGGTGGCCAGGAAGACGTGGATCCGTTTTTTCTCGGCATCGACCAGCGCGTCGCGAGCCCGATCGATGTCGTCTTTGCGACTTCGAGCCAGACCGCAAATCGTGGATTGCGCGCCGCATTCGCGGGCGATTCGCTGCACCGCTTCAAAATCGCCGGGGGACGCGATCGGGAATCCCGCTTCGATGATATCGACCCCGAGTTCCACGAGCGCTTTGGCGACTTCAATCTTCTCGTCGGTATTCATGCTGCAACCGGGAGATTGCTCCCCGTCGCGAAGCGTCGTGTCGAAAATGATCAAGGTATCGTTGTTGGTGGACATCGTGGCGACCTAAGTTCTAACGCGAATAAAGTTTGAAACGTGAATTCATAAAAAAACCCTGAAGTCTGATGAGAGACCTCAGGGTGCTGATGATTCGTGATGAATGATCTCAGTGCAAACCCTAAGCTCCCCCGCAAAGAAGCAGGCCCGGTAGAAGGAGGCTAAGGAGATTGAGGTATTGCATAATTGAGACTCAAGGGCTGAGACAGTAAATTTAACGCTGGGTTCGGTGTGGGTCAAGTCATCCCCTGCTTCCGCATCACGTCACTGCCTCGAACTGATCCGGTAAAAGTCCGATTCCTATGTCATCGACCTGGCCCGAATATTTTGACTGGCTGCACGAAAAACCGCTCAAATGGCCGCAGCCGCCACCTCTTGAATCCGTCCCGGCTCAGAGCAGCCTGCAACCGATCCCCGGTATTGAAGTCGTGTTGTGGGATTTTTACGGGACGCTGGTACGCATCAGCGATGGTGAGCTGAAGCTCTTCGTTGATGACGACTTACGGATGCAGATTGCCCTGGAGAAGACGCTGGAAGAGTTTGCGATGTGGCAAAGCATGACCCGCAAACCGGGAGCACCGTGGCGATATTTGATGAGCCAGTATCGTGAGCTGCTGGACCGTCTGCAAATGACTCAAAGTTGTGCCAAGGGAGATCTTCCACAGATTGGTCTGCATCAGATCTGGTCCAAGATTCTCGAACGTCTGTTGAAGAAAGACTATGGTTGGGACCGTTCGATTCACGGCGATCGGGACCGTCTGGCTCAGCACATCGGTTTTTTCTATCATCTTTCCCTTCAAGGGGTTGAGATTATCCCAGAAGTTCTGAAAACCCTGGATGCGTTGCACCGAACGGGAGTGCGTCAAGCGATTTTCGGTGAGACCGAGCGGTTCTCGATCCCACATTTTTGCTGGACGGCTCAACGACAAACAGGAAAGCCGTTTTCGCCTGAGGTTCTGGATTCTTCCTTGTGCGTACTCTCTCACTCGCTCGGGCTTCGCAAATCGTCTCAAACTTTTTATAAAACAGCAGAGAAACAGTTCTCGAAACGAGGCATTCGACCCGATCAGGTGTTTGTTGTTTCGACGCGACTGAAGGGGGATCTCGAATTTGCCAAACAACGCGGATGGAAGACCGCTTTGCTGGCATTCGACCGATTGTCGCTCAGGGCCACCTCGGCCGACCTCAAACGAGAACGGTTGAAACCGGACCGGTTAGTCACCTCCCACTCACAAATCCTCGAACTCCTCACTCCCTCACACTAGTAGGAGGAGATCGGACAAGTCTCAAAAGGTTGATAGAAGATGCCAGAAGCACCGTTTTACGATCCGGAAGAGTTCCGCGACGCCGAACCGATTTTTAATCTCGATGAGATCCGAAAAATCAATCCTCAGCGACACGCCATGGAGCAGCTCTCCGGAATTTTGAAGGTGGATCGAGAGACAGATTCCCTGGTCGGTTACAAGGATGTGACGGACGATGAATTCTGGTGTACCGGCCATATGCCCGGGTTTCCGTTGATGCCGGGAGTCATTCTCTGCGAATGCGCGGCTCAACTGGCCGGCTTTTACGCCCGTAAGTACGATATTCTGGGCGGCGGTGATTTTCTGGGCTTCGGGGGGATGGAGAATGTTCGCTTCCGCGCTCCCGTTTATCCCGGCAGCCGACTCTTGATCATGGCCAAGGTTCTGAAAGTGAAACCGAAACGTCGGGCGGAATTTGCCTTTCAAGGGTTCGTCGACGGCAAAATGGTTTATAACGGTCACATGATCGGGGTGCCCATCAATCGAAACTCTCGACTGGGTGGCGAATCCTGATTGTTTCTGTAGTTCTTTGACGAGACTCCTCTAGACTTCTCAGATCACGATGCGAGCGCCTCCTGGTGAGATTATGTTTCCGTGGCTGCGGCGCAGTTACGAGATGGAAACGAAACCGATTGACTGGGCCGAGTTCTTCGGCAACGAAAACCCCGTCGAACTTGATGTGGGCTGCGGTCGCGGCCTGTATACGTGGAAGGCCAGCGAAGCGAATCCCGACATCAATTACCTCGGTATCGAACTCGATTACAAAACGGCTCGTCGAGCCGCCGGGAAGTTGTACAAACGGAAGATCCCGAATGCCCGGATCATCTCGGGCGACGCGCGCGAGATTCTCGACAAACTGGTGGTGAACGGTTCGGTTCAGGCGGCCCATGTCTATTTTCCCGATCCGTGGTGGAAGAAAAAACACAAATCCCGTCGGCTCTTTACCGACGACTTCGCCGATCAGTTGGCCGAGGTGATTCAACTCGGCGGCTTGTTGCATTCCTGGACCGATGTAGAAGATTACTGGGAAGTGATTTCGTCATTGATGGAGCATCATCCGCAGTTCGAAACGCTCCCCCCTCCCGCAGAAAAGTCTCCCGAACACGATCTCGATTATCGCACCAGTTTCGAGCGCAAGAAGCGACAATCGGGGGAAACGATCTACCGCGGACGCTGGGAAAAAATACGCGATTGAAGAGAGCCGGGATGACTGGGCTGTTTCCGTCGAATCCAGAAAAAAGGCCCCGGACTCAAAAGCGAGTCCCGGGGCATATTGAAAACACTTCTCACCAGCGATCGAAGAATTGGGGACAAGGTCGATGCCTCATCGTCTCTCCCTGTCTATGGCAAGGGGGGGGGATGACGGATCGCCGCGAAGTTCTTGTCTCTTCGGTCAGTTGTGTGAGAAATGAGAAGCGTTCTTCACATTCTGAACACACCAGTACATCGGCTGAGAAACATTTTTCGGGACACCTCTTTTCCTCATTTTTGAAGAATTGATGAGGATTTTCCTGATAAGTTCCCGTTCACCCGGATCGACTTCGCTGAATCGGATCCTGTTGATACGTCCGGTTTTCTGGTAAAAATGAAAGTGACGGCTTTTTCGAACTTCAACAGGATACCGAAATGCGCATGCGAAATTCTCTCTCATGGATGGTGGTTGCCTGGATGTGCGGCTGGATGATCGTTTCGACGGCGGAAAGCTCTTCGTCGAGCTCGTTGATGCAGATTTCCGCCGACGGTCAACTACTGGTCTGCACGAATCGGGATTCGGGGACCGCGACGGTTGTGGATCTGAAAACGCATGAGAAGTTGCGTGAGGTTCCACTGGGATATAAACCGGAGGGGCTGACATTTCTGGGACAGTCGCACCGTTGTGCGGCCTGCATTTACGGGGACGATCAAATCGTCGTCTTCGACGCCGACACTGGAAAAATTCTGCACCGGATTGATGTGTTCGATGAGCCTTACGGCATTGTCAGTAATCACGACGGTTCGACGCTGTATGCGTGTCTGGAGTATCCGGGTCAGATTCTGGAGATCGATGCGAAACAGGGTAAAGTAACGCGAAAATTTGACGGCGGAAAGTTTCCTCGTGGATTGGCGCTCGCGTCCGACGATCGCACCTTATACGTCACCGAATATCTGACGGGAACCGTTCGTTCGTTCGATGTGGCGACCGGAGAGGAACTTAATAACTGGCCCGGCTTGAGTACCGATAATCTCGCCCGACAAATCGTTTTGCACCCAATTCTCGATCGCGCCTACATGCCGCATCTGAGGTCGAAAGTCAGCGTGGCGCACGGGGAAGGCTCGATTTTCCCTTACGTCGCCATCATCAACACCCAGCCGAAACCGGACGATAAACCCCGCAAACGGATTCCGATGGATTCGTTCCGGGGGACTCTCGTGACGGCGAATCCGTGGGAATGCGATCTCTCGCCGGACGGACAGAAACTGTATGTGGTCTTCGGCGGGACCGACGACATATTCGTCTGCGATGTGCTCGACGATAACTATCGGGAGCTGGTTTACGACTCCTACCTGCGGACCGGTCATAACCCGCGAGCCGTCAAAGTGGCGCCGGATGGAGAGCACTTCTATGTCTATAACGCACTCGATTTCCAGGTGGTGGAATACGACACCCAGACTAATCAACAGACTCGCGCCATCGAAGTCTGCAAAGTTCCCTACAGCGAAGAACATCGGACGGGAAAAATCCTATTTTACACGGCTTTGCAACCGATGACGGGACGACGTTGGATTTCGTGTTCCAGTTGTCACCCGGACGGCGATCCGGACGGACGGACCTGGCAAAACCCGGAAGGTTTGCGGAACACACCTTCGCTGGCGGCGGTCGCCTGGACTCATCCGTTGCACTGGTCGGCCGATCGGGATGAGACTCAGGACTTCGAGCACACGATTCGGGGACCGTTGATGCAGGGGCGAGGATTGGTTCTCGGACGCATCGCTGAAGCGTTGGGTGAACCTCTGGCGGGGAAATCACCGCTGCTCGATGCTCTGACGGTTTACAATAACTCACACAAAATTCCACTCAGCCCGTATTCCAAAAACGGATTATCCGCGGCGGCCCAGCGAGGGCGGGAACTCTTTTTCTCCAGCAAAACTCAATGCGCGGAATGTCACAAGGCTCCCTTCTTCGCGGATTCCAATCCCGTGTGGCCCGGGAAAGTCCACAACGTGGGAACCGGCGAGGACGATCCGTCTGAATTGATGGGGCCGAAATACGATACTCCCACGCTTCTCGGCGTCTATCGCACGGCTCCGTATCTGCATCACGGAAAAGCGGAAACGTTGAATGAGGTACTGACCACCTATAATTCCGACGACAAACACGGCACCACCAGCCATTTGTCCGACGCCGAGATAGACGATCTGGTGGAGTTTCTGAAAGCGTTGCCTTACGAAGACCCGGTCCCCGCGGCGAAAGCGGCTGGACTCAAAAAAGTTGAACGATAAAGGTGATCTATGTTGAATCTGTTCTGGAAATGTGTGCTCCTGATTCCGTTGATGATTCTGCTGGCGGGTTGTGACGGCGAAGCGCAAGTCGAATCGAATCAGTCTGCCGCCGAAGGCTCTGCTGAAGTGGAAGAATCCGCCGAGCAACAAGAGCCAGCTCCGGCTCCCGAGGAGGTCAAGTTGACCAAGGCGACCTGGGAGGAAGTGATGGAAGCTACCAAGTCTCACCCAGGTAAAGTGGTGGTTCTGGATGTGTGGTCCACGTCGTGTCAGCCGTGTCTGCGGGAATTTCCGAATCTCGTCGCATTGAGTGAAAAATATCCCGAGCAGGTCGTTTGTCTCTCATGCAGTACCGATTACATCGGTATTTCGTCCAAACCTCCGAAATATTACGAAGAACAAGTCCGGAAATTCCTCAGCGCGCAGAACGCAAAGTTCGATAATTACCTATGCACGGAAGCCGCCGATGAAATTTTCCTGAAAATCGACCTCGCTTCGATTCCTGCGGTCTATGTTTTTGGACCGGAGGGAGAACTTGTCGAACGGTTTGATAACGACGAACAAAAATACGGTGACGAGTTCACGTATGAGGAGCATATCCTTCCGAAGGTGAAGTCACTGTTGGAAACGACCGAATAATCCGTCCGGGGGCGAAGACTCGTTCCGAGCATAGACGGATCTCCCCAGTCGATCGCCGAAGACCGTTCATGAATGGCAAGTCTCCCAAAATTACAATTTCGCCTCGACCGCGGCATCTTCTGCGTTCGCTGCTGATGCTCGATGATACCGAGCACGCGATTGCGTTGGGAACGTCGATCGGAGTCTTCCTGGGGCTTACGCCGACGGTCGGAGCTCAGATGCTCACGGTCATGATTCTCTCTGCTCTGACGCGCCGATTTTTCCGGTTTAACGTCATGGCCGCTCTGATGGCGGTTTACATTTCCAATCCGATTACGATTGTCCCCATTTACTGGGCGCTCTACAAAACGGGCTCTTTCTTTGTGGGGGGAGAAGTGAGTCGCGCCCAATTCGCCGCCATCCTTGAATACAACAACTTCGCGGAATGGTGGAACACGATTGTCGAACTGGTAATCGGGTTGGGACAACCACTGTTGATTGGAACAGCGATCATCGCGATTCCGGGCGGTATTCTCACTTATCCGTTGATGCGTTGGTTGCTGCAATGGTTTCGTAGCGAGGCTGAACCGCAGGTTGTCGAGGATTCCACCAGGACCGAACAAACGGAATCGATGGTCGCTTGATCTCGTCGCCATACAACGCTTGATCGTCGATGTCTCTTGAAAGATACTGAGACAAAATTGTCTTTCGAGAAAGCCCCTGTGATGAACGCGTCCATTGATTGTCTTTGTGCCGGGATTGTGGTCGCCGATCATGTGTGCGAACCGATCGAACGTCTCCCTAATTCGGGCGAACTGGTGTTGACGGAAGGGACCACGATCACCATCGGCGGTTGTGCCGCGAACGTCTCCGTCGATCTCACGAAGTTGGGGCGAAAGGTTCAATTCTGCGGTGCGGTGGGGGCTGACGCCCTCGGCGATTTCTCCCTCAAATTTCTTCGGGAAGCGGGAGTCGGCATCGATTGGCTGACTGTCTCCGAAACGCATCCCACCTCGGCATCGTTAATCATTCCGGTACGCGGCGACGATCGTCGTTTCATCCATTCGACGGGCGCCAACGATCTGTTCTCCCCCTCCAGCATCGATCGCGGGCTGTTTCAGGATCTGCGGGTACTCTATCTGGGAGGGTACTGCATTTCTGACATCTGGTCCGTGGAGGAGGTCGTCCAACTTTTCAAGGACGCGCAAGCTGCGGGAGTCACCACCGTTCTCGATGTGGTCATTCCCAAGGCAGCGGAGTTCTGGAAACGGATTGCTCCGGTCCTCCGTTTTACGGATGCCTTTCTCCCCAATAACGATGAAGGGAAAGCGATTACCGGTCTGTCCAATCCTCTCGAACAGGCGAAACGCTTCCGATCAGCGGGGGCGAAAGAGGTGGTGATTACTTGCGGGGATGAGGGGCTTGTGGCACTCGGCGATGAAACGCTCCGCGCGGATCGCTACGACGTGGAATTCTTTGATGGAACCGGAAGCGGCGATGCTTTTTCCGCCGGATTTATTCTCGGTCTCCTCGAAGACAAGTCCTTCTCGGAACGACTGGCGATGGGGAGTGCTCTCGGCGCGAGTTGCGTACAGGCGCTGGGAGCGACAACCGGTGTGTTCAATCGCGAGGAACTGGAACAATTTCTCGCCACACACGAATTTCGCACTCTCGCGTGATCAGATTCTCAAGCCCAGGGAAATTCACGCCCGACGAGCAGGCGATAGGCTTCGATATACTTATCGCGCGTTTTCATGACGATCTCGTCGGGAAGCGTGGGCGGGGGGCTGTTTTTATCCCACCCTGTGGTTTCCAGCCAGTCACGGACAAACTGTTTGTCGAAGGAAGGTTGCGATCCTCCGGGAGCGTACTGATCGGCGGGCCAATAACGAGAGCTATCGGGAGTCAACACTTCATCAATCAAAATCAGTTCGCCATCCACGCGACCGAACTCGAATTTTGTATCGGCGAGAATCACGCCTCGTTCCGCCGCGTATTGAGAGGCTTGTGTGTAAATGGCGATGGACATCTCGCGAAGTTGTTCGGCGGTTTCCGCGCCGACCTCGTCTACCATCCGTTCGAAGGAGATGTTTTCGTCGTGTCCCTCTTCGGCTTTCGTCGCAGGAGTGAAGATCGGTTCGGGAAGTCGGGAACTTTGTTGCAGTCCGTCGGGAAGCGAAAGGCCGCAAACGGTTTGGGACTTCTGGTATTCTTTCCAGCCGGAGCCGGCGAGATAACCGCGCACGACACATTCGATCGGAACAACTTCGGTTTTGCGGACGACCATCGAACGTCCTCGAAGACTTTCGAGGTCGGTCCCGTCGGGAAGGTCGAGGACGGCAGGATCCGTCCCCAGAAGATGATTTTTGACCGATAATTCATCAAACCACATCAGGCTCACACCGGTCAAAACCCGTCCTTTGTCGGGAATGCCGTTGGGCATCACCCAATCGAACGCGCTGATGCGATCGGAGGCGATCATGAGCAGTCGATCGCCGAAATCGTAGAGATCCCGGACTTTTCCCTGCTTTTTCGGCAGGCCGGGGATGTCACTGTTCAAATACGAAATGGATGCCATGGGATGATTTGACGCATTGAGTGAGATTGAGAAAGCGATAATCTGCGCGAACTAATCGGCACTCTACCCCTGTTCGACTTCTTGAACAAGCACGGACTCAAGACTACACTAGATGCCCTTAACAGCGATCCGCAGACTTTTGACCGCTGGTGCGGTGGTCATTAATACGAGCGAATATTGCAGTAGAATCGAAGCTGCACGGAGACAGTAATCGAATGGGTGTCATGCGGTTCAAGGTTTCGCCACCCGGTCTCCTCGCCCGGCTTCCCGAATGGGATCAAGCTTACATCACCGGTATCGATAAACGGGTCTTCGCGTGCCGCGTGGAGTCTGAGGGGGATGTCCTCACACTCCGACGTCAAAAGCAGGAGAGCGGCAAGCTTCATATTTGCTGGCCCGTTGAGGGTTACGGTTGCCCCGTCGCCCATACCTGTTCTCTCCCCGAACGGGAGGAGCCGTACATTCTACCGATGGAACTGGCTCGCGGAAAAATCGCTCGCCTGAGGGATCAGCTTGGCGCGTGGCAGGTTGCCGGGATGGTGATCCCCAGGAACTTTCACGCGCTGCGGAAAGATGCACAACACCTGCTGGCGAAAGCCGTCCAACAGCAGGATGATCTGGAGGAGTGTGGCAAGCTTTCCCAGAAAGCGTTGACGCTGGCTTATCAGGCGGCGGAGTTACTCTCAGCAGCCTATACCCAACAGCGTCTCGAAATCTATCGCCGCCGATCGACGCAACTCCCTTCTTTGCTCGGCTGTGATCTGGGGGATTCACTCCCGCAAAAGAAAGACGAGGAGGCGTTTGTTTCGTCCTTCAACGCGGCCTTCGTTTCCGTGGAGTGGCGAAACATCGAGCCGGAAGAAGGCGCCTACGACTGGGATCGTCTCGACCAACAGGTCGAGTGGTGCCAGGCTCAGAAGTTATTCATGCATGCGGGGCCGTTGCTCGATTTAACTGACCAGGGGATGCCGAACTGGTTGTCGAAGTGGAAAGACGACTTTCTGAATATGCAAAGTTTCGTCAGCGACTTCGTCGAAACCGCCATCACGAGATACTTCGGAAAGATTCGGTATTGGGAAGTGAGCGCGTACGGCAATACCGGCGGCGCGCTCGATTTGACGGAAGAGCAGCGTTTGACGCTCACCGCGCGAACGCTCGAAATCGCCCGACAGGTTGACGACGAAATTCAACTTTCCATCCGGATCGAACAACCGTGGGGCGGATATCTTTCCAACGGGGAACATCGTCTGTCTCCTTTGCAGTTCATCGATGCCATCATCCGGTCGGGAGTCGGGCTGTCGACGGTGAATGTGGAATTGGGAGTCGGGTTTGCTCCGCGGAAAACCGGGTATCGAGATCTTCTGGAAATCTCGGAACTGTTCGACTTGTGGGGAAGCCTGGGGATTCCGTTGCAGGTGACGTTGGCGTATCCCTCCGGGACCGGGGACGATCCCGACTCTTACGGAGGCATGCATGCGGCGGAAACCGATTCAGACGATCCTCCCACACCCGAGAAACAGGCCGAATGGACGCGGAAAGTGGTGCCGCTGTTGATGGCGAAACAATCGGTGGTCGGCATCTATTGGACGAACTACGACGACCGCAAGCAGCATCGTTATCCGTTTGCGGGAATGATTGACGCCGACGGAAAACAGAAACCGGCATTGGGGGTTTTCGATCATTATTTGAACGAATTCTGGTCGAAATCAAACAGTTAATCGCGATCTTGGGTCGTTGACATTGACCTTTCGAGCGTGTCAAATCAGCAGCAGAGACGACGTAATTCAGCGGCGTTCGCCGCATCTTTCACATCTTGTATCCACACCAATTGATATACTGAAAGGGACGACATGGGGAGACCAGTCACACTTTTTACGGGTCAATGGGCCGACCTGCCTCTGGAAGAACTCTGCAAAAAAGCGAATGAGTTCGGATACGACGGGTTGGAACTGGCGTGTTGGGGCGATCACTTCGAAGTCGATCAGGCTCTCTCCGACGATACCTACTGTGCCCGGAAACGGGAACTCCTCGAAAAGCACGACCTGAAACTCTTCTCGATCTCCAATCATCTCGTCGGCCAGGCCGTCCTCGATCTTGTCGATGAACGACACAAAGCGATCCTCCCGGACTACGTCTGGGGAGACGGCGATCCCGCCGGTGTGAATGAACGTGCGGCTGAGGAAATGAAGAATACGGCTCGCGCCGCTCAGAAGCTCGGCGTCAGCGTGGTTAACGGATTCACCGGAAGCAGCATCTGGCATCTGATTTACGACTTCCCGCCGATTCCCGCGGGCAAACTCGATGCCGGCTTTCAGTTGCTGGCGGACCGCTGGAATCCGATTCTGGATGTGTTCCAGGAATGCGGTATCAAGTTCGGCCTGGAAGTCCATCCGGGAGAGATTGCCTTCGATTTGTATTCGGCGGAGAAAGCGTTACAGGCGCTCGATCATCGTGAAGAATTCGGGTTCAACTTCGATCCGAGCCACTTAATCTGGCAGGGTGTCGATCCGGTGGAATTCATTCGCTACTTCCCGGACCGTATCTATCACGTTCATATGAAGGATGCTTCGGTGACTCTAAATGGACGGACGGGAATTCTCGCCAGTCATATTCGCTTCGGCGATCCTCGTCGCGGTTGGGATTTCCGTAGCGTGGGACGCGGGGGTGTCCGCTTTGAGGAAATTATCCGAGCGCTCAATGCGATTCAGTATAACGGTCCGCTCTCCGTCGAATGGGAAGACAGCGGAATGGAACGGGATCAAGGCGCGAAAGAAGCTTGTCAATTCTGTAAGAATGTGGATTTCGCACCGTCGGATGTCGATTTCGATGCCGCCTTCGGTGACGATTGAGACTCTGATAGGCTCACAGCCTGAGTGATCTTCAATGCGAACTCGGGGGCTTTGAGCCTCCGAGTTTTTTTATGACGACCTGTTTCTTGTATTACGAAAATGGATTCCAGGTATGGACGTCAAAACGAATACTGACATTTACGAAAAACTTCACGCGCTCGCGCGCGATTTGTGGTGGGCCTGGCAACCCGAGGTCGTCAGTATCTTTCGCGATCTCAACCCGATCAAGTTCCAGCAGTTGGGTCATAATCCTGTGATGCTGTTGAAAGAATTCACGCGACAGGAACTGGAAAATCGGGCCACGGAACTGATGCTGCATTCGCGCGTCAACTGGGCCTATCGCCGCTGGCAGGAGTATCTCAAATCCGATGAAACCTGGGGAGCGACCCATACCGGGCTTCTCGGAAATCAACCGGTCGCTTACTTCTCCGCGGAATTCGGAATTCACGAATCGTTGCCGAATTATTCGGGCGGTTTGGGTGTTTTGTCCGGCGACCATTTGAAATCCGCGTCCGATCTCGGTGTACCCTTGGTGGCTGTGGGATTGTTGTATCAGGAAGGATATTTTCATCAGACGGTCGATGCGCAGGGACGACAACAGGAATCGTATCAGCGCATCGATACCGATCACCTGCCGGTCGAACTGGTTCGAACCGCCGAAGGGGATGAGAAGATCATCGCCGTTCAGACACGCGGCGGTGATATCTTTGCCCGGATCTGGAAGGTGAAGGTGGGACGTGTTTTGTTGTTATTGCTCGACACGCATCTTCCCCAGAATACTGACGAAAATCAGCGACTGACGGACCGTTTATACGGCGGCGACCAATTGAAACGGATCCGACAGGAGTTGTTGCTCGGTGTGGGTGGGGCGCGCGCTCTCCAGGCAATGGAGATTCGCCCGAGTGTCGTGCATATGAATGAGGGACACTCCGCGTTCGCGCCTCTGGAGTACATCCGGCAGCTCATGCATGAAGATGGACGCACCTACGACGACGCGATCCGAGATGTGTCGGCGATGTCCGTCTTTACGACGCATACGCCGGTCCCCGCGGGACACGATCGTTTCGACGCTTCGTTGATTGAAGAACATCTCGGCCCCCTAGGAGATATGATCGGTCTCGACCACAACGGGCTGATGGGGTTGGGACGTGTCGATCCTCAGAATCCGGAAGAACCGTTTTGCATGACGGTCTTGGCGTTCAAGTTGAGTCAATGTGCGAACGCGGTTTCCAATCTGCACGGCGTGGTCAGTCGGCGTATGTGGTCGCATTTGTGGCCCTGGAAAAACGAAAAAGAGATTCCAGTCGGACATATCACGAACGGCGTGCATGTGCCGACCTGGCTGTCGGCGCAGATGCGAATGCTTTACGACCGCGTATTACCGGAAGGGTGGTCGACTCGTACCGGAGAACCGGAAGTGTGGTCCGGATTTGAGAAGGTTTTGCCGGGCGAATTGTGGGAAACCCACCAGTCACTGAAAAATCGATTGATCCAGTACGCGCGCGTGAACGCCTCGGCGCAAGCCAAACGTCGCGGTGAAAAACCGGACCAGATTGAACGTCTGCAATCGGCTCTCGATGCGCGAGTTCTGACGATCGGTTTCGCCAGACGTTTCGCTCCTTACAAACGCGCGGATTTGATCCTTCGAGACCTGTCCGAATTCCGTCGTATCATTCTCGACGCCGAACGACCGGTGCAGTTTATCTTTGCCGGTAAGTCGCATCCCGCCGATGAAAACGGCAAGGCGATTCTGCAACGAATTTTCAAATTGATGCAGACCCCCGAATTCAACGGACGCGTCATTTTCCTGGAGGATTATGACATTAATCTCGCCCGTCATCTCGTCCAGGGAGTCGATGTGTGGCTCAATAATCCGCGTCGTCCTCTCGAAGCCTCGGGAACCAGCGGCCAGAAAGTCGTTCTCAACGGCGGGCTGAACTGCTCAATTCTCGATGGATGGTGGGCGGAAGCGTTCGACGGCGAAAACGGTTTTGCGATCGGCGAAGGGCGTTCGCACGCGAATCACGATATTCAGGATGATCGCGATGCCATCGCTTTACACGATGTGCTGGTGAATGAAATTATCCCGCTCTATTACGATCGTGATGACGACGACCTTCCTCAAGCGTGGATCGGTCGCATGAAACGCGCTGTGAGGACTTTGGGTTGGCGGTTTAACGCCGATCGGATGGTGATGGATTACGTTCAATCCACCTATATCCCGGCCGCGGGGGGGACTTCGTGCGATTTGAATTCAGTGCATTGATACGGATTCCAATTGGGACGAGCGCCCTGATGGGGAACTCCATCACCATTTGCCCGGCGCATTGGCAGAATCCTTTTCGCAGGTCATCTTTCCTCTTAACCCTGGCATCGGAAAGCCACTTATCAACCAATCGGTCGGCTGCTACCACTGCAATGCGCAATAAAAAAGGGAGTCGCCGACCTGGCGACTCCCTGGAATTTTCCAACAAGCTGATCGAGATCAGTTGTTATAAGCCGGCATTCCGTGCTCGACAATATCGAGTCCTTCAATTTCTTCTTCAGCGGGAACCCGAAGAATTCCGACCGCTTTGAGAATTGTGAACAGGATGAACATCGTGACGAACGCCCAGATGCAGTAGACAGCACTACCCCAAGTCTGAACCACGATATCTTTTCCTTCCCCGAAAATACCGGTGGCGAGTCCTCCCCAGAAACCACATAAACCGTGCACTGGAAACGCGCCGACAGGATCGTCAATTTTTAGCTTATCCAAAGCAACGATACCGATAACGACCAATCCACCAGCGACACCTCCAATAATGAAGGATTCGACGTTGGTAACAACATCAGCATTTGCAGTGATCCCCACCAATCCAGCAAGAATTCCATTCAATGCCATAGAGAGGTCTGGTTTTCCGAACATAACCCATGAAAAAGTCATCGCAATTACCCCACCAGTAGCGGCAGCGAGTAGAGTATTCACGGCCACAATCATAGTGGTCCCTGCACTTCCGGCGTCACTGAATGCTAAAACACTTCCTGGATTAAATCCAAACCAGCCAATCAGGAGAATGAAGACGCCCAACGCTGCAATTGGCATGTTATGACCGAGCATTGGCTGCGATTTGCCATCTTCAGAATATCGACCAATTCGAGGACCTAGAACTATTGCACCTGCTAATCCCGCAAATCCTCCAACCGCGTGAACAATAAGAGAGCCTGCAAAATCATGGTAGCCAGCCTGACTCAAAAAACCACTACCCCATTGCCATGCTCCACTAATCGGGTAGATAAGCCCAGTCAAGACCACGCTGTAAATCAAATAAGCTTGGAACTTCATTCTTCCAGCAACGGCACCAGAAACGATGGTAGCGGCCGTCGCAGCAAAGGCGACTTGGAAGAGCCAGTCTACTTGAGGATGGAAGAGAGCATTTGAAGCGTATTCAGACGAGATTCCAAATCCTCCAAATTTGAAGTAGCCTGGATCACCTTCACCAAAACCCGGATACATCAAGTTATAACCAACGACCCAAAATAGGATTGCCCCCAGACAGAGATCCATGACGTTCTTAAATAGAATATTGACGGTATTCTTGGATGCATTAAATCCCGCTTCGACCATCGAAAAACCTGCTTGCATAAACAAGACCAAGACAGCACAGAGAAATAACATGATATTGTCTATCGCATAAGCAACATCATTAACGCTTACATCCGCTGCGAACTCCATCGGAGCCTCCTCTTCAGCTGCCTCTTCTTCAACTTCTTCTACTTCCTCAACGACTTCTTCTTCAGCCGGTGTTCCTTCCGCAGCGGCTTCGGGCGTTTCCTCTTGCGCCCAAATCACACTGTTTGTCGCTGGTCCGCCGATGAGGACCGCTCCGACGAGGAATGCCAGGAGCACTCTGTGCAAATTCATGTTTGTCCCTTTTCTGTTTCTCACGGTGAATCGAATTTCAAGTTCGTTGACTGCGCGTACACTCAGCGCAGAACTTCGGACGAGTTTTTGAATCCCGGTCTGCTGAATCCGTCGCCTGTCTTCCGTCGGGAAGACGCCGGGCAGTCGATGACTGAATTGTCGGTCTTGCCTTATACCTCCTTGGGTATGGCACACATGTCACAGAAGCAACTGTCGTGCCTGAGGAGTTCTCTCAAGGTCGGGAAAACCTCTAAAGTCCTTACAAGACAGTGATTTCGACGATCAAAAAAACCATGAGATTCCTTCTTTTCGTGTGGTGATGCCTACGTTGCGCGCGGTCTGCCCGATATGCGTGCGAGATCTTCGCGCAGCTCTGAGCAGACTCTTCACACTCGCTGTAAGCTGGATCCTGAAATGGTGTTCCGGCTCAGCGACAGCGTTCTTTTCGGGTCCGATCAAGGGCGTATGCCCAGTTGATTGACTATCTTTTCGGCAACCAACCGATATACTGACGAGAGTTACGATCTTCGTTCGGATCGTCCGAAATTCATACCTCCGCAGAACGAGAGACCACCATGGCTGCCTACAACAAGTTTGATCCTCGACTGGAATCGCTTGTCGTGGAAACGAAAACTTTCTGGGACGACAGCGTCTCTGATTTGTCTGAAGAAGACCGCGAAGCGGTTGCCCGGGAAATCCACAAGGCTCCGCAACTGGCGGACAAGATCAACTACGAACGCGCCCACACCGGTTTCACGCGCGAAGTGACCGTGACCGCGGAGACGATCCAGAAATTGTATCAGGAAAAGCTGCAAGCTCAGTGAGCGACGGTCATTTTCTGGATACTTCGGAACCGCTTCATTGCCAACGGGTGAGTCATGCAGGATGTGATTGAACTTTCCGTTCCCGATTCATTATCGACGGCGCGGATCGCTCCCGGATTGGGCTTCAACTGCTTCGAGCTCAACATCCATCAGGACGGTAAGTTTTTCTCGCTGATCGATGCGGAAGAAGACTTTCCGAAAGCCGACTCGCGACCCAGCGGACACGGTATCCCGCTCCTGTTTCCGTTTCCGAATCGAATTCGCGGCGATCAGTTTTCCTGGAACGGAGAAGTCTATCCCCTACCTCACGATCGGGTGGCGCATAACAAAACAAACGCCATCCACGGATTCTGTCTCGACCGTCCGTGGCGAGTAATCCGACAGACTGCACATCGAGCGACGGCCGAATTTCAACTATCGGTCGACGCTCCCGAGCGTCGGGAATTCTGGCCCGCGGATTTTATCATCCGCGCCTCTTACACATTGCAGGACGCGGCACTTTCGCTGGACATCGAGATTGAAAATCCGGACTCCGTTCCGTTGCCGTGGGGGTTCGGAACGCATGCTTATTTTCGACTCCCGCTCAGCGCTGCCAGTCAGGTGAGCCATTGTCTGTTCCAGGCGCCCGTCGATGCTCAATGGGAACTGAGCGACTCGTTGCCAACTGGGCAAACAACGCCCCTACAAGGGGCGTTGTCGGAACTCCCGGAAGGACTCCTCATGAGAGAGGTGTCGCTCGATGACGCTTTTCGACTGACGCCGGGAGCCTCCCAATGTGAGATTCTGGATGAGGCCGCCGGCTATCAGGTGGTCCAATCATTCAGCCCGGAATTCACGCAGATGGTAATCTTCACTCCTCCCGGACGGGATGCGGTTTGCCTGGAGCCTTATACCTGCCTGACCGATGCGGTCAATTTGACGGATGTTGAGACCGGCTGGCAGGTCCTCCCTCCCGGCGAATCGAAGCGTCTGAATGTGACGATTTCTCTACAGCCCATTGTTGCGTAAAGACTGCGGATCAGGAGGTTCGTACGGATTGCTCTGGTAAAACAGCGGCGTCTCTGGCATCCTGAAGAGACGCGCCTCTGTGACGATCGGAACTGAATCCGGACTGTCCGAGGCATCGATTTCTGGGGAGAATTCGTCGTGTCATCCGCTGTCGTTCGTCATCCGTTCGCCCATCTGCTAACCGGCGGGCTCGTCCTGTTGTTCCTGATCGCTGCGCTCAGAGCCTCCGAAGAGAGCGGACAAACAGCAGAGGCAACGGTTGACTCTGCAGAGGCCGTCGATTCCGCGGGTGAGGAGCATTCTCACTCCCACTCCTCGAAATTGCCGGAGGATCCCGTTCAACGCCGAGAGTGGTTGATTCAAGAACTTCAAGAGCGACAACAAAATCTGGCGACACTCAAGGAACAAGCCGTTCCACCTCTCAAGACCGAAGACCGCGTTCTCTTTCTCACAACTTATCTGGAACACGGCATTCTCCATCCGCAGTCGAGTGGAGAAAAGACGCAACGGTTTTTAGTCGGCGAACTGCATGTCATCAATAATACCGACCAACCGGTTTCGATTTCCCGGGAACAACTGCAGCTACAACTGGACAATCAACAGTCGCTCGCGCAATCTCCCATTTCGGAGAAACTGCGCGGCCGAACTTTTCAGATCGAAAATTCGCGAACGATGAGTCTGGGGTCGCTCGAACGTCCCGACCGTTTGATCGTTCCGGCAGGAGAAACCGGTTCGACCTGGTTCTACTTCCAGGACTTCGAAGCGGGAGCGATGTTGCCGAAAGACTCGCGACTGATCACCACCGGACAGCCCAAGCTCTCCCTCAATCTACAGGATGAGGTTTGCGGGCAACTTCGTTTGCGACGGGAACGGATCGGACCGGACGGGGCATTGGGAATTTTGAAAATCGGCAGCCGCGTTAATATCATTGGACTCTCCATCATGGTCGATCAGCTGGATCAACTCCTGGAGCAGGGAGTGGATCGTGACGTGATCATCTGGGACGAGTCAGTCAAAGAGATCGATTCCACAGTCATGCGATTCCTTTATGAATCTGCCCGTGAGATCGGTCAACAAGACCAAAATCGACGGCGTCAAACCGAACTACCCGAGATCTCCGGACGAATTCAAGAGCTGCACCTCGTTCATACGCCGGGGCACAATTACTCGTCCTCGCAACCTCGCGTCACGCACGATGAACCGATCACGGCGGTGGCCGCTTCGCTCTCTTCCCTGCTCTCTTTAATTCCCGAAACGGTTCTCCTGCAACAGATTCAATCAGGACACCCGTGGGTTCGTCCCGTCGCTCTCTCGGCGGGGGCGGCTACTCTCTCGCCCGACCAATTGGGAATGGTGTTGGAGTTGTCACGGCAAACTGCTGATGAGGCTTTGCAAAAAGCGGCTGTCGATGCACTCTCCGAATTTGGTCATCCCGCTGCTGTGGAGCGACTGTTGGAACTGGCGGAAAGTTCTCACGAAACGCTGACGCCTCTGGCAATTGCCGGCTTGACTCAATCGCGATTTGAAACCGGGCACACCGCTCTCAATCAACTCGTTAAAACAGCGGAAGGCCCCAAACGCCAACAGTTACTGAAAGTCATCGCAGAATATCCCTCTCCCGCGTTCGCCGAACTTTATTTCGAGAACGTTTTGAATACGGAATCCGAGATTCGGGTGGAGGCGTTACAGGCGCTCGATGCAGTGGGACACGATAACTTTTCCGAATTATTGCGTCGTTGTTTGGATGATTCCGATGATGCGTTGAGAGAGGCGGCGTTCAACATTGCTCTGGATCGAAAGATACCGGAGTTGGAGCCGCTGTTGGCGGATCGTGTTCTGGAACAGTTGGCGAAGGGAAATCTCGACTCCAGCATTCAGTCCTATCTGCGCTCGACGAAACTCCCCCGAGCCATTCCATATTTGATTCAAAGGCTGGCGAAAAATTCCGAGGACTCGAAAGAGATCCAAATGCTGGTCCCGATATTGTCGGATCTGGGGGACGATCGAATCGAACCTCTGTTTGCCAAGATCTATCCTCAGGCGACCGGTTACCAGAAACGACAAATCCTCGAAGCTTTGGGACATATTCAATCCCCCAGGTTTTTAAAGTATGCGCGCGAGGCGCTGTCCCAAGAGGACAACTCGCTGATCTATACTGCGATCAACACACTCTCCAAATTCGATAGTCGCGAAGCGGAGCAGATTCTGATCGACGGTCTCGATCTCGTAAAATCAGAGTCTTACTACGATAATCTTGCCAACGCCATCGCCCAAATCGGAACCGAGGAAGCCGAAGAGGCACTGCGAAAGAAGCGTCATTCAGAAGATCCCAAGATGCGACAAGCGGCCATTAACGGTCTGCGTTATATGGAACGCCGCAAGCCGAGTTACAATTATCTGTCTCAATCTCGATATCGAATGCGACAGCAAAAGTGGAGCGAAGCGCTGGACTATATTAAGATCGCCCTGGAAATCGATGCTCAGCTCGCCACCGCACATTCCCAGAAAGGGGACATCCTGCTCAAACTGAAAAAGGTCGCCGACGCCGAACGCTCCTATCAAAAAGCGGTCGCAGTGGATCCCGATTGCGGAGAAGCGATCGTGGGATTGTTACGGGTTCAGGCACGTCGTGGGCAGTTTCAGGCAACTCTCGACACGGTGGAGAAACTGGTCCCGCGGTTTCACCAGGACCCTGATTTCGAAGTTCAAACCGGATTGCTCTATGCGGATGCGGTCAACCTGACGCTGAATCGAGATCCGGATGCGCCCGAGAAGGATCCGACAGAAAAAGACGCCACGGAAGAGGATCAACCAGATCCAGATAACGAGCAGAAAGAGACAACACTTTCCGCCGAACAGGAACAACAGGTCGAGTTCTGGACCAAGGAATGTCTGAGTTGGATCTCCAATGGTATTGCACATGGCTACAGCGATCGAAATCTCATACGCTCGCTTCCGGAAATTCAGCCGTTCTCGAAGCATCTCGATTACCAGAAAGCCGTGAACGGTCAACTCCCCATTCGCAAGATCGAGACGGACGAAAAGGGAGTCAAACAGACCGGGCTTTCTGATACCACCGAGGAAGGCGATTTCGTCATTCTGCAGGTTGGTGCGGAAGTCGGAGACGGTGACGACGTGGTCATCGATCTTCCCCCTCCTCCCGCTCGCTGAACTTGGTTTTTTGAACCGCTTCCCTATGATGCTGGTCATGCAGCCTGTGTTTACGATTCCCAACTCACTTTAAAATACTATGGTTTATCTCAATAAAATTTACACGCGCGAAGGGGATGCCGGTCACACTTCCCTCGGTAACGGAGAACGCGTTCCGAAGACGCACCCGCGGATTATTGCCTAC
The DNA here is from genome assembly GCA_014762625.1 of Planctomycetaceae bacterium. Lineage (GTDB taxonomy): Bacteria > Planctomycetota > Planctomycetia > Planctomycetales > Planctomycetaceae > JABURQ01. The sequence goes on along the minus strand of JABURQ010000110.1, from coordinate 7,218 downwards.
GGCGGAACTGATGAATTGAACGCCGTCCTGGGCTTATTGATCAGCAGCGGTTTGCCCGGTGTCTGGATGGAGCGGATCAAGCACATACAAAACGATCTGTTCGATCTCTCCGCCGACCTCTGCATCCCGGAGTCCGATGAGGAGCCGGGCGAGCATCCTCCTTTACGGGTCTCGGAGTCCCAGGTTCATAAAATCGAAGAATGGATTGATGAATGTAATGAATCTCTGGAACCGCTCACTAGTTTCATCCTGCCAGGAGGCTCGCCCATGTCGGCCTGGATGCACCTTGCACGAACGGTTTGCCGACGTGTGGAGATTGATATCCTGAAACTCTCCGAACAGGAACCGGTGAACCGCTGCGTCCCCGCGTATCTGAATCGGTTGTCCGATTTATTATTTGTTCTGGGACGCCACTTCAACGAAGACGGGAAGGCCGACATCCTCTGGGAGCCTGGTAAAAATCACCCCGGCGATGCGCCACCGCGTCGCAACGCGACCACTTAGAGCACATTCAGCTAGCGTTCGAGGATGAAGTTATTGCGGTCCGTACTTGCGGAGAAACTCTTCTTCCTCTTCGGAGTCATCGGGAACTCTTTTTTCCAAATAAGCCATCAACCAACGTCCCCAAATCAGGTATTGAAGCCCGATCAGAATTCCGCCCCCGAAGATGATCGCGAGAATTGCCAACATATTCGGGAAGACCAGGGCAATCACAAACAACAGACCGGCAAATACCGCCAGCAGTACCAACAACGCTATTACTGTGGCGTGATCACTTTTGGAGGAATCCTGTTTCGGCATGGTCTTTCCCATCATTCAGACGTGACGTTTCGCTTTTTCTTCCAGTCCGCTGGTTCCGAACCGTTCTTCGAGCTTCCGTTCCACATCCTCCCACGCCACATCGGACCAGCCCAAAAGCACCAGCAGGTGGAACATCAGATCGGCCGCTTCGTGAGGGAGCGCCTCGGGATCGGCGGCTTCTTCGTCTCCCAACGCATGAACGACTTCGTAGGCTTCCTCGATCAGCTTTGAACTGAGCGACATCGGCGCGTCGCGCAATAATTCCGTCACGTAAGACTGTTCAGAAGGATTGTTTCGACGGTCTTGGATGACCTCTTCCAACCGTCGCAGGATGTCGGAATTCGGTGGGTTCATAATTGATCGTTCCGAAGTAGATATTTCAGTTCATCCTGCCGGTGTGCGAATCCTTCATCGAGTTGGCTGTGGATTCGATCCTCGGTCAAAATCATACCCACCAGGCCACCCGGCGGCTCGTACTCAATGACATCATAGATGGCCACTTCACCTTCTCCCAATGGTTTGAAGAGATGTTCGTGCCTCCAGACCGAAAAGGGACCTTCCACCTGCTCTTCGACAAAGCAACCGGGAGCTTCAAACCGGGTAATTTCGTGGACCGACTTAATCCGGGCTCCCATCACGTAGATAGAAAAAGCGATGCGACTTCCCAATGAAAACTGGTCGGGAGCCTCGTCGACCGTCAGTTGCAACTCGGGCTGAGTCAGGTCGGTGAGATTTCCCGGCGTGGAAAGATGGACAAAGGCCTTTTCGCAGGTGGTCTGCAAAACCATTTCCGTTTGATAACTGGGCATCCGTGAAACTCTCCATCGGCGAACTTTGCGTCAAGCATTCTGTTCGTCATACTAACGATCTCGCCCTCCAGACGAAACCTGATCTCATGAAACTCCCGATCGATCTGCTCCAGAAATGCTGGTTTTTGACGGGCCCCACCGCTGTCGGGAAGTCGGAGCTTTCACTGAATCTCGCGGAACAATTGCATGCCGAAATCCTCTCCCTCGACTCGATGGCCATCTATCGAGGAATGGATATCGGCACGGCCAAACCTTCCCAGGAAGACCAAACGCGGGTTCCCCATCATCTGATCGATCTTATCGACCCGTGGGAGGAATTTACCGTCGCCGATTACCTCACCTCGGCTCATAAGTGCTGCCTGGAGATCGTCGACCGCGGTCGCACTCCTCTTTTCGTCGGTGGGACGGGTTTTTATCTGCGAAGTCTGTTGCGGGGGATTTTCCCTGGCCCGCCCGCCGATCCTGCTATCCGCAAGCAACTGGAACAACGCTACGATCGGGAGGGGGCTGAGGTGTTGTATCAGGAATTACAGACTGTGGACTCGATCGCCAGTGAAAAAATACATCCCAACGACAAACGGCGTCTAGTGCGGGCTCTGGAGGTTTATCAGCTCACGGGGCGACCGTTCTCATCGTTTCATGACGAAGAACCTCTGCCAGAAGAAGTACGCCCTCAGCACGTCTACTGGCTCTCACCACCTCGCGACTGGTTACACGAACGCATTAACAAGCGTGTCGATCTCATGATCGAACGAGGGTTGCCGGCGGAGGTTCGTCGATTGATGGAATTGCCGCGCTGCCTTTCGAAAACCGCACGACAAGCCATCGGCTACAAAGAGCTATTCGATGCTCTCGAATCAAACACCGGAGTCGAAGACGCGATCGAACTGATCAAAGCTCGAAGTCGACAGTTCGCTCGTCGTCAGGAAACCTGGTTCCGTAACCTCGAAGAATGTCGAGCGGTCGAACGGCTTCCCGAAGAATCTCCGGAAGGGCTCGCCTCTCGAATTCTCAAGTCACCTTGATCACCGCCACGAAAACAGTTCCAAAGATTTCAGATAGCGTTTTGATGCTTCTTGATCACCTGATCTCGTTTTTTGGCCAGAGTTCTCACCGTTCGGTCGAGTGCACCGTTCAGGGCTCCTCCCACATTTTCCGCCGTCTCCTCGATGATGGTTTCGCCAGTCATTTCGCAAGTCACCAAAATACGACATTGAATATCGACGCCTCCTTTGGGGCCGTTCAGGTCGCGGATTGCAACCGAAACCTCCTGAATCTGGTCAGCGAAGCGTTCCAGTTTCTCGGTCACTCGTTCCAAAGTGGTTTCACGCACCTGACTGGGAAACGATTTTTCGATATGGCATTCGACGCGCATGGTAGCTCCTGTCGTAAAAAATGATCAATCATTGTTCCACTCATTCTACGATAACAACTGCGGAGGGGATCTCGAAAAACCATTTGCATTTCAAATGTTTGTCATCATTTCTTCGGGATTACCAATGCGAGTCAGGCTGTGAAGGATGACGATCGATTCCGGTTTGGTGGACGAAAAGACTAATATGTCTACGATTTCAGTCCTCAGCAGTCCCCAAGCGATGATTGCAAACCGGTTTCTGTTCAGACACAATAAGAATTCGACAGTTCCAAGCGAACTGTTCCCACCTGACGAACCTCCACGGATTCGGGCGGTCTCGTAAGCCGATCTCCAAGATCACCCTGAAAACAGACTTTCCCGGGAATTTCAGGAAGGATTTCCCGACCAATCACACCATAAGCTCCTTTAATGACAGGACCTCGCCGTGAGTGACACCATGACCCTGGACGACAAAGTCAAAGCCGCTCGGGAAGCGGTCGACAAACAGACCGTCGAAATCGTGCAACTGCACTTTCATCCGGAAGACGGAGCCCCCTACTGGCTCGAAAAAGCCAAGGGTTACGACTTCGATCCGCTCACCGACGTCAACTGCTTCGACGATCTCAAAAAGTTTCCGCTCTTCGAGGACGATGACCTCCGCGGCGGTCCCGTCGATCGGTTTCTTCCCAAAAAGTGGCATAACGAACCTCGCTATGTCTTCGAAACAGGCGGCACGACGGGAACTCCTAAGAGCCGCTGCGTCGTCCGCGACCACTGGATCGATTACGAAGAGTTTTCCAAAACCTTGCCGGATGAATACTTTCCGCCCGGCTCGAACTGGTTGATGCTCGGCCCGTCCGGTCCGCGTCGTTTGCGTCTGGCTGTCGAACATTTGTGTCAGCATCGCGGCGGTATTTGCTTCTGCGTCGATCTCGATCCCCGCTGGGTCGTGAAGTTGCTCAAAAAAGGCAAGATCGACGAAGCCAAGGAATACTCGGCGCACGTCATCGATCAGGCAATGACCATTCTGACCTCGAACCACAACATCAAAGGAATGTTCGCCACACCGAAGCTTCTCGAAGCGTTGGCACTCCGTCTCATCGACGAAGAGAGCAGCATCGAAGAAATCGGCATCACGGGTATCTTTGCCGGTGGAACCGAGTTCACGCCGCAGTGGTATCGCTTCTGTAAGGAAGAGCTCCTCGGTCCCAACGTCTACATCACGCCGACCTACGGCAACACGTTGATGGGACTCGCCTGCGGCAAACCGTTCGATCCCGCGGACAACTTCAAAATCACTTACTACGCACCCCAGCCTCGTGCAGTCGTGGAAGTGGTCAACTTCGACAACTACGACGAAGTGGTCGATTACGATGAAACCGGACGCGTGAAGCTGTACACCCTGACGCACGAACTCTTCATTCCCGGCTTCATGGAACGGGATGAAGGAGAACGCGAAAAGCCGCACGAGAAATACCCCTGGGACGGCGTCTCGGGAACTCGCCCCTTCCACGAAATCGCGAAGTCGACCACCGTTGGAGTGTATTAGGAATTAGTTGGTAGGAGTTAGGATTTAGACGACTTTCATACAATCCGAGAACCAATTTCATGAGTGTGAATCACTACCGTGACTTGCTGGTTTGGCAGAAGAGTATGGATGTCGTCGTCCGGTGCTACAAACTAACGGAAACTTTTCCGAGCGATGAAAAATTTGGACTTTCCTCTCAACTTCGTCGTGCTGCGGTCTCGGTTCCTGCCAACATTGCAGAAGGACACGGCCGCAGCCAGACAAAACCATATATGAATCACCTATCGATCTCGATGGGGTCGTTGAAAGAATTGGAAACTCACATATTAATTGCGAAGGAACTGGGTTACGTTTCAGAAACACAAATCTCAAAGTTGATTGACGATTGTGGTGAGATAGGCAAGATGCTCAACGGCTTGCGACAATCTCTAACTCCTGACTCCTAATCCCTAACTCCTTCAATTCCGAAGGAATTCAAACAATGCTCGAAATACCCGTCATCCGCTGGGGGCAACCCTACGAATCGATGGAGCAATCACCCGTCGTCCATTTCGAAACCGGCGAGGAACTCGCCAAGGTGCACCAGGCGAACGGCGGCATCATCAAAATGGATATGCGCAAAGCCAAGAAAGCCCGCGACATCCTCCGCCAACACTCCATCGAAGACCTGATCGGCATGTGCGAAAAAGCCGCCGCTTACTACGTCAACGATGAACTTCCCATGGGCAACGGCACGCAGACGCCCGAAGAGTTCTGCCGCATTCAGTCGGCTTCCACCGGTCTCCCCGAGCATATGTGCAAATTTAACATGGGCAAAAGTGCCTATGTGATGAAAAACATGGGAGCCGTCCTCGACGCCCTCACGCGCGGTTTGCCCCTCGATGTCTTCTCCAAAGGTTACGGCGAGGAAGGTCGCGGCATCAAAATCAGTTATCAGGCGACGACCAACGCCTGCGGCTGGGTGCTGCCGTCCAACTCTCCCGGCGTCCACACGTTGTGGCTGCCGGTGATTCCGTTGCAAATCGGACTGGTCCTCAAACCGGGTTCTTCCGAACCGTGGACTCCGTACCGCATGTTCGAGGCGATGGTGAAAGCCGGCATCCCGCGGGAAGCGTTCTGCCTCTACCCCGGACCGCACGAATGCGGATCGGCGATCATGGAAACCTGCGAACGCTCGACCATCTTCGGCGGTCAGGCGACCGTCGATCAACACGCCGGCAATCCGAAAGTCGCCGCTCACGGACCCGGTTACAGTAAAATCGTCATCGGCGAAGACAAAATCGAAGACTGGGAACAGTACATCGATCTGATGGTCGATAGCCTGTACGTCAACAGCGGTCGCAGTTGTATCTCCGCGTCCGGTATCTGGGTTCCCAAGTATGGAGCCGAGATCGCCGACGCCATCGCTCAGAAACTCGGACCGATCGGCCCCAAACCGATGACCGATCCCGAATCGGGACTCGCCGCCTTCACCACCAAAGGTGTCGCCGAGGCGATGAACAATATGATCGAGGAAGGCTGCAAGTCGTCGGCGGTCACTGATGTGACGGCCAAGTATCGCGACGGCGAACGTCTGATCGAAGAAGAACGTTGCGACTTTCTCCGCCCGACCGTGTTGCACGTCACCGATCCCGACGACGAGATGGCGAACACCGAATTCATGTTCCCGTTCGGCTCAGTCGTCGAATGTCCGCAGGACAAGTTTCTGAAAAAGTGCGGTTACACACTCGTCTGCACGGCGATCACCGACGACGAAGATTTCCAACGCGACCTGATCGACGCGACCAACATCGACCGACTCAACCTCGGCGAAGTGCGGACGTATCAGATTCACTGGATGCAGCCGCACGAAGGAAACATCATCGACTTCCTGTTCCGTAACCGGGCCTTCCAGACTGAACCGCCCCCGCCGACTGAAGTGTGACGGCAGAGAGAATGGGTGGCGGGGGTGCTTTGTGAAACAAAAGACCCCGTTTGAAACAATCCTCTCTTGGATTCACCTCTCGGGTGCTTCTGCTTTCGCAATGAGCACCCGCCACACAAACGCGTGGACATGCCAACGAACAGCAGTCCCGACAACTCAAGCTTCAGGCACGAGAGAGATCTTCTTTCTCGTGCTTTTTTTGTTGTCGCTGTTCGGAAACGATTTTGCTGTTTTGTTGAAAACTCCCGAGGATTTGGAACTTTGGCTTTTTGCAAGACCTCAAGTTGCAAAGTTCAAAACGCGAGTGGAAAACGATCGTTTTTGACCCGATTTTTCACATCTTGCGCAGGATTTGTTTTTGTGTACTGTTTGGCGGTTAGGAGTTAGGAGTTAGGAATCAGGAGACAGATATCAGTGATGAAACCTCCTTGTCTTTCTCTAGTTTCTAATTGCCAGTTTCTAGTTTCTTCTCGGCAACTGACCACGAACCACTGACGAAAAACAAAATCCAAATTGACAAAGGTCGAATTCTCACTCTGCTGGCGACGTGAGGAGTCAGGAAACAGAAATTTGTGATGTCACCTCCTTGTTGCGTTTGAAAGAAATTTGATTGTTTCATGGCTGAACCCCGAGGTTTTCAAAGATGGGCTTTTTGAAAGACCCCATCTTTGAATCATTGAGATCTTTGAACGAAACCCGATGGTTTTGGCCACTTTTGGGACCGTCCGCCGCGAAATCTGAAATCGCGTCTGTCTGGGAATGGCCCGTTGTGCTGCGTTTACAGTCAATTGTGAGACCACAT
>JABURQ010000029.1 GCA_014762625.1 Planctomycetaceae bacterium | reverse complement strand
ACGTCAGTGAAAAACCAGCCGAAACGGCCTCAGCCACGATAATCCGAGAAGAACCAGGTTTATTTATCGTCTCTTTTTGGCGCGAAGAACATCTCTTTGGTTGGGCTTTTGGATCCTTTGTAGTTCTATCATTGCTAGCTGCATTTGTAATAGCAAATGTCATATCACTCTCAAAACATGCCAGTAACTTACAACATTCTGAATCATCGATATTAGATGAACAGGCTGTTGATAATGAAATTAGTTCGGAGTCGTTAGCTTCTCGCGATATTCTGTGGCAGCGTATAGTTCCGAACTGGGACTGTTTTACTGAGGACATCGTTTCAGAAATGCAGTCAGAGCTTCGGGAGATCCAGCAAAAAGCCTATGTTCGCCTTGTGCAGAAGGGGCATAACCAAATTGCTCAGGAAAACATTCGTGCAAATGTATTTTGTCCGTATTACTCTGGAGTTGCTGCATATTCGGGAAATGTCTGTGAACTTCGAATCGTTGAAGCACTGACGGTGAATATGAATGGACACTCTGATCGTCATATTCGTTTTCGTCCGAACCAAGGGGTCTGTGGGTCCGTATTTGTCGTTCAAGAACCAACATTCGCATCTGCAATCATAGATGAAGAAGGAAAGTCATCTTGGGGAGATGAATACGAACTCACCTCCGAACACAACGAACTTGTCCACTCGGATTTACGTTGGATAGTCAGTTTCCCGCTTAAAATAAAAGACTACGATGGAAATGAACGAACTGGAGCAGTACTCAACATTGATGGGCTCAACATGTCGGTTCCGGATGATGATCTCGACGATTTGGTAAAGACACTTTTCATGTATGTGGCAGATTATGCCGATAAAATGAATAACCTGAAAATGGTTCGAGTCACAATCGGACTTGAGGAATTGCAGTCATGAATACCATGAAATTTCGAATGGCCACTCCCGACCTTAACTCTGAACACTCACTCGATAGAATCATTGCCTCAGCAAAAGAAAATGAGGAAGCAATCGATAGGTTGAAGGGGCTGCAACAAATCAGTGATGAAGTGAAGAAGGATTTTCTGAGCGATAACCTCGAGGTCGCTCGGGCGGCTGCCCGCGAGTTCGTTCGCGTATACTTTTCTCCATCGCCGGAACTATTTGCGAAGGTTCCTCCAAAACCTCCCAAAGAGACCGCTGTTGAATAAAGTCTCAAGGCTCAATAATCGAACCACATGCCGAAGCCGACGAGTCGGTCGTGAGTCAGGCCGCGGGCGTATTGACTGGTGGCTCCGTTGTAGTATTGCACGCCCATACGCCACAGATGGTCGGATTTGATTCCCCGCCATTGCCACCCTGTTTGAACGGTGATGTTTCCGTCGTAAGCGAGTTCCTCTCGAATATGCCAGTTGATCGCGAGAAAGGGTGACGAGTAGACGCCGCTGGAGGCGAGGGCCGAGTATTCAAACCCGAATTGCATTTCCCAAGGTTGAGCATTTCCTGAGTCGATGAATGCATAGGCGACTTCCGCGTAAACGCGGGTGTAGTCGGTTGGTTCGTGACTGATGGCGAGCGCGAGTGCTTCGCGAACGAAATTGTCACGCTGATAACCGGGATTGTTTTCGAGAAACTCATCCCCCACATGGGAACTGATATGGTAGTAAGCGAACTTGTATGACGTTCCTCCTTCGCGATAGGTGATGGGAACTCCAAATCGGAAGTCGACGCTGGTCAGGTCGTTCTTGCTTTCCATATCGAGCCTCGGCATGGCGGCACCTTCCATATCGAGTTGCCAGCCTTGAGGGTTGACGACGTCTTCCGTTCCCCACCGGAGGAGTCCGACGCGTCCGCCAAGCGTGGCGTCCCAGATGTTACCGTGTCCGTCGAGATCCGCCCAGACCGTGGTGAAGCGAGGTTCTTTCTCGCCCGCCAGATACGATTTGAACATCAAGCCATTGGGCAGACGTTGGAATGTCCAGGAGTCCCCCGCCGGCGCATTCTGTAGCAGGGAGGTTTGGAGAATCGGATTCTCTTCACTGCTATTGATCCCTGTTTCCTGAAGGCTCAACGAGAATGGTGATGTCTCCTCGTTATTCAGAAGAGATGCGATCCCGAGGGGCGATTGGGTTGGGTAGAATTCGTCGTTTTGAGCGACAAATTCAGGTGACAGTTCCGGGGTTGAGGTCGCCGACTGATGGATGTCCGCGTAAGAACTGCGACTGCCGAAATACCCAATTTCTTGGAGCTGTGCGGCGAGAATACCGTCCGTACAGAGCACGAGCACGGGCCACAGAATGACGGGTAGGGCAATTCTCAGCGGGAACACGATCGAATGTCTCCAACACAGGATCTGTGGTCAATTCTTTGGGCAATATCATCTAGTTATGATAGATCGGTTGATCGCAAGCGTGAGCCAGATGGGATTCATTAAAAGGGTTCTGTCGGAAGTGAAAATTCTTTGTCTCGAACCGGTCTGTGAAAATAGGTAAGTTATGAGGCGTCCTGAACAATTTGACCGTCTGGCAGTTGCAGTTGATTACCCTTGACGACCCCCGAGCCAGACTGCTACTGCGAGATTTGCCAAACTCGCCTACAATCCACAAATGGATATGTTTTTGTTTCAGGGAATGAAGCTCAATGCCAGCCGACGCGAATCCACAGAGTATTCTGACCGCAAAACTGACCAAAACCCGCAGGCGATTGCGCAGTTTATGGTTGAAGTTATGGGGCGGGGGGCTTTTGTTCTTTCTTCTGGCGTTTGGCGTGGCCTGGTTTTTTGTCGAGCCGGCACCGCCGAGGCGGATCGTGATCGCGTCCGGAGTGAAAGGTGGCGGCTATCATCAAGTTGCCGAGGAGTATGCGAAATTTTTTGCCGATTACGGCATCGAACTGGTCGTTCGCGAGACGGCAGGCTCGGTCGAAAATTATGAGCTGTTGAAATCAGATCCCGAAGTCGATATTGCCATCGTTCAGGGAGGAACGGCTCCCGAAGGAATCGAACATCAAACGGGTCTGGAATCTCTTGCGAGTCTTTATCTCGAACCGGTGTGGGTTTTCTATCGCAGCGATCAGGAGATCAGCGATCTTCGTAAGTTGCAGGGAAAGTCGATTGCCATCGGTGAGGATGGCAGCGGAACCCAGGCCCTCTCAACACGGTTGCTGGCGTTGAGTGGCTTGAATGCCGATCAGGAAACGACGGTGTTGTCGATCGGGAACGGAGAAGCGGTCGAGAAACTGATCGCGGGAGAGATCGATGCCGTGTTCCTCGTCGGATTGCCGCGTTCCGAATCCATTCAACGTCTCTTACAAGAGCAAAATATTCGACTAATGAACTTTCAACGACACGGTGCCTGGGCGAGGTCTTTATCGTATCTGAGTGACGTGACTCTGTATCGTGGGGTGATCGATTTGCAGCAGGATCTACCGCGACAGGATATTCATCTGATCGCCCCCGCCGCCAATCTGGTGGCCACCCGGAATTTGCATCAGGCGTTTGTTCCGTTGTTCATGGAGGCGGCAACCAAAAGTCACGAACGGGGAAACGAACTGGTTCCCGAGGGAGTGTTTCCCTCGCCGAAGCTGATTGAATTTCCGCTCAATGATCTGGCTCGAAGTTACTTTGACTCGGGACCACCCGTCTTGCAGAAACATTTGCCCTTCTGGGTGGCCTCCTTCATCAGCCGGGGGAAAATTCTGTTGATTCCTATTTTGACGTTGCTCTTTCCACTCTTCAAAATTGCCCCGCCTCTGTATCGCTGGCGGATACGATCCCGCATCTATCGCTGGTACCGTCTGTTGCGGGAAATTGAGTCCGATCTGCGGAGCGGTTCGACTGCCGAATCCCTTGCCCATCATCAAGCGGCCCTCAAAGAGATGCACGACGAACTGGACGATCTCACTTCGGTGCCACTCTCTTATATGGAGGAGTTTTACAACTTGCGACTGCACGTCGAATATGTGGGAAGGCGAGTCGAACGGGCATTGGTGGCGCGAGCCGAATGAAGAAAGCCGTCAAACCTGTTTGAAGTGCGGTATTTTCAGAAGTTCGTGGGCCTCAGGCAGAAAATATTAGGAATTCCCGGCACGATCTTCCACAATCGTACCGAAGTTCCACATCTCCCGTCTGACGTTATCGCATTCCATGTCTCTCACACCTGCTGACAGTTTTGCTAAGGATCTCGCCGACAATCAGTTGGCGGGCGACGCGCTCAATAATCCCGAAAACGTTCCCCGGCTGGTGGATCTGTTTCTCAACTCAGCGCGTCAGCACGGAACCACAGACATCCATCTCATCCCGCGCGCTGCGAGTCTGGAGATGAATTGGCGGATCAACGGTGTGTTGCATTTGATTGCCGAGTTCCCGGATGCCCTGAAAGCTAATATTGTTTCCCGGTTGAAGGTTCTCGCGGAACTTCTGACCTATCATGCCGACGTTCCTCAGGAAGGACGAATCTCCAGAGGAGAGCAGGGATTCGAGATGCGCGTGAGCACGTTTCCCTCGGTGCACGGTGAGAAAGCCGTGATTCGACTGTTCATCGGATCGGGGGATTATCGCACCCTCTCCTCTCTCGGTTATCCCGATGAGACTCTCGAAGAACTGAAGCGTAATTTGTATGAGACCAGCGGCGTCATCATGTTGACGGGCCCCTCCGGTTCTGGAAAGACAACGACGGCTTATGCCTGCCTGCGGGCGATTGTGGAAGACTCTCCCATCCGTCGCGCTATTTCGACGCTGGAAGATCCGATTGAGTCGATCATCCCTGCAGCGAGTCAGTCTCAAATTCGCCCCTCGCGCGGTTTCGATTACGCAGTTGCTCTCAAGTCCCTGTTGCGGCAGGATCCGGAAGTCATTCTAGTCGGAGAAATTCGAGACACCGAAACGGCTCAACTCGTCTTTCAGGCGGCGTTGACGGGGCATCTGGTGATTACGACTTTTCACGCGGGCTCGGCATCGGAAGCAGTTTCACGATTACTTGATATGGGGATCGAGCCTTATCAGTTAACGAGTGGCTTGCTGTGTGCTCTCAATCAACAACTGGCGCGAAAACTTTGTTCCTGTGCCCAAGCCGGAAGTGATGAAACGGACAAGCTGGGTTTGGATGTCGAAAAATTCCAAATCCCCACCGGATGTGATAACTGTGATGGAACCGGATACGCGGGACGATTTCCTATCATCGAACTGCTGACACTCGATGCCCGGGAAATTCGCCAGTCGATTCTGAATCGGATGGATTCCGGCACGATCGATCGGGCCGCGATTCAGAGCGGTATGATTTCCCGCTGGGAAATGGCTCGGACGTGTGTGGAGTCAGGCCAGACCTCTCCCGCGGAAATCCGTCGCATTCTCGGATTTCGTCAACCGAAAGCAGGCTCTTAAGCGATGTTTTGGCTCTCGCTTAACAACGCGTCAGGAAAATTTTGTTGACAAACGGTCCCGCTCCAGTGACCATAAAGTCAGAGGTCGGGGAATTCGTTGATTTCTTCTGAGACGTTCGTCTGGCGATTTTCTCTCCTTCTGTCTGATTGCTGCCGGGAAAAATTCATTCTGTTTGTGTGTAGCGATCTTTAGTTCCTGTCTCAAGCTGATCAACGACCGGATGTCGTTTGGCAATTCTATCGAACATGATTTCTGTCTGATGTAAGGGATTTCCTGCTTTGTCAGATTCATCGTCCTCTCAACAGTATCCGCTGAAAGCGCGCGAATTCATCGCGTTGAACGATGAGATCGCCTCGTTGTTGCGGGCTGGAATTCCGCTCTCGGTAGGTCTTCGAGGTTTTGCCTCGTCTGTTTCCGGTCGTTTGGAACGTTATACCCGCGCGCTGGCCGAACGACTGGATATGGGACAATCTCTGCCGGAAGCGTTGAAATCAATCGATCAGGATATTCCCCCGACGTACAGCGCCATTTTGGAAGCGGGAGCGGAGTCAGGACGGCTCGCTGATGCGGTGGAGTCGCTGGCGAATTACGCGCGGCAGGCGGAGGAGACGCGCAATCAAATGACGCTGGCGATGATCTATCCCACGCTGGTTCTGATGATGACGTGGTTTCTATTCTACCTCTCACTGGTCTTTTTCATCCCGCGGATGGTGCAGACTCTGGAGGCCTTCGATACCGGGGGAACTGCTTGGATTCAGGCCTTGCAAACTCTCCCTCGCGAAGTCCGGTTCCTTGGATGGGTTCCCTTTGTACTTCTGGGTGTGGGGTTGATCTGGGGTTTGTGGTCGGCCGGTTCCCGACGTCATCGGGGAGCCTTGGATTACGGTTGGACGCGATGGCTGCCGGGTGTGAGACGCATTGTCCGATATTCGCAATGGTCCACCTTTTCACATTTCGCCTCTGAGTTAATGCGGTACGGCGTTCCAGAAACGCGTGCCTTGACTCTGGCCGCCGAATCGACGGGGCAGGAGCGAATGATCGCCGATGTGCGAGGCTGGACGCGAGGTACGGAAACGGGCGAGTCTCTGGCAAACACGATGCAAGCCGGCCCTGCGTTTTCATCTTTCATGGTCGGAGTGATGAAAATCGGAGCGCGACAGCATGTGCTTCCCACCACCATGGCTCACCTCTCCGAGATTTACCATCGCCGCACAACCTCCAGCAGCCAGCGGTTTCAGACCGTCTTTCCGATTGCGATTGTGGTGTTGATCGCGGGGACCGCGGTCCTGCTTTATTCGTTGGCTCTGTTTCTCCCTTTAATTGAATTACTGACCCAACTGGGATCCGAATAAGAGTATTCCTGGACTTAATTATGACTCGGTTTCAATACAACGCGATCGACCCCAACGGGCAGCCCATATTGGCGGAGTTGACGGCAGATTCTTTGGAATCCGCCCGCGAGCAATTGATGCAGCAGGGATTCACCGAGATTCGGTTGCAAACCTTGGAAAATTCGGACCCGGAAGAGAAGGTGACAACAGACTCACCGGCGATGTCCGTCATCTTCAATGACGATCACCTCGATGAACTGGGGGAAGCGTTTGCCTCGATTACGGGAGCGGGACTTCCTTTAGAGGCCGGTTTACGTCTGATGGCGGAAGAGCATCCATCGCCGCGGATTGCCCAATCCCTGCGGTCACTCAGCGAACAACTCGAAGCGGGCAAGACCTGGGACGAACTGTCCGAATCCGCCGGTCAAGAGATGCCACCGACTTTTGCTCGACTGTTTCAACTCAAGCTACCCCCCGATCAGTTCTCCGGATTGTTGAGTCGTTATCTCTCCATCACCCAGTCTGCCAGGCAGACGGCAGGCAAAATCTGGGGCGGATTGTTGTATTCGCAGATTGTTCTGCTGGCGCTAATTTTTGCTTGCGGATTTTTACTCATGGACTTGGTTCCGAAATTCAAGGCGATCTTCGAGGGGTTCGATACGGAATTGCCGGGGATGACGGTGATGGTGATGGGCATGTCTGATTTTGCGGTGAAATACGGACTCTTTCTCCTGCTCCCCTTCGTCCTATTTGTGATCTGGCGGATTGTGGGAGGTCGAGCGATCCGGAAATTCACGCAACAATTAACGTACCACGTTCCATTCAGCGGCAAGGCGTTTCGCGAAAATACTTTTGCGACCTTTTGCCTGCTGCTGGCCGATCTCGTCGACAGACGGGTTCCGCTGGCGACCGCCGTCAAACTGGCGGCGTCTGGATGCGGGAATTTGAGTCTTGAAGATGAGAGCGAGTTGATTGCGAAGAAGTTGGAACAAGGGGAATCGTTGTCATCCGCCGCCGTTCCCTGCCTGTCGATCCCGAAGTCATTGCTGATGTCGTTTCGCTGGTCGTCCCGCCCGGAAGAATTCAGTAACAGTCTACGCGTGACGGGAAGTGCCTATTCGGCGCAAGCCAATAATGGAGCCGGTTTATTGCCGGTGGTTCTCGAACCTTTTTTGCTGTTTTCGACTTTGTTTCTGGTGGGCTTTTTTGTGACGGCGTTGTTCCTGCCGTTGATTAAGTTATTAAACGATTTGTCTTTAATTTGACCTGGAGTGACTCCTGTCATGGGTTTGATTCCTCTTCCCTTCATCCTGTTTGTACCGCTCACAATCGGGGTGATGTATGCGCGGGGGGCACGTTCGCAGTTGGATCAGGGAGCCATTCTCTGGACGATCGCTTCGTCGTTGAGAACCGGTCGCGATCTGATCGCGGAACTGGAGATACTCCGGGAATCTCTTTCGAGCCGCTATCGACGTCGGGTGAATCAGTTAATCCCGTTACTCTCCAGCGGAACACCTCTTGCCAAGGCTCTCGGTAAGGTCTCACCGCGCATCATCCCGGCGGAGGCACTATTGATGCTGCGAGCCGGTGAGGAGAATGGTTATCTGGAGAAAGCGGCGACTGACGCCGCCGTCGAGCACAGCCAAAAAAGAACCGGTCGCAGCAATCCCGGTTTTTCTCCCACGATGGCCACGATTTATCTGACGTTCATTCCGCTGATCGGCCTCTTCATCGTGTTCGGCTTGTGTACCTGGATTGTGCCGAAGTTCAAAGAGATCTTCGAAGGTTTCGATACCGAACTACCGGGGCAGACGGTTGCCGTGATCGATTTCGCCGATTTTTTGACCTCCACTCCCTGGGGGATGCTGATCTTTCTGTTACTGTTCGTTGGGGGTGTCTTTGCAGCGATCGCCTCATTCATTGGTTTTCGAGAATTGGCCACACCTTTTGCCGGACGACTCCTAAAGCGTCTGGATGTTCCCGGGTTGCTCAGGATCTTCGCTTCGACGACCGAGGCCGACAAATCTCTGGAGCAGACAGCCACCATGATCTCCATCGAACATCCTCATTTCGCGGTGAGGGAGTGTCTGAAGCAGGTCGATCAGCTGTCTCGGGAGGGACGAAATTTCTGGGGAGCGATGCGTCAATCGCAATTGATTACCCGCGACGAATCAGCACTTCTAAACACGGCCAAGGAAGCGGGCAACTTACCCTGGGTCTTGCGTCAATTGGCTGATTCTCTGGAGCGAAGAACCAGGTTCCGAGCGATTGCTGCGCTGGAGTTCGCGCAGCCGGCAGTCGTCCTCGTGATGGGCCTTCTGACGTTTTTTGTCTGCGTCGGATTTTTTCTCCCTCTGGTCAAACTCGTCAATGATCTCAGTTAACCGTTAGAAGATAATCACTCGTTTGTGAAGTAAATCCTCATGCATCAACGCCTTTCAAAAACCCGAGCAGAGCCGGCGACTACAACTCGCCGTGCTTTCACAACGGTCGAATTGATCGTGAGCATGACGCTGCTGGCGTTACTGTTCAGCACGATTGTGCCCATGTTGCGCTGGGCCGACTACCAGAAAAAAGTGTCGCAGCGTCGTACTATCGCCACGCAGGTCGCGTCCAATCTGCTCGAAGAGTTAACGTCGCAAAAATACGCGGGGTTGACCACAGCGATTGCCGAACAGTCGGAAGTGCCGGCGGAGTATCAGAAGGTGCTGCCGGACGCCCAACTGGATGTGGATCTTGCCCCTCCGGAGGCACCGCTCGCGGGGCAAAAAATTACAGTTACGCTCCGCTGGAGAGATCGAACCGGTCAAACGGCCCGGCCCGTTCGACTGACCACGTTCATTTACCCACAAACGGGAGGATCCTTATGAAGTCAGCATCCCGTTCCGGAAAAACTCTGATCGAAATGGTTCTCATCGTGACCGTTATGGGCATGGTGACAACAATCAGTGCCACCGTGATGAATTCGGTGATGAAGGCGGAAGGGCACAGCCGCGACACCTTGGTCGCCACGACGGCGCATAGCGATTTATCCGTCCGATTCCGCCACGATGCCCACGCCGCGTCGTCGGCGAATCTTGTCAAAGAGGACGATCGGGTGACGGGCGTCGATTTGAAACAACCGTCAGGTGAGACCATCCATTACCGAATTGAAGATGGCTCCTTCCTCAGAACCATCGAAGCGGACGGTAGCATCGTCGGTCGCGAATCGTATGCCGTCAATTTCGAGTCGGCGAGCTTCGAGACATTCGCCAGCGAGATCCCACAGGTCGTTTTGATCTATTCCAAGCCTTATCGCAAATCGCAAGAAGAGACTCCTCAGCGGACGTATCGAGTTTTGGCGGCGATTGGGAAAGATCTCCGTTTTGAGGGAGGAACGCCATGAACCGTATCTCACACAAAGCGAGCCGACTCTGTGAGCCTACCCGTTGCGGTGCCGTGACGATCGTTGTCCTGCTGGCGATGTTGATTGTATTTTCCATCGGGCTCACGATGTTGGAGACCACTTTGCGGGAACGCGAACGAACGCTGCAATTCGAGCAGCGTCAGCAATCGACCTGGCTGGCGGAATCGGGCATCGAACGAGCCGCCATGCAGTTAAAGTCCAACCCCGATTATGAGGGAGAAACCTGGACTCTGAATCAACAGGAACTGGGAGGATCCGATGACGGAGTCGTCACGATTAAAGTCACTCCCGAAGAAAATAGCGATCGACGGCTTGTGACCGTCGTTGCCGATTATCCGACCGATCCGCACCAACACATCCGGACGTCGCGCGAGATTCTCGTCGATGTCTCTCAACCATCCAACAACTGACTCAATCGAGGAACAGATTATGGACACTCCAACACAAAACTTACACTCCCGGAAAGCCAACCTGCGGCGAGGCTTTACGCTGATCGAACTGCTGGTGGTGATCGCTATCATCGCCGTTCTGGTCGCATTGTTGCTGCCGGCGGTGCAGCAGGCACGCGAAGCGGCGCGCCGTTCATCCTGCAAGAATAACCTGATGCAGATCGGCATCGCGTTGCATAGTTACGAGATGTCGTTTGAGGTCCTGCCTCCCGGTTCGGTGAACACGGCGAGGCCGATCGTTCCTTCGACGGACGAGTATCAGATGAGCTGGTGGGTGCAGCTTTTGCCTTACGTGGGCGAACAAAATGCGTTCAATAAAATCGATTTCAATGTCGGCGCTTATCACGATAACAACGAAACCGTGCGGAATTATTCGTTCGGTCTCCAGCACTGTCCTTCCAGTCCCAATGTCTTCAATTCCGACGGGAATGCCGCGATATCCAGTTACTACGGCGTCCACCATCACGAAGAGGCCCCCATCGATGTGAATAATACGGGCGTGATGTTCCTGAACAGCAGCGTTGCATTCGACGACATCCAGGATGGTCGCAGTTATACGATCTTCGTCGGGGAAGCTGATATCCCTTTCACGCCAACTCAAGGTCAATTGGTCGAAGAAGAGGGTTATGGAGAGGCGATCAATCCCTTCGGATGGATGTCGGGTACCGCGTCTTCCTTGCGAAATATGGGGACGATGATCAATGTGGGAATTGATGATTTTAACAGGCAGAGATTTGGGCAGATGGACAATCCGGAAGCCGAGCAGGAAGCACCGCAGGTCGGTGGTTTCAGCTCTCAGCATACCGGCGGAGCCCAATTCCTTCTCGGTGACGGAAGCGTGCGGTTTATCAGCGAAAATATCGAGCCGAAGACTTATCAGTTCCTCGGACATCGCGCCGACGGCGAGTTGATCGGCGACATGTTCTAAGACCATTCTAGCCCAGATTAACAATGACGATTGAGAACGATGCTCCCGATTTGGTGGAGGTGACTGTCTACCATCTGGAGATGCGGGAACCCGGTGGGAGAGAAGTCAGCACTCCGCAGGGGCGGATTGACGTGTTGGAAGTCGATTCTCCCAGCGTGGACTATTATCGCTTCTTGTATGATGCCGTCGGTCGGAATTATCGCTGGCTCAGTCGGCGCAAAATGTCTGATGGAGAGCTCGCCAGCGTCATTCAGCACCCCGACACGCGGATGTTTGTGCTGCATGTGGATGGAGCTCCGGCGGGCTTCGCGGAACTCGATGGTCGCAATGAGTTGGATATCGAACTCGTCCAGTTCGGTCTCCTGGGAGAGCACCACGGGCGGGGGTTGGGAACCTGGTTTCTGAACTGGGTGATTCGGGAAGTCTGGAACCAAAATCCACAGCGTTTCTGGTTACACACTTGCACCTTCGATCATCCCGCTGCTCTGAAACTGTACCAAAAATCCGGCTTTCAGATTTTCAAAGAAGAACAGTTAAGGCGAGAGTATTGATCATCAGTTTCGCGAACTCTGCTGAAGTGAAGAAGCGATGACTATTCCGACGTTGTGCGAATTTTGCCGATATCACAAATCGGTCGTTTCCGGCAAGGGCTCGCGATTTCTGATGTGTCAGAAATCTAAAGACGAGAAACGCTACCCGAAATATCCGCCTCAGCCGGTCATCGATTGCGAGGGGTTCGAGAAAATCGACGAGGCTAATTCGTCGACTGATTGAGCATCCACCTAACTAGTTCGGCGGGGTCATCCAGTTCGATCCGTTGACGCATCTGCTGTTCGGCCCAGGTGGGGCTGTCGGCGATTCTCAAGACGTCTTCGAGTTCATCGGAACAGTTCAATTCCTGGCTGATGGGGCGAAGTTTTTCGACGTGCTGTTTCAGAATCGTCCGCACCGGAATCATTTCGTGACTCATGGTGTCGATCAGTTCGGCTTCGAGTCCGTAACGGGCGGCGCGCCATTTATTCTGTCGAACCATCATGGGGTGACAGTCGTGCTGATAGGTGCCTTGATCGATCTCATCCGAAAGCCGTTTGACCAGACAGTGAATGAGTGCTGTCATCGCTTTGACGTCTTGCAAACTTCCCGGCATATCGCAGACACGGACTTCGACCGTACCGAAGTTATGATGCGGGCGGACATCCCACCAGATTTCGCGGATCGTTTCGATGAATCCGGTTTCGATCAGGTGATTGATCAGCCAGACGTACTCGCTCCAGTTCCGCATGAAGGGGGGTAAACCCGCGGTTGGCAGACCTTCCATCACTTTTGTCCGCCACGAACTGAGGCCCGTCATGCGACCTTCCCAAAAGGGACTGTTACAACTCGCCGCGAGAAGAGTCGGCAGATGTCGGAGCAGTCGGTCGCAAATCATGACCGCTTTGTCTCCCGAATCGACTCCCACATGGACGTGAAGCCCGAACGTCACCAGTTGGCGGGCGGTATCCTGGAGGAGTCCGACGAGACCTCGATAGCGATCGTTTTCGGTCACATCCTGATCGTGCCAGGACGAAAACGGGTGCGTTGCCGACCATAACAGGCCGACATTCCGCGGTTCGGCGACCGATTCGAGGGCGGCGAGATTCTTTTGCAATTGATCGCCGGCTTCCGCGACTGAATGGCAGACGTCCGTATTGAGTTCGATATAACACTGCATTAATTCCGGTTTGATGGCTCCCCGTTCCAATTCGGGAAGATTGGCAATCAATTCGGGGCAGGCGGAGGTGAGTGCTCCCGTCTGTTTATCGACGAGCGCTAACTCGATTTCGACTCCCAAAGACGGTTCCGACGATGCGCTGAATTCAATTCGTTCCATCACTCGCTTTCCGTATTAATCGCTCGTGTTTCGATCGGGATCGTGCCAGAGAATCGCCGCAGATACCAACACTTTCGTTCCAACTCTTAATGCCTCTTCGTCGATATCAAACAGCGACGAATGCAGGGGAGGCGCGTTTTCGGCTCGGGCGCACCCCAAACGAAACATCGCTCCACGAACTTCGGTGAGATAATTGGCGAAGTCTTCCCCTCCCATACTGGCTCGGGGAATGGTTTTCACGTTTTCGCTACCAATGGTGGTGCGTCCCGCTTGTATGAGGAGACGCGTCAGATCGCGATCGTTCTTGACCGGGGGAGGTCCTGAGGTCCATTCGATAGTAATCTGAGTTTCCGAAGCTTCCGCGACACCACGAAGCAGTCGGTCGACGTGTCGCATCGTCGCTTCACTGACCTGTGTATCGAGAGTCCGTAAGGTGCCCCGAACGACGACTTTATCGGGAATCGCATTGGGGGCGTAGCCTCCTTCAATTTGACCGAACGTCACCACGACCGGGTCCTGAGAATTCGTCCCGCGCGGGACAAACAGGTAAATTGAACTGATCAACTGCGCGGTCGCCGAGATCGGATCGATGGCTTCGTGAGGCCGGGCGGCGTGGGCGCCGCGTCCGGTGACTTCGATTTTCATCTCGTGGCAGTCGGCGGTGAAGTCTCCCTGTCGGACGCCGATGGTTCCCACCATTCGGGATGGATCCATATGAACCCCCAGCAGGGAGTGGAGTCCCTTCAAAACGCCCGCTGCCATCATTTCGAGCGCGCCTTGGTTGGTCTCTTCGGCGGGTTGAAAGATGCCGCGACAATTCACCGGCCAGGGGAGGGCGGCACGTTTTCGCATTTCGGCGAGTGTGGCGATGGCACCGAAAATTGTTGCCGAGTGTGCATCGTGACCGCAGGCATGCATGACACCATCAACGTGGCTGCAATAGTCGACCTGTTTCTCATCCTGGATGCGGAGGGCGTCGATATCGCCTCGCAATCCCAGTTTCGGTTCTTCGTCTCCGAGATCGACGACCAGCCCCCTCTTTTCGGGACCGAGTTTCGGTTCCAGGCCAAACTCCGCCAACCGCTCCGCCAGATACAGCGAAGTCTGGAATTCTTCCCCGCTCGGTTCCGGCTGGCGATGCAAGTGTCGCCGCACTTGTCGAATGCGTTCAAATTGCTCATCGACAACCTGATCGAGAGTCTCTCTCCAGGTGGTCTCTACTGGTTCATTCACAATATCTGCCTTGGTATCCGTCTTGAATTGAGGGTGAGAGACTGAGTTACTCGCCTTTTTCTTTTTGCTTCCGACGACGGCGGGCTATCAGAGCGTCGAAGGAGAAGATTCCAGGACCCGTCGCTACGATTGTGGCATAGATACCCAGATACAGGATCGGGAGTTCTCTATCGAGGACGCTATCCTCTCCGTGGACCACAAAAATAACGACGCCAAACGTGAACACTAAAGCGGCGGCCGCGAGTCGCGTGCCGAGTCCGATTACCAGCAAAGCCGAACAGGCCACTTCCGTAATGATGGTGCAAATCAGGCTCCATTTGGGACCGAGCCCCAGCGGGTCAGCAAAACTGTCGGCTTTGTCAGCGAAGCTCTCGTACTTACCCCAGCCGTGAGCGGCAATCATCATCGCACCGGAAACAATTCGTAAGACGAGTAATCCAACGGAGGCGAACAATCCTGTAGGTTTCATACAAATCTCCAAGTTACGTTATTCGGGCGACCACACGTAATATTGCCGAGATCCGAACAAATTGAAATCGCAGTTTAACGTTGAACCGTTGCTTCCGGGACAAAATCGCCTATTTTTTCACGGCGATTGCCGCTCCTCCACGTCGCCAGTCCGCGACGCCTGTTGCGACCCCGGACTTGAGATCGACTTCGATGCAATGCGCTGAACCCTGTCGCGCGGATTCCCGGACGGACAGATTCTGTCCACGTTGTTTCAGTCCCTCCTGAACATCCTCCGGCAACAACGATAAATCGGACTCGAGATGTAAAATGTCGGGGAACCACTGGTGATGAAATCGCGGTCCGTTCACCGCATCCTCCAGTGAACGTTCGAAGAACAGGGTCTGTACGAGGATCTCGAAGACCGTATTGATAATCGTGCGACCGCCCGGAGAGCCGACCAGCAGTTTGACCTTGCCGTCTTGTTTGATGATGACGGGAGATTGCGAACTCAGCATTCGTTTCCCGGGAGCCATCAGATTCGGTTGTGTTCCGATGCGTCCTTCCGTATCGGTCCGTCCGGGGATCGGGTTGAAATCACCCATTTCGTTGTTCAAAAGAAAACCGGCTCCTTTCACCACAACGCAGCTTCCGTAGCTGGCTTCGAGTGTGTAGGTATTGCTGACCCCCATCCCGTTTTCATCGATAACCGAAAAATGAGTCGTTTGTGGAGATTCGTAAAGCTCTCTCGTCACGGGAATATCCCCGGCGAGTTCGATGCTCGGCGTGGCTTGTTCAGGATCGATGGATTGTGCCAGTTGGGCGGCGTGGTCTCGGGACCAGACGACAGGATTGATGTCGACGAAATCAGCGTCCCCCAGATAAGCGGCCCGCTCGCGAAACGCACGCTTCATGATTTCCGTCATCAGGTGGATGTGTTCCATCGACCAGAAATAGTCGGGAGATTTTTGAACCCCCAGCGTTTCCAGCATTCTCAGTTCCATCAGGACCGTCGTTCCGCCCGAACTGGGTAGCGGTGCGCCATAGAAGTCGTAGCCTTTAATCTGTGCGTGAATTGCCGGACGATGATTGGCGCGGTACGACTTCAAATCCTCCAAAGTGATCCAGCCATCCCCCCGTTTCATCTGAGCGACAATTTGTTCCGCGATCGGACCTTCATAAAACGCATCGGCGCCCCGCTCCGCGATCAGTGTGAATGTCTTTCCGAGATCGGGTTGCACCAGTCGATCCCCGGCGGTCCAGTATTGTTTGTCGGGCGGTCCGAACACACGTCGAAATTCGGCGTACCGCGGATCGGTTTGAATGTCTTCCTGTCTGAGAATGCCATTGAGTGTCCACGCCAGAAACTCATCGGCCTCGATCCCTTCAGAAGCCAGTTTAATGGCGGGTTCGACCAGTCGTTTCCAGGGGAGTGTGCCGTATCTCTGATGAGCCAGCCAGAAGCCGCGAACCGTTCCCGGAACTCCCACCATCCGTTCGTGACGGCGGTTTGTCCACTTCGATAACGAATCCGCTTCGACGGCGTCGGGAGCCGTTTCCCGGTATTCGATGCACACCACATCCCGGTCGGACGGCGCGACCATCATGAATCCTCCCCCTCCGATGTTTCCCGCCTCCGGCCAGGTGACGGTGAGCGCGAACCCGACCGCAATCGCGGCATCGACGGCGTTTCCTCCCTCCGCGAGAACCTCGACTCCCACTTGTGAGGCGATATCGCAATTGGACACCACCATGCCCTGCCGCCCGGCGGCTGTGACGACGGGAGTTCGGGCAGGGCGTTCAAACGGTCCCGCAGCGAGAAGCGACGATGTCCAGCCGATCAAGACGACGACGGTGAGAGTTCTCATGTGATAATTCCTGAAAAGTTTCCCGCGCTTTTCCACTGAGTCTCGGTGGAGGGAGGCGCGGAGTCAAGCTGAGTCCGGGAACTTGGGAACTCGCCCGGTCTTTACAGTTGCTGTTCGTGGATCTTATATCCGTAGAGGATATGATGGGGACGGGCCCTACTTCAGACCAAAGCGAGTGATTTCTTGTTCGACATCCTGATCCGTAACGGAATTCTCATCGATGGGACCGGAGCCGAGTCCCGGCCCGCCGACATCGGCCTTGCCGGAGATCGCATCGCGAAGATCGGCGATCTTTCAAACGCGGACGCCCAAGCGGTGATCGACGCCGGCGGCAAAGCGGTGGCCCCCGGATTTATCGATGTCCACAATCACACCGATGGCTGGTTGCTGAAGACCGAGCAACTGTCTGCCAAGACGACGCAGGGGTTCACCACCGAAGTGATCATGGCGGACGGCATCTCGTATGCGCCCGTCAACGATCAGACGGCGTTGGAATGGACATTCTACTTGCGTGCGTTGAACGCTTTGCGGCTGGATGAATATCGCGGTTGGCGCTCTTTGGCGGAGTTCATGGAGTTCGCAGAAGGGCGAAATGTTCAGAACTTCATCCCTCATGTCCCCTACGCCAACGTTCGGACGCTGGCGTGTGGTTTTGGGCGTCAGGCGGTCGATGATTTCCAAATGCGACAGATTTGCGGCGAGATCCGAGCGGGAATGGAGGCCGGAGCAGTCGGGTTGTCGACGGGACTCGACTACATCGCTCAATGTTTTTCCACGACGGAGGAACTGGTGCGAGCCTGCGAAGCGATGGCCCCGTATGATGGTCTCTATGTGACGCATATGCGCTACAAAACCGGCATCATGAACGGTTTGAAGGAGGCGGTCGAAATCGGACGCCGCGCGGGCGTGCGGGTTCATATTTCTCACCTCAAAGGTCTCACTTCCGACGATATCGAACCGATTCTGGAATACATCGATCGTGAAGCCCGGCATCAAGTCGATATATCCTTTGATGTCTATCCCTATCAACCCGGCTCGACGATGCTCAATTACCTGCTGCCGTACGAAGTCTGGGAAGACGGTCCTCTGGCGGCGATGACAAAAATGCGCGATCCAGCGGTCAAAGCTCAATTCGCTGAGGGTCTCAAGCTTTATCGACTCGACCTCGACCACATCAAAATCGCCTGGACCGCCAGTTCCGAAAACGCCGTCCATC
This sequence comes from Planctomycetaceae bacterium, assembly GCA_014762625.1. Classification (GTDB taxonomy): domain Bacteria; phylum Planctomycetota; class Planctomycetia; order Planctomycetales; family Planctomycetaceae; genus JABURQ01. Next base: position 26,552 of record JABURQ010000029.1, on the reverse strand, counting down.
AGGGAAAAAGTCTCGCGCAGTATGTCGACGAGGTCGATTTGCCGGCGGAAGAAGCTCTGTTCCGTTTTCTGTTGGAAGAGCGGTTGGCGGTTCTGCTGGTGTTCGATCAGGGGGACGACCGCCTCATCGAGCCCTTCCTGCAGCACGACCTCTATATGATGGGTTCGGACGGCATTTACCATGAGAGCGCCCACGTTCATCCGCGCGTGTTCGGGTCTGCGGGGCGTCTGCTGGGACCGATGGTGCGGGATCGGAAACTCTTTTCCCTGGAACAGGCTGTCCACAAAATGACCGGCATTCCTGCCCAACGATTCGGTCTCGAAGACCGAGGCGAAATCCGCGAGAATACTTTCGCCGACGTGGTCGTCTTTGATCCGCAGACCGTCTCCGACCGGGCGACTTACGACGATCCGCAACAAACGTGTCTCGGCATCGAACATGTCATCGTGAACGGCGTGCCGATTCTACAAGCCGGGGAGCCGATCGAAATTACGGGAGACTTACAACCGGGCCGTTCGCTCAAATATCGCCCGGCATAATAAGAACCCTCGTAGCGAATTGGGTGTCCTACCGGTAGAATACGTCTTGCCGGAGAAGGCTCAGCGATCGCTGCGATGTTTCGTCATCGGAGAGGAAAGTCCGGGCTCCGCAGGACACGGCAGTGGGTAACGCCCACCCGCCGCGAGGCGAGGGAGAGTGCCACAGAAAGCAAACCGCCGATCGGGGAAGTTCGCTTCCCAGGAGGTAAGGGTGAAACGGTGAGGTAAGAGCTCACCAGCGGTTCGGGTGACCGAACCGGCTTGGTAAACCCTGCCGGGAGCAAGACCAAGCAGAGAGGAGGTGCGGTCCGCACCGTTTGACTCTCGGGTGCGTTGCTGGAGGCGTCGAGCAATCGTCGTCCTAGAGAAATGATCGCTCTCGACAAAACCCGGCTTACAGGCCTTCTCCGGCTTTTGATGTTTTGGCTCTTCCACGCTGCCTGCTTTTTCAAACAGCGTGCCGTCCTGTTTTTTGAATCAATTTTGATGGAAGGGCGGAATTGCTCTTTTACTGGGTGTCACAGGTAGTGAAAATTTGGCCACAACTCTTTTGGGTTGGTTGAATGTTCGAGAAATCCGGTCACAGGAGCGAAAATGATTAATTCACTTTGCATTATTGGACACCCGAGTTCTCTCGGAGGAGCAGATACCGAACTGGATCATCAGATCCGGTGTTGGCAGGCGATGGGGATCGAAGTTCATGTTTGCCCGGGTGGGCCGCTCGACGAGAATCTTAAGGGGATGAAATTGGAGGAGAGGGGTTGCGTCTATCATGAGCCGAACGACTGGGCTTCGCTGGAAGGCCTCCATTGTATTTCCTTCTGTAACGACCAGTTCCTCGAGAACCTCGAACAGATTCACAAGTTCGCTCGCAGTACGACATTCGTGAACTGCATGTCCTGGACGTTCGAGCAAGAGATCGTCGCGCAGTCTCAGGGTTGGATTGATTTTCAGCTTTATCAAACTCAGCATGCGTTCGAAAAAGTGAGCGCTCGGCTCAAAGACTTCGAAAGTTATCGACCGCTCTTTTTTCAGCCGTATTTCCACGCGGAAGATTTCCCCTTCATCGACAATCGTCCTCAGGAAAAGTTCCGATTCGGTCGTATTTCGCGTGCGGACGCCGATAAATTCCATCCGCGGCAATTGTGGATTTACGACACGATGACCGCTCCGGTCCTCAAGGAGGGGCTGATTTTAGGCTGGGGAGAGAATGTCCGTGAGAAGTTCGGGAAAACTCCCGAACCGTTTGTCAGCACGCTTCCGCCCTGTGGTCTCAGTCAGCGCGCGTTCTACACACAGTGCGACGCCATCATCATGACGACCGACACTTTCGAGAACCTGCCGCGCGTCGGTTTTGAAGCGATGGCCTCCGGCTCCATTCTGATTGTGGATGACCGTGGGGGTTGGCGGATCCAGGTGGAGGACGGCGTGACCGGGTGGCTGTGTCGCGATGATCGGGAATTTGTCTACAAAGCGAGCCGGTGTGCTTTCGAGAAAGGCGAACGAGAACGTATGCGTATAGCGGCTCGCGAAAAACTGGAACGGGAATGGGGACTTCAAGTCGCGATGGATTCATGGGCCCAGGTTTTTGCGGAGTGGGAAAAACTCCCTCGGCAAGGAAAGCCGCAGTCGGTTCTCACCTCCTGATCGGCAAACAGGGGGGCGTCTCAAGCGGCCCGCGAAATCGGAGGAAACTGCTGAGACTTGCTCGGTGCCTGCGTGAAAATTTGAAACTTTCGGTGAATCCTCTGAAGTCGCCGCTCGACCTGATCGCGGGAGTGACCGAAAAGAATTCCCAGGACTCGCACTTCCTCAAGGGGATTCTGGCTGACTTCAGGATCGTAGATCACTTGCGGAAAGAACCAGCCGCTTGCGGTCAATTCCCTGAGGAGAGTGAACTCGGGATCGACATCCAGTGGAAAACTCAAACGGACAATGCGTCCGACCGATCTCGATCCCGATCTGGTCAGGACGCGGTTTTGCCAGAGCAATCCGGGGGTCGATCCATTGAGTCGGAAGTTCAGATCGATCACCAGAATCTTACCGCTACTCTCGCGCACAATATCGAAACCGGCGACTCCCACATATCCCCGCTTTGCGGCCGTTTGCATAATCTCATACCCGACCTCAATCACTTCAGCGGGAGGCTGATCGACGAGGCTGAGCCAGTTGCCGGAATACTGTCCGGATTCATTGGTGATCTGCTCGCAGCATCCCAGTAACCTCACCTGCTGACCGTCCGTGCCGAAATTCACGCAGTAGTTCTTCTCGATCGACAGGAACCGTTCGGCCACAACTTGCTCGCCGATCTGCAGACGCTCGCGGGCTTTTTCCAGATCCTGATCTGTTCGGATAATGCAGACGGAGATTCCACCTCCCGTCGGCAGGTTGGCCCCTCCTTTGAGGACGAGAGGTCGAGTCGCTTCTACACTCAGAAATGTCGACAATTCACTCACCGGAAAAATGGTTCGCTCAGGGACGTAAGGTTCCGGGACGAACTCATGCAAATACGCTTTATTATTGAGGTGTCCCAGCAAATCCGGATCGATCCAGTATAATTCCCGCGGTCGTTCCTGTTCCGGAAACTGATGCTGGAAGATGACCGATTGTTTTCGTCGCTGGCACTCGTCCAGAAGGGATTCAAATCCCGATTGATTTTGATAGATGATTCGGTGCGAGTTCTCCGGGAGTCCGGCGAGTTCAAAAATATAGTTGGTACGTGGCGAACAGACCCCGGCAGAACAGATCACGGGAAGCGAGCCGTTGATCGTCAACGCGGCTCCCGTCCGAAAGTCGGCTCCGGGTAGATTGGCTGTGAGCCACCCGAAACTCTGAAATGAATGGCGAGAATTCAGGACGCAGTTTGCCGGATAAAAATCGGACAACACAAATTCCGGCGGAGGGAGGCGAGGTGGCTTCAACATCGTCATTCCATTAGTGGAAGAAGAATCGATTGATAGAAAAAATCCCCGGTTTCCTCAAGGTGGAACAGGGGTATTGTCCTTGGTAATCCGCTCTGGCCTCGATTGATGGCTTCTCCTATCATCGCCGGACGGTTGTCTCCGGTGAAAGGCCACAGTCCACCATCATGCGCGTTTCGGAGATCCGGAACCGGCGGTGGTTTTCTCGTCTATTCATGTCGCTGATCGAACAAGGGAGAGTCCTCAATGGCACATCTACCAGCCTCCCGCTTTTCGCCTGTTTTTGAACCGCTGCAAGGGAAACAGATCGGCTTCGTCCGTCCGCTGGGAAATGTCGGCGATCTCTTGATCGAGCAAGCGACCGTTCAGCTATTCGATCATTTTCGCGTTCAGTGGAGAGATTGGAGTCCGCACCAATCTCTAGAAGGGATCCAGGAACTGGTCTTCGGAGGAGGGGGGAATATGGGAGAAACCTACCGGTCGAATTGGGACCTGAGAGGGGCCTGTCTCGAAACCGGCTTGCCTGTCACCATTCTGCCGCAGTCCTTTCTCGGCCCGGAAGATCGCCCCTTTCATCGTGTGTTTGTCCGTGAAAACGCTAGCTTCAAGTTTGCCCCCGAGGCAATTCTGGCTCCCGATTTAGCGCTGGCGTACGAGCCGAAAACCAGTTTCCCTCCAGCGGTGGAAACCTTGGGAGTCTTCCTTCGTAAGGATCAGGAAGCCCACGCGGTTCCCCCCTGGTATTCGCAGGATCCCGTCAAGCTGGCACGCACACCTGAGGAATATCTGCGGCTGGCCGCACGCTATGAGTCTCTGATTACGAACCGATTGCATATGGCGGTGGCGGGAATCTTGCAGGATCGCCACGTGATCCTGTTACCCAACTCCTATCATAAAAATCGGAGTCTCTACGAAACCTGGCTTCGGGATCTCGGCTGTGACTTCGCCTGTTCGCTGGACGAAGCACTGGCAAAACTGAATCGAGGAACGTTGAGTTGGTCGTTTAAGACGCGACACTGCTGGTCGTCCGCTGCACGCAGAATCCGCAACTCGCTACGACTGTCTTTTACCTGAGTCAGTCACTCTTCCCGATCGAGATCGAGCCAGGGAGGTGTCACGTTCTTAAAATCACCCGGCGAGACGCCTCCACCAGTTTGAGGCATTCGCCGAACGGTCAAACCACCGATCGATGGCAGCTTGAGTTTCGGGGTGGTGGCTCAAGTCGCGCAGTTCCTTCCAGGTGGCGTGCAGGTGTGAGGGCAATTTCGGCTGGCGATCGATCAGTTCCGACAACGAGGTTTTTTGAGGAAACGTTCGGCACAGATGTAATGCCTTCGAAAATTCCAGGATCACCATCGTTCGCAGGCACTTTTCGCATTCGCCGCAGTTACCGCTTTCGGACCTCAGAGACCAGCAGACCTGAAGATGTTTTTGAGCGAGCGATATTTGAGAAATCGATTGTATCTTCTGGTATCGCCCAAGGGTGGCGTCATCGTGTTCGATTCGGACCGTTGAACTCGACCAATGCGGGTCGAGCAGCCAGCTCGATCCCCACGGGTGTGCGCATTCGTAACGATAACTCGGGGCGATGACCAACCGGGAAATCTGGTCTCCGAGTAAATGTCCCAGCGCCGCGAGTGCCGCTCCGTGGGTTCTGTCCCAACTCACTTTTTTGAACAGGGGATGTGTCCGTAAATTCGTGCGGATGACGTGCAGACTCACATCTCGTTCTCGACTGACTTCTCGCAAAGAAGGTTCGAGAGTCTGAAATCGTTGCCGGTCATCGACGGGAATGTCGTAACCGTGCGCGTACACCAGGTCGCTCGGTGGGGAATCGCGTTTCAGTAAGCTGTAGAAGGAATCGGCACCGCACGAAAAACAAAGGCCGGACGACTCACTCGTCGATAAGTTCCTCGGTTCGGACTGATGTGCCTGACCGGTTTCCGCACGGAGGGGCGATTCCTGAGGATAGCCCCACCATTTGTGCAAAGTGGGTAATAGCTTTTCCGTTTCGGCCAGCCAATGTTCATCGAGGGTGGATTCCACGTTCAAAGTTCGACCGGTGTGTAACGCCGGCAGGAAAAAAGCTCCGGCAAATGCTTCCGCCGAGGGATTCAGCGGCGTGGTTGACTCGAACCACACCTCTCGCCCCGAAACCTTGGCGCTCACCCGGCAAACTCCGCCTGAGAACGTTTGCGCCGGGGCCGAAAGATACCAGGATTTTCTCATATCAACGAATCTCATACTCAATTCTACTTCTGAAACAGGAGAAGAACTGTCAGTTGCTTTCTCTTGAAGTTCGATCCCAAGTAATTACGCCGCTCGATGGAGCTCACTTACTGACCCAGCCTTCCACAGCATCAGTCCGCACAGATTTCGGAACGCCGCTCCATCCGCAAATGGATCGGCGTAGCCGAGGTTCACTTCCGGTGACGGCAGAACTTTGCGAAGTTCCCGGTCATCCAGCCATGTCGAAAGCTCCTGCCGATGTGGCTCCGCGGCGGCTCGAATGATTTTCCAGTCTCTTTGATCGGGATCGAAAACACGATGATATCGACGCGGTTCCGTCCGCCGCCAGTGGAGCCAATACCAGCTTCGCAGTGACTTCTGAGCACTCACCCATAATTTCCTCGGGTGTAGAGGATGCCTGGCCTTGAGTCCCGAGGAGTTTTCGAAACGAAAGGAATTCGTATCCAAAGGTAACGCATCGAGTTCGGGAAACGATGACGACAAGAGTCGGTTTTCGAGCCGTCGTCGAAGAGAGAACTCCAGCGGAACGCGAATCATCCGGTTTAACAGTCGGCGATCAAGGTGTGGTGTGATCGGCCAGGTGTCGAATGACAGACGATGCAGCGATCCGGCAAGATGATAGCGGGCTCGGGTGGCCAGTTTCAGTTGAAACGATTTCTGCGCATCCGACCCTGTGTATCCATTCCAGGTCGCTCGAAAACTTTCGATCACGGAAGCAACGGCCTCGTCGCTGTCGTCAAAGGAGGGTTGTATCAGGCGTGATAGAGTCTTGGGAGCCATTCCCCATCGATTCAGTTTCCGGAAGAAAGTTTCGAAGCTCAGTTGATGAGTCTCCGGGTCGATTGCAAATCCGGCTGCGTACCCTCCGAGCAAATCATCGAGAAAATGACCCGACCAGAACATGGGAGACGTCGATCCGATAGATGCTCGTTCCCCCTGGATACCGCTGAATCCGTGCGTGAGATGATCCAGATGGGCGATGCGTGATGCCGTTCTCACGATCTCTTCTTCCGAGCCCTCCGTTGTGATCTCCGTATGTGGAATCTCAAGCAAGCGAGTCACTTGTCGAGCTCCGCGAACTTCAAAGTCGATTGATCTCCCGAAGGTGGTGGCTGAAAAATTCATCCCGACTCGATCGAGATAGCCTGCCATCAAGCGGGAGTCCAACCCGCCGGATAACATTAAGGTGGTGGATTCGTTAGGGGGACGATGCCTCTGAATGGCGGCGATCAGTTCCTCATCCACCGATGAGACCGTTTCTTCGAACGAGATCGATTCGTCGGAAGCGACCTCCAATTCCCAAGTTCTGAGATCCGAAACCAGTCCTGCGGGAGAACGAAACAGGCGACAGCCGGCGCTCAATTGACGAACATCTTTGAACAGAGTGCGTTCATTGACCAATCCGTTTGTGAGCAGAATTCCCGCCAATCCCAAGGGATCGAGTTCTGATCGAAATAGGGGATGGGATTCAAAGAGCGCGCCACTCGATCCCGCAATCAGGACCCCGTCCCGATGATAAACATACATCGGGAAATAACCGAGCAGATCGACGTCCACGGCGAGTCCGGTGGTCTCCGAGTAGCGAACTGCAGCAAAGTAACCGCTCCAACCTGGCTGGTTGACTGTTTCTTTCGTCCATTCTCTCTGCAGAATATTCTCATCCAGGTGACGCTCCTGGTCATCGATGGCGTACCCAAGGAGCAGACAAAAATCCTGAGAATCCTGAATGAACCCGACGGGTACGTGAGCCCCATGAGCCCAGACGACGGCCAATTCACCGACTTCCGCAGAATGAACCTCCAGCTCAGAATCAGACTCCAGAACAGACGTTGCCTGCAACAGGAACGTGCGGCGAATCGTCGGATCTGGCTCGATAGTGAGGACGACGTGAGCCATGAAGGTTTCCGAACAGTGAGTGATTTGGCATAGCGAACGAATCTCCGGGAAGCAGTTTCTGGAGAGATCCGAATTCGGGGACAATCAACTCCAATCTCTTCTGCGACACAACGGAAAGGACCAAAGATCTAGAAGATTTCAGACTCTGTGTCCAGATGAGTCGCAAGTGATCTTGCGGACGAAAGTGCCGTCTCTAGTCATGATGATGACGAGCGTTTTTGGGGCGTTGATAATTATTGTAAATTCCGCCATGGAAACGACTTCACCGAGAAAGAAATCTTGGCGCAATCTCCCATGGGGATTATACCTCCGGTACTCTCCGGTCAGCAGCGTTTCCAGCGAAAACGTCGCTCAAGGCCGGTCTCCCTATCATTCCTCCCCGATCGACCAACCATTCCATGCCCGTGCAAGAGATCGCCGTGATTGTCTCCAGCTACCAGCGACCGGAGCATCTCCAGAGATGCCTGTGGTCGCTCGGAGAGCAGCAGGGGGTCGCAGGGCGAATGGAAGTGGTGGTTGCCGACGATGGGTCCACCGATGAAACGTTGGAAGTGGTCGATCGCTGCGCGAAGTCAGCGCCGTTTCCCCTCTCCTTCACCACCCACGACCACGAGGGATTTCAACTTGCCCGGTCTCGCAATGAAGGCGTGCTGGCCAGTTCCGCTCCCTATCTTCTCTTCGTCGATTGTGATTGTCTCCTCCCTCCCGACCATGTCGCCTGGCATTTGCGATCGGCGAAACTTGGGACGGTGATCGTCGGCGACTGCTTGCGACTCGATCGAGAAACTTCCGAACAGATCGACAAAGACTTCATCCTGGCACAGCGATACAAGGGGCTCGCCTCCTGGAAAGAAAGGTCCCGAATTCTGCTCAAAGCGTGCAAAGATTGGGGGTACAGTTTTCTGTCACTTTCCAATCATCCGCGCCTGACCGGCAACAATATTGGTATCGCGAGAAGCGACTTCGAGCGCGTCAATGGATTTGACGAACGGTTTGTCGGTTGGGGCCTGGAGGACAGCGATCTTCAGCGACGACTTGCCCTGGCGGGACTCCGCTTCCGCACGATTCTCCATCGCACCGTGACGTATCATCTCTGGCACGAGCCGGTCGATTCTTTTTCCAGAAACAACCTGAACACTCAGAATCTGGAATATTTCCAACAGGAGCTCAGTTCTCCGGTCTGCCGGCAGGGGCTCTCCAGCCACATCCCGCGCACCGTCGAATTCGAGCAGAGACAATTGTTAAAAGACGCCGCGTAACAAAGCCCAACTGCCAATTTGTTGTGACTGCGATCTCATCGCACCAGTCAGCTGAGAATCTTCAGCTTCAGCGGTTGATCAGCCAGTTGACCGCCTCGTCGATCGTGTTCTGTTGTTCGTAGGACGTGACATTCTCATCGCTTCCCGCAGCCGAATAACTCTCACTGACGGGAGAGGGAGTTTTTCCCTGTTCTCCTCCAATCCACAAAGGATGTGGAGCGTTCAGAGCCAGCAGAGCCGGCAGATCGCCGTACTTCACCGCACCCGGCAGAAAGTCGGGATCCCGATACGATTTCAAATTGATGAAACGGAATCCTTTTGTGTCGATGGCCGCCGCATCAAATTGATCGCCTACCGTCGCTCGTGCAGCGGCCGCAACCGGACCGGCTCCGTTCACACCGACGAGAAAGACTTTTTGAGGTTCGTGTTCATCGCCCCGGATCCAGGCCAGCAGTGTCAGAACGTCATGGACCCGACGTACGAACAAAGTATCGTTGTAAGCGAAGGTGTAGGACGCTGCCTCACGCGGATTTTTGACAACCCGTTGTTGTGGGAGAGGTTGATCGCCGAACAGAAAGTCTCCCTGTTGAAACAGATCGGCAGAAACCACCGAGAGTCCCGCATCGAGCAGTCGCATGACTTCGGTCCGAACCAGACCGGAGTCTTCAAACAGTCCCCGTTTGCCCTCGCCGTCGACCCAGATCACGACTTCACCATTCCATTTCGTCTGTTTGGGGTAGAGAGAAATGACCGGAAGTTCCTCGCCTCTCGAAGCCACACGGAGTTTGTCCTTAAACAGCAGATATCCGCCCCGTTCTTCCTTATCAACTTTCTCCCGTTGCAGGTCGTCGTATTTCGGGGGCTCCCGATGAATCAGCGTCTCCAAAGCGCCACCCACAATGTCCTGGTATTTTCGGAAGCTCGCTTCATCGGTGGGAATTAATTCTGCCATCTGCCGATCGGATTCTCTCGCCAGTTCCTGCAACAACGCTCGTTCGTAAGCGTCTCCCCCTTGCGGTTGGGGATGCTCGTCATTCCAGACGGTGTATTCTTCCGGGGTAAGTAGCTGATAATCTCGTTCGACCAGATCAGATTCCTCCAGACCCAACTGGAGGTGCTTGTTAAACCAGTCATACATCGTAGCCCGCGTGACGTAGTTATAATTGTGCTTGAAGTGCAGCATCTCGCGACAGTAAACGTTCTGTTTGGCTCCCAGCATTTCGTAAAGTTGTTGAAGCTGCGGATAACCCTTGGTCATCATTTCCTTGGTCCAGTCATCCGCGGCGGTCATCGCTTGCGGTTTGGGAGCGAACAGGGCCGCCAGTTCGACGTTCCCCGTGCCGACCCGCAGCAGCGTACAATTCTCGCACGTACAACCCCCCTGCATCGATGTTGAGACCATCCCGTTCGGGAACGCGGCAATCGGGCGGGGATCGATCGCACACAACAAGATCGTTTGAGTGCCTCCTCCCGAACCTCCGGTCACCGCGATTCGCTCTCCATCCACATCGGGAAGCTGTTCGAGGAAATCGAGACAGCGAATCGAGTTCCAGGTTTGCAGCCCCATGATCGAAAGCAGACGGAGTTCCGCTTGCGTGCTGTAGAAGCCGAAGTGATCAGGCTGATCGAATTCGGGACGTTGTTTGGCGAAACGATGTGCCAGTTCGTAGGAAATCTGATGACTGTCGACGTACCCCAGCATGTCGAAGATGAACACCACACACCCCATCCGCGCGAGATGGGCGCAACGGGCCAGTTTGGGAAAACGCCCGGAGTCAGCATACTTTTCGTCGCCGGACTCGATCAGTTTCTGGATGTTCGATCCGTGATCCTGAAGTCGCCCGCCGTGACCGTGAGGACAGAGCACGGCAGGGCGTTTGACATTCGTTTTGCCGTCGTCGGGACGGAATAGCAGTCCGCTGACGTAATGTCCCGGAACGCTCTCGAAGTAGACTTTCTCGACAGTAAACCCGTCCCGCTGAACCTTGCCGTGAATCACGGCATTCAGCGGCGTTTTGTTTGGCATCGGCCATAAGCCCGTAGCGACGAGAACCTGTCGTCGCAACTCCTCGGCACGAACATCCCAGGCAGGCTGACTGGAAGGAACGTCGAACGGAAAATAACCGTTGAGATCTTTGAGTTCCCCGAGTCGACTGTCGTTCGGCAATTGCCCCTCGTCGTAAACACGCTGAGTCTGGGCAAATGCATTGGCCGGCATCAACACAAGTAAAAGCATGAGGAGTCGTTGAATGACACGCCGGGGAGAGGGGCTCTGTGGGATCATTTGGGGCTCTTTCAATTCGTTATGATGCAGTGGGTACTCTCTGTCGTTCAAAATTACGGGAGCGATTCTAAGAATACAAGCAGATAATGGAGCCTCTCCCGGAACCTGAAAACATCTATGTGATCAAACGAGTTCTTGCAATCAGCGGAGATTCAGGCTATCGAAGAAGTAGTGTCAGCGCCGCCTCGATTCATTCCTCCAACAGGAACCCGCTATGTCCTTCCCTCCGTCCGACCCGAATGTTTCCCGCCGCGATCTGTTCAAAACCGGTGCGATCGCTTCCTCACTTTTTGCGGCCAACGCCGTTTCGAATCCGGTCTCTGCTGCTCAACCCACTTCCGCAAAGCACCTCGGCGTCAAAAACATTCGCCGCACGACCGTTAAGGTTCCGTTTCGCGAAGTCCCCGCACGGAACATGGATCGCGAGATTCCGCACTGGCGTTACTCGGAGATTGTCGAAGTTGAATTGAATTGTGGGGTGGTGGGATTTGGGGAGACGCTACTGTATTACACCTGGGGAGTGACCACGGACGACGATGTCGCCCGCGCGGAACAGAAAAACGCTGCCGAGCTGATGTGGGATGATTCGCTCGGTGCCGGTTTGCAGATGGCGCTCTTCGATGCCGTTGCGCGGGCCGGCGAGGTTCCCGTGCATGCTCTGTTGGGGAACAAGGTTTACGACGAGACGCCTCTTTCCTGGTGGAATATCGATACCTCTCCCGAAGACATGGTTCTCGAATGCAAGGAAGCGTTGCAGCAGGGATATCTCGCCTACAAAACTAAAGGGCGTCCGTGGATCGATCTCTGGCAACAGGTCGAGCAATCCGTCAAAGTCGTTCCCGAAGAATTCAAAATCGATATGGACTTCAACGACACGCTGCTCACCGCCGAACGGGCGATCCCGATTCTGAAGGAGTTCGAGAAATACCCACAGATCGGCATCTATGAGTCCCCCATCTTTCAGGATGATATCGAAGGGAACCAGAAAATCCGGGCGGCTACGCGCGTCGGCATCGCCCACCATTACGGGAATCCCGACCCGTATGTCGCCCTGAAAAACGAAATCTGCGATGGCTTCGTGGTGGGACACGGCGCTCGCGAAATCATGCAGACCGGAGCGGTCTGCGAAATGGCCGACAAAAAATTCTGGCTGCAAATGGTGGGGACCGGCATTACCGCCGCATTCTCACTGCACTTCGGAGGCGTCCTGCGTCAGGCAACCTGGCCTGCCGTGAACTGCCATCAGCTTTATACGCATATCCTTCTGACCGAGCCGATCGCGGTGAAGAGCGGCAACGCGCAGGTTCCCGATCGTCCGGGGCTGGGTTACGAACTCGATCGAGACGCGATCGCGAAGTTCAAAGTCAAAAAACCGAAGCAGCGGCCCGAACCGGAGCGACTGATCGAGACTGTCTGGGCCGATGGGCGGAAAATGTATATCGCCAACGACGGCACCGTGAACTTCATGCTCAACGCGAGCCGGGCGGGGAAAACTCCTTTCTTCGAGAAAGGGGTCAAAACGCAACTGGTCCCCGACGACGGTTCTTCTCAATGGCGCGCACTCTATGAGAAGGCACAACAGGGACCGTTATTCCAATAGTCCACTCCTCTCGAAACCGCTTGCCTCGATGTTTGACGATGATCACTACCAATCTTGCGGGTGTTCCATTCGTCATCAACGCGGCTTTCGCGGTACGATCTTGTAGAGACGAACTCTCAGCACTTCCCGGAGTGGCCTTATGAAAATCTCCAGCGTCGAAGCCTTTATCATAGATGTCCCCCAAAAGCATCCCGCATTTCCGTATCAGTCGCGGTATATCGCCACCTCATCAACAGGAGCGTTGCTGATCAGACTCGAAACCGACGATGGTCTTGTCGGCTGGGGAGAGACGCCGCAGATTCTTTCCTTTTATGGCGACAAACCGTTCACGGCGGAAGTAGTGGAATCGCTCAGGCCTGAATTGATGGGACGAGACGCCGGGGCGATCGAAGCCCTCTACGAAGACTGGGATCTTGGCGGTCCCCGTCTTCAGAGCGCCGTCGAGATGGCGATGTGGGATATCTTGGGGAAAGCCTGCGGGCAACCATTGTATCGTCTTTGGGGTGGTCCGTATCGCGATCGCATCGAACTGGCAGCCTGCATGGGAATCCAGCCACCCGACAAGGCCGGCGAGATCGCTCGCGGCTACCTGGAAGCCGGTTTCACCACGATGAAAACCAAAGCCGGACGATCGCCCGAAGAAGATCTGGCGATGGTCAAAGGAATTCGGGATGCGGTCGGCGATCGTCTGAAACTCCGCATCGATCCCAATACCGGATACACACCGGAAGTGACCGAACAGCTGGCCAAAGAGCTCGAACCATACCACCTCGAATACTTTGAGCAGCCGATGCCGGATGAGAATCTGGAGGACTCCGCCCGGATCAGAAAACTGACGTCCACTCCGCTCGCACTCAACGAATCAGTAACGACAATGTCTCGCGTGCGGGAAATCCTCGATTGCGAGGCGGCGGACTATCTTCTGCCGGACACCTACCAATGTGGTGGCTTGTGGGCGGTGAAATTGATCGTCGATATCGCTTCTTCTGCCGGTGTCCCCTGCATTTTTCATTGCGCTCACGATTTCGGTTTGAAGACCGCGGCGATGTTGCACGTTGCGGCATCCTCTCCCAATATGCCGCTGGCGAATGACTGTACCTACTACGCGCTCGAAAGCGACATCCTCAAAACCCCTCATCAGATCACGTCCGGCAGGATGCCGGTTCCGGAGGCGCCGGGATTAGGGGTCGAAGTCGATTTGTCGCTGGTACAGAAGTATCAGGTGAGTCGATAGTCTGAAGGAAGTCGAGAAGGCGTCACCAGAATCTGGTATGCCCATTTTCGTTTTCCAACTGGCAATGAGCTCATCGGGATCGAAAAGTTTCTGAGGTCAGCACTTCGATCACGATCGTCTGCAGGCCGTAGTTGTCGTTCTTGACGCGAGCCAGAATTTCTTCGACTTCAAAACGATCGGAGCGGGTCATGTGACGACCGGTCGAGTAAGCCAGCAGTTTTTCGATCAGACCCCGCGTCATCAGGTCGAGACGCGTTTCCACCAGGACCCGTTTGAAGCTGTCGAAATCCTGAAAAGTTTCGCCGGAAAGTAATTTGCCTGACGGATCAACTTTCGGGGCGGACCCTTTTCCCTTGGGAGCGGAATATCGGTCCCGCCAGCGACCGATCGGATCGAATTGTTCGAGAGCAAAGCCGTGAGGATCGATGTTGCGATGACAGACATAGCAGGTCTGGTCGGCGCTATGTCTGGCGAGTCGTTCCCGAATAGTCGTCGCTCCGCTGACATCGGCTTCGATGGCCGGTACTTCATCAGGAGGAGGCGGCGGTGGAGTGCCGAGAAGGTTCTCCAGAACCCACACGCCTCGTGTCACTGGTGAGCTATCGACTCCATTGGCGCTGACGGTCAGGACGCCCGCCATCCCTAACAGTCCCCCACGCTGTTGATTGTCGGAAAGGTTCACGCGTTGAAAACCATCGGCCAGTCGCAACGTCTCTTTCGCGGGCAGTCCGTAGAGCTCGGCGAGATTCTTATCAACAAACGTGTAATCGGCATCCAGGAAGTCTGCGACCGACCCGTTTTCCTTGAGGAGGTGACGGAAAAACAATCGGGTTTCCTGTTTCATCGAGTCTGGCAAATTCCGGGCATAATACTCCCAGGCCGCCTTACGAGGGGGAGGCAGATCACCGAGCGTACGAAGGTTGAGCCAACTATCCACAAAACCGTTCACGAATTCCTCAGAACGTTCATCGCGGAGAAGCCGCAGCACCTGTTTTTTCAATTCCGCCGGTTCGCGCAGGCGACCGGAATCCGCCGCCGCAAACAGTTCCTCATCCGGCGGAGCGGTCCACATCGCGTAGGAAAGGCGGGATGCCAAATCGTAAGGATCGAGTTCGTTCTGGTTCTCAGGTGTGATTTCACTGAGGTACAGAAACGAGGGAGAGCAGAGAATCATCTTCAAGGTATCGAGAGCCGACTCACGCGAAGTGGCTCCTTCAGACAATCGCCGTTCGTACAGAGTTGAGATTCGCTGTCTGTCTGACTCATTGAGTGGACGGCGATAGGCTTTTCGAGCGAAGGCGAAGAGTTGCTGGAGGGCTCGGGCTTCCTGAAAACCCTCGTCTCCAAATACCGCCCGTTCTTCTTTACGACCGCCCGGTTCCGCCACTGGGCCGTGAATTTTGATTTCACCGATTCTGATGTGCGGCAATTCTCCCTCCCGGAGGAGAGTCGCTCGGCTGACACCTTGTACTGGATTCTCGAATTCGTCTTTGTAGCGTCTGTTGAGAGCGATGACCGATGCCCGCGATTCGTAGGGACCGTTCGGGAAAATGAATCGCGGCGTCTGACCCTTCTCGAGCCAGACACGAAATTTCAACCACTCCGGTTCCTCATCCGGCACGATCGTTGATGCCAGGATCGGTTCGATCGCCTGGGGATAATGGATGTGCCCCTTGGTCGCATCTCCAGGAACGACGGCCAGTTGAAACGGTTCGGAAAAGTCGATCCGGAAGATCTTGGGATCGTAGTGTGTGTCGCGGTGCATTGCCTGGGCGTGAACTTCAATGTCGTAAAGCCCCGAGGCCGGGACTCCTTCGAGGAAGTCTTCGATATGCCCGTAGCCACCTTGGCGCGTGTCCGTGTTGGGCTGCTCGTAGAGACACAGATACTCATAGTTGAACACAGACCGGTGAGAACCGGACAATTCTTCGTACTGTTTGAAGTTATCCGTGAAGTGCCAGTTTCGGGGCTCCATCGTCGGTTGACCGAGTCGAGATTCAACAAGTCGCGAGGCCGCTTGAAAGTATTGGTCCAGTAAGAATCCCGACGTCACCAACGACTCGCCGATATTGTCCAGGTGATGGCTGGTCTCTTCTTTCGGAAAGTCAGCAGTCAGTCCCAGCGTATCGACGCGTCGATCGAACAACACCTCCAGCGTGTTTTCATACTCCCGATTCGACAACCGACGCATCACGGTCCGACTGCGCGAGCCCTCAAACTCACTGCGCGCCGCCTGAACCCCGTTTCGCAACGCGCCGATCAATGCGAGTCGTTCCTCATCGGTCGGTTGATCCGCCTCCTCGGGAGGCATTTTTCGGAGAGTCATCTGATCGATGATTTCATCTGCCGTGATCAATTGCTGTTCGGTTTTGATAGGGAGCGAGAATGATTCAAACTCCCGTTCGCCGTCCGCCGTGTCGGCGTCGTGGCATTGCAGACAAAACCGGCCCAGCAGTTTGGAAACCTGTCGGCTTTGGTTCGCAGGTCCATCAGCAAACGAGGGAGCTACCACCGCCAGCAGAACCGTCACGCTGCAAACGAAACGAACGCCACCGATAGACTTCAGAAACTGCATACTCATGATCAGGAAAAGGTTCCGGTGCTCGTTCCGAAGGAATCTTTCTCCACGCCCATCCGCTGAGCGATGTCCAGGAAGAGATTGCATAACGGAACTTTGTTCGGCCCGTTTGAGGGAGCCTGTTTGAACTCACCCGTCGCGTACCCGCCGCCGGCGAGAACGATCGGCAAGTCTGAGTTCGTATGTGAGTTGGCATTCCCCATACCGCTACCAAACAGCACGGCGGTCGAATCGAGTAGTGATTGTTCTCCGTCCTGAATATTCGACAGCCGCGTCAGGAATTTTCCAAATTGTTCGATCTGGTACTTCTCGAGCGTCAATAGATGGGCAACCGTTTCGTCGTCATTCCCGTGATGCGACAGCCCGTGGTAGGACTTGTCGATTCCCAGGTGTTGCGGCAGAAAGCTGCCGCCGATTTCGAGAGTGGCGATACGCGTCGAGTCAGTCTGCAATGCCAGAGCAATCAACTCATACAGCATCGGGAGATCTTCGACCGTATTTTTGTCGGCGGGTTTCTCGAACGGGGCTTCCGGCTTCGGTTGGTGAGACCAGCGCTGACGCAGCTCCAATCGTTTCTCGACGTCGCGGATCGAACTGAAATATTCGTCGAGCTTGGCTCGGTCTTCCTGATTCACTCGCTTGGAGAGGGAGCGTGCCTCTTCGTGGATCGAATCCAGGATCGACGCTTGCAGCGAGTTCTCTTTTACCTTCTGTGCCTGGCGTTGTTGGGGGTCAGCGACGAAGAGCCGGTCGAACAGTTCCGCGGGGCCTGTGATCGGCGGAACGCGGACTCCTGATTTCGTCCAGGACAACTGACAACCGCCGTGGATGCCTCCTTCCGATCCGACCGTGAGTGAGGGGAAACGAGTCTGATCGCCGACTTCATCCGCCAGGAACTGGTCGAGGGTCACGTTCCCGTCCGTACGATTCTTCGATTCATGATGTAACAAACCCGACAGAAACGTATGCACCGCGAAGTGGCCGCCGCGCAGCCCGTGATCCAGCCCCCGATAAACGGTGAGCTGATCTCGATTCGCGGCGAGAGGTTTTAACAGTTCCGTCTCTTCAAACTCTTTGCCGGTTGTTTCCGGGAAAAAATGCTTGAGTTGAAAACCGAGCAGGTTTCCGATCGCCACAAACCGACGAGCTCCTACTCCCGCACCAAACGATTCAACAATTGGTGTGGTGTTACCGGGCGAGTCCGCCATCAGGGAGGGCAGCCCCGGCAAGGCGAGAGATCCCGCGACGGATTGAAGCAGAAAACGACGACGGTCGATTGATGGTTTCATGGGATCCACTCGGAAAAAACGCGGAATGAAGCTGCCTGTTGAAGCAACTGTTTTTGAGGTGGGACGAAACAGACGCTGCATTATATACATCGTCTATACCGTCTTATTATCTTATCACAAAACAGTGACTCGAGAAACGGGCTTTTTCCCCGAGCGGCGCGTTATTCGGGAATCCCATCCTCCAGTAAACCACTGGGAACAGAGGACGGGATGGTCAGAAACAGCCGGTTGTGCAGATGGGGTGCTGTCAGCGATTCGAGAAATGCCATGAGATCCTTGAGTTCCCGACCGTTCAAACGGGAAGGAGACAGATCGAGATCTTCAGTCAGCAGATCGTTCGTTTCCTCATCATCGACCACAGTCTCCCACAATTCCGGTTGGTCTAACTGTTTTTGTGGTTGGTAGATGTGGAGATACTTAACAGCGTCCAGATGATGTTTGACGGCGTCCCGAAGGTCTGAATACGCGCCGTTGTGCATCCAGGGGCCGGTCGCCGTGACGTTTCGGAGAGGAGGGGTCCTGAAACGGAACAGATCGTTCGGATCACCTGTGATTCCGAAGCGACCGAAATCCAGTCCCGTCGCGGGATCCTTTCCCGGACCGAGTTGAGGAATCCCCAAATTGTAATGCTTCTGATCGGTCAGTAGTGTTCCCGCATGACAACTCGCACAATTCGCTTTTCCATAAAACAGGATCGCACCGCGTTTTTGGGTATCATCAAGGGCTTCATTGTCCCCTCGGAGATAATTGTCAAAGGGACTGTCGTCATATCCGAATGCTTCTGCTTCAAATGCGGCGATTGCGGTGGCTGCGTGCTCAAAGCCTAGGTCTTTTTCGGGGATATTCGGATAAGCTTCACTGAAGAGTTGCGGATAACCATCGGTAGAAAGTAGCCGGATCATCAACGCCTCCCACATCGCCGGCAGATTCTGATCGGGAATTGCGGCCAATTCGTTGCCGCTCAGCACATCGGTGAGAGAACCTCGCATTTCATCCCGGCTGGTGACGGGAAACATCGCTTGCGCGGCCAGGACCGTCGACAATCCCGAAGGGAGATCCGCTCCTGCCGGAGTGAGGAGAACTCCGTTCGACACTTCGATCCGGCTGTCCCAGAATTGCGACGTCCAATGCACGGATCCGCGATTGAATACTTCGGGAGCATTTCGGGGGACAAACTCCCGACCGTCTCCTTTTTCACGAAAGAAACCCAATGCGCCGATGGTAGGAGTGCCGGTGCCGACGGGAAAGGCGAGACCATCTCCCGTTGCTAATAAAGGGTGATGGCAGGTCGCACAGGCAATGTCTCGGTTACCACTCAGAATGCGATCGAAGAACAGAGCTTGTCCGAGTTGAACGAGATTGTTCTCATGGTCGGGAATATCAATCGGAGTGACTTCATGCTGGAGCAATAAAGCCAGTAGTTGTGAGTCGAGGTCCGGTTTCTCTTTGGCCTCAATTGATCGTGAATTGTCCGCAGCGAACAGAGCCAGAAGCGCGGCGGACGCGACCGTCAGCTTGAAAATTGAATATTGGATTGTATCAGCGTGGGGCATCGTTAATGACTCCTGTTCCTGACGGCATGATGAGAACGAAATCGAGTGCTCTAAAAAATCTATCCGGATTTCAATTCGAAAAGGACATGCAATCTGGATATTTTTCCTGGTTGAGACATGTCGGTCTAAAACTGTGGAGATGCGTTCAATGTACGAACGATAATTCGCGTTCCCGGATGCTAGCAGCCCGTTGAAAAAACTCATTTGGCTGCGAATGGCTTTTTGAGATGAATCACGTCGTCACAAATTCTCGCTGAATCACGGGATTCACCTGCGAATTTCTTCCTTGTGCTCATCTCAAAACTCTCATTCTCGCCAACAAATCCGTTTCTCAACACGCTGCTAGGGCGCCATTCGCTGCCAAAATGATTTTTGAAGACAGGCTCGGCAACCGGCTCCAATCACAGTCACTTGAGATAAATCCGATGCCATCGGCGGTTCGATTTCGTCGCCCGAAACGTGCTTTCCCTGTTCAGAAAGAAATCCACTGTTTTGTTGAAAACTCCCGAGGTTTTTCAACTTGACAATTTTGCGAGTTGTTAAGTTGCAAAGTTGAAAACGCGAGTGGAAAACGATCGTTTTTGACCCGATTTTTCACATCTTGCGCAGAATTTGTTTTTGTGTACTGTTTGGTGGCGGTTGTTTGTTCTTTGTACTTGGTTCTTGGCAGTTTGGATTCCAAAACCGAAGGACAAAAAACAAAGCACGAAATGCCAAATTCAACTTGTCAAAGATCACGTTGCTGAGTTGGGGGAACCGGATGCCGGCAAGCCGGCATCATTCTCTCCCCCCCTCTATGCCGGTTTGTTGTCAGACAGGGAGGCTGCTGGAAAAAAAACAAGACGGTGCATGTCTGATCGCAGTATGACAGGAGCCGCCGACAACGCTCTTAATTTCAAGTGACAACGTTCCTGTCCCCGTTGTAAGATAATCCCTTGCCAATCGACGGATCGTTCCTTTGAAAATCGCGCAGTCAACAATGAGCGACGTCACTCAAATCCTGAATCATCTCGACGCGGGTGACCCCTCGGCGGTTGAGAAACCACTGCCGCTCGTCTACGACCAACTTCGCAAGCTGGCCGCTGCGAAAATGGCACAGAAAAATCCGTGATCGCCTCATGAACTCACTCGACTACGCACAGCAACTCGTCCGCTTTGATTCCACCTGTCACCACTCCAACCTCGAGGTGAGCGAGTATCTGGAACAGGTCCTCCAGTCACTCGGCTGCGAAACGGAACGACTGGATTACCGGGACGAGAACGGCGAACTGAAGGTGAACGTGTTGGGTCGCCGCGGATCCGGGACGGGCGGCCTCGCGTGGTTCGGGCATACCGATGTGGTTGTGAGTGACGACTGGTCGATCGCCGAACATGGTCCCTTCGAACCGACGGTCCGTGACGGTCGCCTGTACGGTCGAGGCAGCACCGATATGAAGGGGCCGATGGCGTGTCTTCTCGCCGCGCTGGAATCGGTGCGGGACCAGCCTCTGACGAGTCCGATTTACGTCTCCTGCTCGTCGGACGAGGAAATCAACCATCGGGGGGCAATCGAGATTTCCGAACGTTCGCAACTTTACCGGGAACTGATCGATGGCAATGCGGCGGGGATTGTGGGAGAGCCGACGTCGTTGGATGTCGTCTACGCCCACAAGGGGGGCTGTCAAATTCATGTGACGTCCCAGGGGAAAGCCGCCCATTCGAGTACTCGCGAAGGAGTGAACGCGAACTGGGCGATGATCCCCTTTCTCCAGGACATGAAGGGTTTATACGAGGAAACCGAGTCGGAGGAGCGATGGATGGACCACGAGTTCGACCCGCCGACGATTCGACTGAATCTGGGCATCAACGATCACACGCAGGCGCTCAACATTACGGCCCCCCAATCGATCAGTACGATCTGTTTCCGCCCGATGCCCGATACGGACGTGGATGAACTGATCGAGCGGATCGTCGCCAGCGCGGAACGAAACGGGCTGATCTGTGATGTGAAGACCCGCCACCCGGCGTTTTACCGCTCGCCCGATGACGAGTTCGTGCAGGCTTGCGCGACGCTGGCCAGCGGCCAACCGCCGCGCACGGTCTCCTATGGTTCGGAAGCCTGTAATTTCACGGAGGTTCGGCGTCTCGTCGTCCTGGGACCGGGGGATATCGCTCAAGCGCACAAGAGCGACGAATGGATTAGCCTCGATCAACTCGAACAGGGCGCATCGGTCTACCGAAATCTCCTGAAACAGTATTGCCAGTGAAAAAGAGGGGCTTACGCCGAGCTATGTATGTGGCGATCAATCCGCCTCCTTCAGGATCAACGCGGACGACCGTCATACATCCAGCAACCACGCCGGGTTGTCGTGCATCAAGACTTTGAGAGCCTCGGGAGTCACACCGTGTTGGGTCAAATCGTGAGCGAAGGAGAATAACATCTCTGGAGCAGAGGGATTGATCACCTGACCGCCGTCGGAAGCGAGGACACAACGGGAGGCGCCGACCGCTTGAATGGCTTGAGCGGTCGTAGAGGGGGGCATCGACTGCGGCCAGTTCTCTCGGCAGGAGAGGGCATCGAATTCGAGAATCGCTCCCAGGTCGGCGGCTTGTTGCATCTGTTCTGTCGTGAAGCGGGTGAAACTCATGATGGGATGCGTTATCAGAATGCGTTCGAGTTTCATTTCTCGCGCCAGGGCGATCAGCTTCAGCGACTCGCTTGGGGCAAGATGGCCGGTCCCCAGAATCGCCCCCGCGTCGCGGATCATCTCTAGGATGACTAATAGTTCAGGAACCGGTTGTCCCTCTGCGTCGAACGGAACGATGCCGGGGTAACCTTTCCGCGCTTCTGCCTCAAACATCTCACCAGTCGCCGTTCGCAAGCAGTGTTGGGCATGAATGGTCGGCATCCAGATCTGTCGAGCACCGAATGCGATGGCGGTTTCGACGGCCACCGGATTGAGCCCCCCCACCGTCAGGTTGAGGGCGAGACCACCGCGAACCTGAATGCCGACCTCTTTCTGCACCATCTGTGCCCGGTCGGCGGTGAGGGTGTGATGTGACTTGAGCAGAATCGCCTGCATGCCGAACGCTTCCGCCGCACGGACCACTTCCAGATCGTCCAACAGTCGCGGGTAGACATCCGGCGCGCTGTGGACGTGCAGATCGATCGCGTTGTCGACGTCAATCGTCATATTTCAGCAGCGCCTCGATCCAGTTCAAAATCCGCCGGTTCAGCTTGAGAAAGTGAGCGTTCTCATCGAACATCCATTCGGTATGACCGGCCCCTTCGATCAGGTACAACTCCTTCGGCCCGCCGTAGGCAGAAAATAGTGCTTCCGCTTCCGCCAGCGGGTGCAGTGCGTTTTGCGTTCCGTGAGCGATCAGAATCGGCGTACGCATATACGCCGCATGGGCTTCGGGATACCAGCGGAGTAGCGAATCAGCCAGTTCACCGGAATAAGTCTCGATGTCGTAGTCAGGATGTCGGCGGAGTTCTTCTTCGACATATTTCCGCGACTGCTTGTCGAGCGGGTAGTAATAAAACGGATCGTCCCAGCGGACTTCTCCCGATTGCGCCCGAGCCGTGTAGTCAGCACGTACCCGATCGCGGAATTCCAGAAAACCATCCGTTGTATGATGAGCCGCCTGGACCCGTTTTCCGGAGTAGAGGCCGTTGACGGCGATCAATCCGATCACTCCCAGCAATTCCCTCGCGGCATCCAGAATGACTCCCGCCCCCATGCCCCAACCGAGCAGAATCAGGCGATCTTTCTTGACGCGAGGATCGGCTTCCACAAATCCCACCGCGTGCAGCAAGTCGCGGACCTGCTCTTCCAGGATCACGCGGCGACGAATTCCTTCGCTTTCGCCGAATCCCCGATAGTCGAACGAGAAACAGAGAAACCCGTGTTTCGTCAGGTAGCGGGCGAATCGCTCAGGATGGATCTTTCGCAGGCCGGTAAATCCGGAACAGGGAATAATCAACGGATACTGGCGATTCGGGTCGTAATCGTCGGGTAAATGAAACGCGCCGTCGAGCTTCAGGCCGTCGCTGTAAAAGGTGACTTCTTCGGTCTGCATTAACTCGCCTCCAATGTGTGTGTGGTCGTGTGGGAAGGCTGGCATGTAACGTACCACAATCGGGCAATCGATCGAACAGCGATCCGCGGAGAGCTTGTCTTCTTGTTGTGGGCTTTAGAGATGCGAATGGGCGCACTTCTTCGATCCGGAGAGCTGATGCCAATGCCGTTTAACCAACTGTCAGATAATTCCTCTGCTACAAACAGGGAACTCCGAGAGCGCCTCAGAAATGAGAGACTTTTCGCGTAGGGTTACGGGGCGACGGCTAATGCAAAGTCGCAGGCTTGTTAACGATGACTCTTGAAAAAAAAGAAACCCTTGAGCTATGAAGTTACAGCTCAAGAGCAATCAATCGAGCGGATCGATGTTGGCTTGCACCAGTAGACGATAAGATCGTCTTTTCCCAGACGCGTTCCTTTGCGAAAGTCCGCTTTGCGGTGAGCCTTATCGAGCCGACTGACCAACTCGAAGCCACGCTCTTTGAACATCGCGATCGACGTCCAGTTCGACATCAGACTATCTGCCATGTGCACGTCTCCGGGACGCAGGATATTCCACATCCTGCGAAGTAAGCTGACTTCCCTTTGTCCCTGGCCCGCATAACGGCAGAATCCCACATTCAGAATCGCGCCGCACGAATGCCAAGTGATCGCACCAACGCGCGCCATGGCGAATCCGTAGACAAGATTCCTTGAGCAAGTGAGGCCTCTTGCCTATATCTTTTGTGCAGAGGCAGTGACTGAAAATTCACGTGCCACTCGTCTGAGTGACCGCTACGCACAACGTTCTTCACGAAAATTGCGTTTGAAGCATTGAAATCAGTTTGAGATACTAAATTCACGGCTCACGATCGGGTCGATTCGCAACGAATGTAGACAACATATTCCTTCACTGGAGGAACTGATGTCTTATCACCAGGCAACGATAGCCTCTTCCGTAGATCAACTGCGGGAGAGGTTTTTTCATGCCTGGACGCAAAATGCATCTGCAATTTCAACAAACTCGTTTCGAGAGATGGTGCCGACTCGGTTGTCGGAGTCTCTCATGGACTGGTAAGGCGATATCAATGGCTACGGCGAATGATGCAACGAAGCAACAAGATTTCGACAATGTCAAACAGGTGCCGAGCAATGGTAGCAGGGTGACTCGTTTCGATCGTTGGGTCGCAAGAGTGTTGTTGCGTTGGATCGGAGACTTGCCGATACATTTTGCACTTTGGGATGAAGTGCCGATGACAATTTGTCGTGAGACGCCTGTTGCCTCTGTCATCATTCGAGATCGATCGACACTTGGGAAGTTATTTCTCGATCCCTGCCTTCATTTTGGGGACGGATACTCTAACGGTCGCATTGAAGTGAAAGGGGATCTTGTGAAACTATGCCGTGCGATCGAATTACTGGAATCTCCGGGAGAAACTCCGCGTTTCCAACCTAAGGATTGGTTGCGAAAACATCGCAATTCACTGAACGGATCGAAATGGAATATCCGGCAACATTACGATCTGGGAAATGATTTTTATCGATTATGGCTCGACCGGGAGCTCGTTTACACCTGCGCTTATTTCCCGCGAAATGGAATGTCTCTGGAAGAGGCACAGACTGCTAAACTGGAGCACATTTGCCGCAAGCTGCAATTGAAACCAGGCCAAACGGTCATCGAAGCGGGGTGTGGCTGGGGAGCGTTAAGCCTTTACATGGCTCGCCGGTACGGTGTGAAAGTAAGCGCGTATAACATTTCACACGAGCAGATTGTCTATGCCCGCGATCGAGCACGCGAAGAAGGACTTGCTGACAAAGTGGAGTTCATCGAAAAGGATTGGCGTCATATCGCTGGAAATTGTGATGCGTTCGTCTCCGTCGGCATGCTGGAACACGTTGGCATCGAGAACTACCGTTTGCTGGGTGAGGTCATTAATCGCTGCTTGAACGAAAAGGGCGTTGGACTCATTCATACGATCGGTCGCAACGCTCCCGCCCCACTGAATCGATGGACGGAAGAACGCATCTTCCCAGGGGCGAATCCACCTTCTTTGCGGGAAATGATGTCGATCTTCGAACCCCGGGAATTTTCGATTCTCGATGTGGAAAATCTTCGTCTGCACTACGCAGAGACACTCCGACATTGGCTACTGCGATTCGAAGAACATCGGGACCAGGTTGGGAAGATGTTTGATGAGCGATTTATTCGTATGTGGAGACTTTATTTGTCCGGCTCGGTGGCGTCGTTTCAGGCAGGAACATTGCAGTTATTTCAAGTCGTCTTTTGCCGTGCTCGAAATAATTCGATTCCGTGGAGTCGCGACTACCTCTACGAAGAGAACACTCCCGTACCATACGCTGCCATCAAAGAAGTCGACGGATATCCGCATGTTGTTTTCAAAAACGAGGAGGACCGTCCGTGACTAAGCTCCATAACGAACAGGTGAATCACAAACGAAAATGCAACGAGAAGGATTATTGCGATGTACTCATCGTCGGTGGCGGACCGGCTGGATCCGCTTGTGCGCGACAGTTGGTACGGGCCGGATATGACGTTGTGATTCTTGACCGGGCTGAGTTTCCTCGGTCGAAGACTTGTGGCGGCTGGATTACTCCGCAGATTGTTGAGGAACTGGAGATTTCATTGGAGGAGTACGGTTCTCAGTATGAGCTTCAGCCGATCGAAGGTTTTCGCACCGGACTCGTGGGAGACGATTCTACCGTCGATACCTGTTATGAACGGACCGTTAGTTACGGAATTCGAAGAATCGAATTTGACAACTATCTGTTGCAGCGTTCGGGAGCACGTCTCCATCTCGGGGAATCGGTCGATTCCTTCGAACGTCAAGCCGAGGGGTGGCTGATCAACGGTCGCTATCGAGCAACTCTCCTCATCGGAGCCGGGGGAAATTTCTGCCCGGTTGCTCGTCACTTCAATCAAGAGAGTAAAGATCCCGAACACATTGTCCGTGCTCAGGAAACGGAATTTCTGATGTCCTGCGAACAAGCAGAGAAATGTCGCGTCCAGTCGAATAGACCGGAACTTTATTTCTTCCCCGACCTCCAAGGCTATGCCTGGTGTTTTCGCAAACACGACTATTTGAATGTC
>JABURQ010000173.1 GCA_014762625.1 Planctomycetaceae bacterium | reverse complement strand
TTCAGATTTCGCGGCGGACGGTCCCAAAAGTGGCCAAAACCATCGGGTTTCGTTCAAAGATCTCAATGATTCAAAGATGGGGTCTTTCAAAAAGCCCATCTTTGAAAACCCTCGGGGTTCAGCCATCAGACAATGGAATTTCTTTCAAACAAGGCAAGGAGGTGACATCACGAATTTCTGTTTCCTGAATCCCGTTTCCCGACTCCTCATGTCCCAAACAGTCCACAAAAAAACGGTCCCCCGAGTTTGCCGAGGGACCGCTCGTTGACGAAGTGTGAGGTTATTCCGACTTGCGGTTCAGTTTGGTGGTGATGGTCAGATCGAGTTCGCCGGGAAGCTCGTTCTGGGCAGGTCCGAGGAAGACGATTTTTCCCACGATCTGCATTTTGGAGTTCGATTTGACGAGTCCTCCGCGATTGGGGGCCGACAGCATCGTCGACGTGCTTTTGCTCATGTCGAGATCGCTCGATTTGACGCTGAGTGGAAGCGTGGAGCCGGCTTCGATATCGAATTTGGGGTTTTTGTAAGTGGCGGTCACTTTGTCGTACGTCTGGCCGTTCTCTTCCACTGTCCCTTCGTATTTGTAGGTGGTGGTGTAGGAGAAATATTGTCCCTGACCGGCGTCAAAGATTTCGGTCCGTTCCCAGGTATCGCCCGGTTTGACGGCGTCGCGCGGCAGGCGTTGAAACTCCTGATTCAGTTGCGGTTTCAGACGATCTTCCGAGAGATAGGTTTGCAACGCTTCCGGCAGAGCGTCCAGCCCTTCCGCTTCGAGCGTCAATTTTTCCACGTTGGCGGAGGAATCGAGTTTCACTTTGGTGGTCATGCCGCTGGCAACCTTCAACATTTCGATCAGAGGCTTCAATTGAGGAACCGCCGGTTCGCGGTCGGGATTCTCGGAATCGAAAGAAACGTTCACACCACCGGGCATCGTCAGGTCGAATTGCAGTCGATTACTTTTGATGGCGAGTGTTGTGGCGGTGTCCGTTTTCTCGACGACGTTGACGGATCGTTCTTCAAAATTGTTGGTGGCAGTGTCGATGTCGCTGCCGTTGAGGGTGAGTGTCTGATTGACGGCAACTTCGACGTCGTATACATGTTGACTGTCCGGTTTGTAGTCGGGAAACAGGACGACGCCGTCTGCCGCGAAAAGAGAGGCCGAACTGGCGCACATAATGGTGAGTGCAAACGTGATTCGATGGAACATGAGAAGAGCCCTTGAAAGAAGTGATAGTGTGTCGCGAATGCGAGTCGGACGAGGAACAGATCCTCATCGATTGTTACTCGAACAGGGGAATCCGAGATTCAGGAAATAGGAGAGATTGACGGTTTTGTTTTAATTGTGGACGTTCGACCATTTTCCGCAGTACGTACATTTGAAGTCGCCGCTGGGGGAAACATCCGCGTTATCTCCCAGTGTCGCTCCACATTGATCGCACTCGTAATTGCGGGGTCGGGAATCATCCGTGTGATGGGAGGATGAGTCGGCCTGATCGAGTTCCCGTTCGATCTGGTCGAAAACCCGGTTCTGAATCTGTCCGATCCGCCCGGCTGTGCGAAAAATCTGGAAAGCGAACGTGACGAATACCAGAACGAAAATGATTCCAAAGAGTGAGAACATGATTGGTCGGTTTCCCGCGCAGAGGAGGAGTCCTCGATTGAAACGTCAGATGAGGGCGCGCGGATCACAGCGAAAAAGTTTTTTCCTCCAGATTGGAAGTTTGCCGGAAGCTCAAACGCTTTCCCTCGCGGTCCACAGCCCTATAATGAAGATTCCGACAGTAAAAAAATAGAACTTTTTGAAGATCCCCCTATCCAGCGACAGGATTTCCCCCATGAGCGAATTCGTCGAACCTCTCGGAATGCGTATTTTGATCCGCAAGGATGAAAGCCGCCAGACGACGCGAGGGGGAATCGTGCTGCCTGACGATGCGGAAATACCGACGATTACCGGGCGAATCGTGGAAATCAGCGCTCAGGTCGAGCGGGATGTCGATTTTCCGATCCGGAAATACGATAAGGTGCTGTTTCACCCGAAAAATGCGATTCCCGTCGATTTGGAGCCGGATAATCTGTTGTTTGTCGTTCCAATCGAGGACATCGTAGCCGTGTTTCGCAAGTCAGATGCCCTGCCCAGCCACTCCGAAGCCCTCGATGACCAACTCGACGAGGATGGAGAAGACGATCGCTGAGTCGGCGAGCCGGAGGGGAAATCGTTCTGGACTTGGCGTTTTCCCCGAACTTTAGTTATGGTGAGCGAAGTGGATACGACTTCTCCGGAAGCTCATCCTTGATTGATATCTTGGCTAATGACAGGCTCTCCGTACCATGAGTTCGGATACTCCGAAACCGTCCGCAGAGGACACTCCCGAAACTCCCCAACCCGAATCCGAAGCGACCGAGACTTCCGCAGACGAGCAGGCGACCGCGCAGGAATCTTCCGCCCCCGCGGAACAGCCCGCTGCTCCTGAACCGGAAGAAGCGGCGAGCCCCGATCCGGAGCGCGCGCCCGCTGTGGCGACACCTCCGCAGTAGGAGGGGGAATCCACTCCCACGGAACCTCCAGAGGCTGTAGCCCAAGAATCAGAACCCGCCGCAGAGGAAAAGAAAGGGGCCGCGCTTCGCGACCGGCTCAAACAGGCTCAAACTCAGGATACCACTCAAGCAGTTCCGAGTGAGAATCCGGAAACGCCCGCCGCGGTCGATCCCGGTCAGGCTCCTCCCAAAGGGCCGGTCGAGATTCCCAGCGAAGCCGAAGATTTCGATGCCGAGATGGAAGCGGAAATCGAAGCCGCTCTGGCCAGTGGAGAAATCGGCGACTCTCCTCCCGAGACGGCTTCCTCAGGAGAAGATTCCACCGGCACGGAAGAATCAAACGAGGAGCCGGCGCTTCAATCGGAAGAAGAATTGATTGAGGGGATGAAACTGCTCGCCACCGTGCAGACAATCGATGACGAAAATGTCTTCCTCGATCTCGGGTTCCGCTCAAACGGAATCGTCTCCAGACGACAGTTCAATGAAAAGACAATGCCGCAACCGGGGGCGAAAATCAGCGTTCGATTCGATCGTTTTGACGCTGAAGAAGGCTTGATTCACGTCAATCTCCCGCACGGTCGCAAGAAAGTGACCGGCAACTGGAACGAGTTGGCGGTTGGTCAGGTCGTCGATGCCGTCGTCAACAAGACGAATAAAGGGGGACTGGAAGTGACCGTCGGCTCGCTGCGAGGCTTCATGCCGGCGGGTCAGGTCGATCTGGTCTATCACTCCGACCTGGAACCGTTTGTCGGTCGCAAGTTGCAGGCCACGATTCTGGAAGTGAATGAGAAAAAACGGAATCTGGTCGTCAGCCACAAGGCGTTTCAGGAAATCGAGCGTGCGGAAAAAGCCAAAACGCTCTGGCAGGAACTGGCACTCGGCCAGACGCTCACGGGATATGTAAAAAACCTCAAAGATTACGGAGCGTTTATCGATATCGGAGGCGCGGACGGCTTTCTGCATATCGGTGAGATGAGCTGGCAGCACATCAAACATCCCAAAGACCTCCTCAAAGAAGGACAACAGGTCGAGGTTCAGGTGATCTCACTCGAACCGGAACGAAGTCGAATCGGTCTGTCGCTGAAAGCACTGCAGAAAGATCCCTGGATGATCGCCGCTGAGACCTACGGACCGGGAACGATCACCCGCGGCAAAGTGACGCGGACAACCAAGTTCGGCGCGTTCGTCCAATTAGACGAAGGGGTCGAAGGGCTGGTGCATATCAGCGAACTGGCACACGCTCACATCGGACGCGTCACGGATGTCGTCAAGGTTGACCAGGAAATCGAAGTCAAGGTCCTGTCGGTCGATCCCGACAGCCGACGGATGTCGCTGTCGATTAAAGAATTGACGCCCGCGCCCGAACCGGTTCGGGATGAGGATCTCGCCCCCTCGGGAGATTCCGAATACCAACGGAAGCGTAAAGGCCCTCTCAAGGGAGGTTCCAGTGCGGGCAGCGGATCGGGACTCTTCGGAAATCCGGACGATTTCAAATAACAAACCGATTTTGAGCGGTCCTGCAATCCGGGAAAAACACAAGGCAACAACATGGCGGAATGCTTGGTCACGGGCGGCGCGGGTTTTATCGGCTCACATCTGGTCGCGGGTTTACTGGAAGCCGGCCACGCGGTGCGTGTCGTCGACAATCTCAGTACCGGAAATCTCGAAAATTTGGCTTCTGTCAAAGACCGAATCGATTTCAGAGAAGGAGACGTCAGCGATCCGCAAACGGCGTTGGATGTGAGCGATGGAATGGAAGTGGTCTTTCATCTGGCCGCCTTGCCTTCCGTCCCGTTGAGTGTGGAGGATCCTCTCCGCAGCCATTTGCATTGCACCACCGCGACAGTCTCGTTGCTCGATGCCTCCCGCCGAAAAGGTGTGAGACGTTTGGTGCTGGCGAGTTCCTGCGGCGTGTACGGCGAACGTCCCGAACTGCCAAAATTGGAAGATCAGCTTCCGCAAACTCTTTCACCGTACACGGCTGCCAAGTTGGCGAGTGAGCATTACTGCGAATCGTTCTCCGCCTGTTACGAGTTGGAGACGGTGGCGTTACGCTATTTCAACGTCTACGGTCCGCGACAGGATCCGGGTAGTCCCTACTCGGCTGTGATTCCGATTTTCATCGAGGCGTTTCGTCGGGGCGAGCAACCGACCGTCTTCGGCGACGGCCTGCAATCCCGCGATTTCGTCTTCGTGGAAGATGTTGTCCAGGCGAACCTCAAAGCGGCGTTTGCCGAGGGAGTTTCGGGAGAGGTCTTCAATGTGGGAACGGGGCAGGAAACCACGCTATTGGACTTGATCGATCAGATTTCTGATCTCTTGGGCATCGAAGCGAATCCGACATTCGCCGAAGCGAGAACGGGAGACGTGCGACAATCGTGGGCGGATCTGAGTCGGAGTCGTAACAAACTTGGATACGAACCGCGGTTTTCGCTGCCGGAAGGTCTCCGTCGCACAGTGAATTCTTTTCTGAGCTAATGAGTTAACAGCCTAAACTCTGGTGAATCGGGGGTTTCCGAGGATTAGCCGTTTGCACTTTGGAATACCGCGAGCCACAATACAGCGAAGAGAGAACCCAGGAAAATCTTCAAATCCATGATCCACAGGCGCCGTTTGAGCGTTCGATCTTCAGACTTCAAATTATCTCATGACTCCGAGGCTCAGAAATCTGACTTCCCGGAGATCGCGAAGAAAGGTTTTTTTATGTTAAGGCTCACAATCTTCGCCGTCACAATTCTGGCGAGCACATTGACCGCTCACGCTGCAAAAGTCCCGGTGGAAGCCTTTCCGGCGGAATCGACCGTAGTGATTCGCATTGCCGACATCGACAAAAGTGTGGGAAAAATCAAAGATCTGGTCGCCGCTGTCGACCCCGCCCAGGCGGAAGTTGCCGGTGCCAGCCTCGGCGGCTTTTCCGGTGTCCTGATCGATAATCCGGCACGTTTGGGAGTCAAAGCGGGAACTGACTGGTGGTTTGCCGCGATCGTCGAAAAAGGAGCCCCGGAACCGGCGTTGGTGATCGCCGTCGAATCAGAAGACGTTGCTGCCGTCAAAGATGCTGTGGGCGAAGGCTACAACTACGTGGAATATGAAAACTGGTTGCTCTATTCCAAAGATGCTGACGCCATGAAGAAAGTCGAGCAATGTGTGAGTGGATCGGAAGCAAACATCTCGAAAGCGATCGACGAGAAGGCCCAAAAGATGGGCATGGAGGCAGATCTCGGGGTCTTTTTGAACATCAAACAGTTGGTCACCGATTACAAACCGGAGCTTGAGGCTGCTGAAGCGAATCTGGATATCATTCTCGATGCCGCGGCTGCCGAAGCCCAGGGAGCTGCGGCCGCTGCTCCGGGAGTCGATCTCGAAGCGATCATGGACGTCTACGGGGATCTCGGAAGAGCCGTGCTGAAATCTCTGAATGATCTCGACAGTTGCCTCTTTGCCATGTCGGTTTCCGAAGCCGGAATTCATTGCGAAGAGTATCTTGCGGTCACTCCCGGAACACCTACCGCCCAATATCTCGCCGGTTCACAAACCGGAGCGATGAAGGCTTTCGCTCAATTGCCTCCCAACGAACTGATGTATGCGGGAGTCAATCTGGATATGTCGGCGATGGTGAAATGGTCGTCGGAATTCATGTCGGCGATTCTCGGAGACGAGGCTGAGGAAAAAGTTGATATCGATGCCCTGGTCAAAGACATGAAAGCTCTGGAGATGGGG
Source organism: Planctomycetaceae bacterium (assembly GCA_014762625.1). Taxonomy (GTDB): domain Bacteria; phylum Planctomycetota; class Planctomycetia; order Planctomycetales; family Planctomycetaceae; genus JABURQ01. The sequence continues at coordinate 39,170 of JABURQ010000173.1, read as the reverse complement.
GGTTACGTCAGTTCGTTCAGACTGGGAAGCTTGCAGAACGGATTGTTCCAGGTAGCTGCCGTCTATGAAGTGAATGATGGCGCGGCTGCCAAAGAAGTTTACAAGAATATGCTGCAAGCTTTTTCCGCCATCGATACTCCGTTTCTCAAGCAAACAATGACCTACGAGGATGAAGTGGAAACGATCGACGGAAAACCAGTCGATAAAGTGACGCTCAAGCAAGAGTTCAAGGCTCCGATGGAGGAAGAGGGAGAACTCAATCCGCAGCAGGCACAGGCTAAAGCCATGCAGCAGATGGCCATGCAAATGATGTACGGCCCGGAAGGGGCCGTCAGTCGCATTGTTTATCTGAAGGATCGAGTGCTCGCCACCACCGGCGGCGGTTCGGATGCGTTGGCCGCATTGATGAAATCTGCCAGCTCACCGCAAGCCAATCCTGCATTCTCGGCCACTCGATCGAAGTTGGACGAGCAAGCGAATCTGATTGTTTTGTTCGACCTTCCTTCTCTGATCGTCAAAGGGGTCGAGATCGCATCTGCGACGGGGCTGATTCCTCCAGGAGCGTTGGCTCTAGACGGGATCGAGCCGTCCTATTTGGGGTATTCACTTTCTGCGTCCGAAGCGGGGCTGGATGCCAAAGCACACATCCCGACTGAGCAAATTCGCGGGATTTACCAAATCGCAATGCAGGGTTTTATGATGTTTCAGCAATTAAACGGACAATGATTGATCCGAATTGCGTTGGAGCACGTTGGAACTAAAGCGGGAGGTCGGTGGTAGGAGCCGTCGGCCTTCCGAACGGTCTGAAGACGAAACCCAGATAGCGAAGGAGACGAGTGATGAGTGATGCACAACCCGCCGCACAGCAAGTCCCGGATAAGCCGAATGTGCCGACCAGCATTTTTCTCGTCTCCTATCCCAAGATCGTCTACCTGTATCCGACCTGGATTGCGTCGCTGATTGCCGGAATTTATCTGCTGATTCAGAAGAACGAAGTGACGACTCAAACAAGTGGCGTTGCTCTGATCTTTCTGGGACTGATAGCCGTCAATCTGGTCGTGCTGGCGTTCGACTTTCCCCGCACAACGTCGCTTACGCTCTTTTTCTTTTGCGTGGCAGTCGCTGTGATTTTGTGGTCGGTATTTAAGTTCAATCCAGATATCCTGCCGGCGGTCACCAATATTCTGAAAAGGTTGAGACCGTTCTGTAATTCCGCATTTTATTTCTGCTTCTTTACAATCCTGACAGTCATATACATCGGTGTCCTGATCAGCGTGCAGTTCGACTATTGGGAAGTTCGTCCCAATGAATTATTGCATCACCACGGAGTCTTGAGCGACCTGGAACGCTACTCCGCTCCCCACTTGCGCATCGAAAAAGAGATTACCGATGTGTTCGAATATTTTCTGTTACGGGGAGGGCGCTTGATTCTGCATCCGACACAGGAGCGACGCGCCATCGTGCTGGATAATGTCTTCTTCATCAACAGCAAAGAGTCGCAGATTACCCGCATGCTGGGAGCCTTGCAGGTTCAGGTCCGCAAGGATTGATCGCATCACGCGACCTTTTTGGTCTCATCCTTAACGACCGGCTGAGGGACTTTCTTCGAATGACGGTCGACAGAGAGAAACGCGGCGAAAAAGAGCCCCGTCGTGACGAGATGCAATCCGATATAAGCCAGTGGGGCGATCTCTTTCAGCAGCAGTGACGCGCTGATTGCCCAGACAATCATCCCCAGTATGAGAACATGAGAGAGACTGCATTTTTCGAAGTACCATTTCATGAACGGAATCTTTCCTAAAGAAGCGATAAGTGGAGGGAAATCATTAGGGGGCAGGATATTGTATAAAATCATTGTGCCATGAGATCAACGTGCGTCAATCGCTCTTTTGCCCAGTGAGACACAAAAAGTCGAAATCCTTATCACCGAGAAGCAGAGTGGCCTTCCGCGATCAATTCAACGAGTGGTTGAGAGGGCTCTTCTCGACCGTTGCAGCAATCCTCCAGCAGAAATCGTATAAAGTCTCTCAAGGAATGCGGATTCAGTGAATACAGAATGCTCCGCCCTTCACGACGATCTCCAATCAGTCCCGCAGCCCGCAATTCCTTCAGATGAAACGACAGGTCGACGGCGGCAAATCGAGCTCTTTTGCAAGCTGACCAGCCGCAATTTCCCAGTTTCCGGATCTGAGCAATTGACGAAAGATGCGTAGACGGGATGGTTGTGCTGAGGTGGAGAAAATCTGAATCGCTAACTTTTCTTTCATATTTAAAGAGCGAACTTTAGTATGTTCGGGAAGTGAAATGTTTTTGGATCGGTCCCAGGAGCTGAAGCGTGAATCTCAGGAAATACCTCGCGGAATTCATCGGGACGTTTGCCCTGGTCTTTGCCGGAACGGGAGCGATCATCTCCAACGACGTCAGTAACGGGGCGGTGACACACCCCGGAATTGCACTCACCTTTGGGCTGGTGGTCATGGCGATCATCTACGCCGTGGGAGACATTTCCGGTGCACACCTGAATCCGGCGGTGACTTGTGGTTTCTGGATAGCCGGGCGTTTTCCCAAAAATCAAATCATACCGTACGTCAGCGTGCAACTCATCGGAGCTCTGGTCGCGAGCGGGCTTTTACGAAGTCTGTTTCCCGACCACGAGACTTTGGGGGGGACATTGCCTTCGGGGAGCTGGTGGCAATCTTTCGTCTTTGAAATCGTGCTGACATTTCTCCTGATGTATATCGTTCTCTGTGTTGCCATCGGGGCGAAAGAAAAAGGGATTATGGCGGGAGCTGCGATTGGGGCGACGGTTGCTTTGGAGGCGATGTTCGCGGGACCGATCAGCGGAGCGTCGATGAATCCCGCGCGATCGTTGGGCCCCGCGCTGGTGAGTGGAACGTGGGAGCATCAATGGCTGTATGTCGTCGCTCCCCTGCTGGGAGCGGCATTCGCGGTCGTCGCCTGGAGACTGACTCGCGATGAGACGAACCTGTCTGATGAATAGCAATCCTACAGCAACGATTCCGTCAATAGCCGAAGTTTGCGCAGCTCGAGATCCCGGATGTCTTTCGGTGTCTTCTCGGGAAGTAGATCGACACTGAGAGTTCGATTGAAGTTGACGGATTGTAGCTGGGCGATGAGTCGGTTGTAATCGATATGACCGAGTCCCGTCAGAACCTGCAAATCGTCGTAGCTTGAGTCTCTCAAGTGAACGTGAAAAATGTGTGGCAAAAGTAGATCGTAATCCAGTTCTTTGCCGGTTGGATTGCAGAGATAATAGCTGGGGTCAAAAGTCAGCCCCAAATGTTTGACGGCTTGGCACAATTCGACGGCGGTATGCGGATCTTCCGTCAGCATGCCGGTTTCTGTTTTGATCGAAACCCGCACCCCTTCCTGGGTCGCTATGGCCACGAAATCCTTCAATCGATCGACTTCCGTGTTGTAGGGAGCACCGACGGGAGAGGAGGGGATGGTAATCTGCGTGACGCGCAACTTCTTCGCAAACTGACAGAGCCCTTTGAAATATTCCCGATCGATATCGTAAAGAACGTAGAGGGCCACCGGCGTCATGCGTGTGGTTTCGGCATATTTTGCCGCAAACAGATCCGGATCCTGAGTGATCTGTCGGGCGGACCAGTCCGTCGAATTTTCGTCAAAACAGATTTCGAGCTTGTCATATTCGAGTTCGGAAGCGACCTGACAGGCTTCAGGAAAAGATAATTCCTGAAAAACTCGAGTTGTGATGGCAACTTGCAAAAGACGATCCTCCTGATACTTCGGTGCCGCAAATGTCGAGCCGTTGGTGATTTACGGCAGATTCACCGCGGATTCCATGCCGCGATCTGATGTTAATTTATATCGATTAGGGCGCCTCTGCAAGGTCGAAGGGTTGTTGTTGGGGAGCTGATTGTAAGTGAGGGGGGGATTTTCAGCATTCTGATGCCGAATCAGCCGATAACTATCACTGGAACCACCGCAATCCAAACACTTGATGCGTGTGAATTACGTCATCCCGCAAAACTAGGGAGAGTTGAATATGAATACCCGACTGACCACCGGGCTGTTGTCCTTTCTGATGATGCCCCTTTTCGTCGGCTGTGCCACTTCGCCCAGCTTGATCCGTGGACAAAATCCCGTTCCACCGGCCCCGCCAGCTTCAATCAACGACATTTCGCCGGTTGCGGCAACTGCCGATGCAGCCGAGCCATTTCCGTTCAATCAAGCACCAGCTCAGATGATACGGAAGCACATTCAGCAGCACGCCATCGGTCATCCCCAGTATTGCCCGGATTGCTACAAACGAGGTGAGCAGCCTCGGTGGGATGGAGAAAAGTGGTGCTACCAGGATGGAACAGTCTACTGGGGCTGGGCTCCCCAACATACCTATCAGCACATGTACAGAATTCCTAGGAATATGGCGTACCCGCAAAACCCGACACCGGGAGCGGTGACCGTCTATCCCTATTACACACACAAAGGTCCGGATGACTTTTTCTACTCAGGTGATTGAGTAAGATCGGGTCAGTGATGGAAAACTAAAACAGACTCTGCGGGGCAGGTCACCCGGAGAGTCTGTTTGCATACGCGAACCGTACGGACGAATTCTAGTCTTCCCGGCTGGTGACTTCCAGCAAATGATACCCGAACTGTGTCTGAATGGGGCCTTGCAGTTCTCCCACATTTCCTGTGAAGACCGCTTTGTCGAATTCAGGAACCATCTGACCGGGAGCAAACGTCCCCAGTTCACCGCCTCGCGCGCCGGACGGACATTGAGAATGTTCCTTAGCGGCATCGGCGAAATCGGTCCCACTTTCAATTTGTTGCTTCAGTTCGTTACAGGCTTCTTCAGTCGGTACGAGAATGTGTCGGGCGCTTGCTTTGGCCATGATAAATCCTTTGTGAAGAGTGATCGAATATTGTCTTTATTTCCAACTTAAAAAGACTCGCCCCGGACTCCTAGAGCCCGAGACGATCATTTTGCGAAAACCCGCAGATTTCAAGCCAGCTTAAAACTCACCCAGGACATTGCCGTCTGCACGTTGGCCGAGAAAACGAAATGTGTTGTAGTCGATATTCTCGCTGAGAAAATGGACCGATCCATCTGATAGCAGAAACTGCATCCCTCCAGTGTGACGGCTGGAAAAATTCACGATGTGATTCGTGGTGTTTGGAGAATGGTGCATTGCCATCATCCCCATCATGGCGTCCTGCCCCACATGGCCCAACACGAGTGAGGGGTGCGCCTCCATCATGGAGGCCATCATCATTCCGGCAGGACGCATCGCGCCCGGAACGGCGGCGTACCAGGTGGAGTACGCGTTCACCGCCGGCAGGTTAGTGACAAAATCGTGTTCCGAAGCACGTTCTCCCACCATCAGGACATTCGATGTTCCGTCAAGAATGTCGGCCATGCGCACTGACGAATTTCGATAAAACAAACCCGCCGGATTTGGATTTCCGGGAGCCATGCTGACGCTGCCGTAGCCATAAATTCCCACATAATTTGCTTTGGGGAGATCGATGTTCGTGTTGCCGTTATTGACCGTGAACATGTTCTGGCCCGGATCACTGGGACACTGGAAGACGGTTAACGTTTCCTGGCCCAACGCCAGATTACTCGGCAGAGTACAGTCACGGTTGAAATCGAGTTGTGAATAGATTGGCGATTGATCGAGAAAAGGTAAAATCATCGTCCCCCAGGCGAATCCGGGCCCGGAGTCCGCCGCAGCTGGATCGCTAACGCCCACGTTCCGGGACAGATATCCCGGCGGGAACACGCCGTGAGTATCGTGGTAATTGTGGACCGCCAAACCAATTTGCTTGAGGTTGTTTTTGCATTGGGATCGGCGTGCGGCTTCCCGAGCCTGTTGTACGGCAGGCAGCAACAACGCCACGAGGACAGCGATGATCGCGATCACCACCAGTAATTCAATCAGAGTAAATCCGCGCAGGCGCGCGGGGCTTCGCTTCGACATAATGAAAAAGTCTCCTGAGAAATGAATGAGTGCAGTGTGGAGTTCATGACTTCCTCGCATGGGCGTCAGAGGTCAGAACTTCCGAGTCAGAGCAGGAATCAATCACTCAGGAGCATTCCGGAGGCGGAGTCTCCGGTCCGAGCAGTTCAATGCCGGGTGAGGAAAGAAAATCGATCGAAAAGGCCGTTAATTCACGCGATCGTCTCAATGAAGCTGGAGGGGTTGGCAGACGAGGTTGAGAAAACGAGAGAGACTGTGCTGGTGAGGGAGAACAGGGACACGATTGAAAACTCGGTGTGTCATTTTCCGATGACGGATGAGAATTCCCCGAGCGTCCGCGACAACAACAGGTTCCGGTATTCCGTTTGCGTAAAGAGCATCCGCAACTGGAAGTAGTCTGTTTCGTATTTTTGGCAGCGCAACAGGATCGTTGGGGTGCACAGCATCCATCTGTTTCGCTGCTGACGGAAAGCGGGATATCAGAAACAACCAGCCCAATCAGAATACTGGACAGAATGATTTCATGGATCACTCGTCGCAGCGCCGGTTTCCAGGATGAAGCAGTACGTTGGGGCATCAGAGCATGATACGAACAATGTCCAAGTTGTGTTTGGATCGATCTTCACCGTATCACCGCTTTCTTGCGAAAGCAATCTTCGAACTTAGTTTCGAGTTCAGGATTATCCTTGAACGTCGTTTTGCCGGGAGCTGTTGAAATGCTGCCAAAGCCTATCGGAATAGAGAACGATCGGATGCCGCAGGATTACTTGTCCCACTTTCAAATATTGTTTCCAATGCGGATCGCTCTGGCTGGCAGACTCTGAAATCGTTGGTTGCAGTTGTGCATCAAACAACCAGTCTGCTTGCAGTTTGCGACGGAGCGTGGGGGAGAGCCGAGCCTGGGGATTCCAGAGAATCGGTTCGATAATTTCCAGTTCTTCGCGAGTGGTCCATTCCTCGTCCGCTGTTTGCTTGTTCTCATCAAAGCTCACGCCGCAGATGTCTGCTTCGAGGCGTTCGACTCGCGCTCCCGCCAGAAACAGCCGGGTCCAGTATTCGTAATCATAAGCCTGGGTGAGATCTTCACGAAAAGAGCGAACTTTAAGAAACACCCGACGCGACCAAAAGCATTCCGGTTGCAGAAAACGACGTTCCGTCCTCCACACATTCCATAAGTCGAGCAATTCTTCGAGCGTAAAAATATTTCCCCGATGCGTCTGGATGTATTCACCCTGCGCGTTGCAGAGTTGGCATTGCCCGTAGAGAAAATCTGTTTTCGGTTTATCGCGGAAAAACTCTCCGACTTTATGGAGCACTCCGGGAAGATACCAGTCGTTACTGTTGAGGGTGGTGATCAGGTCGCCGGTCGCTTTGTCGAGCCCTTTGTTCAAGGCGTGAGCGGGACCACGATCGTTTTGGCTGCACCACCAGTGAAGTCGGTCGGCGTATTTTTCGATGATTTCTTTGGAGCCGTCGGTGCTGCCGCCGTCGATGACCAGATATTCGAGATTCGGATAATTCTGATCCAACACCGACCGAATCGTCCGCTCCAGTGATTGGGCCTGGTTCAAGGAAGGAGTGATGATTGTCAAACGAGGAAGTTCACTCACGGCGATGGTTCTTTCGCACCTGTGATCGACTCGTCAGTCGTCACGGTCCATTTCACGGGGATCATGAAATTTCCCTGGTGGTTGGGGTCCGGGAGACGTCCTGTCCCAAAAAAGTCTCCCTCCGAGACCACAAATGAGGCCCCACGCTCCCAATGAGCGACACGATTCAGGCTGTTCACAAGAGAAATACTCAGCCAGTACGTTCCCGGAGTGAGGTTGACGCGATCCCATTGAACGGAAAAACGAGCTCGGTGCTCGAATTGGAAAGCTTCCGTGGATTGCAGGTAACTATTCAGAGTGGTTAATCGAATCCCGTGATGATCGTCGATCCCGATGGCGAGATGTCCTTCGGAGATCGGTTCCTCCGTCGTGACATCCACGACGAATTCCACCGGTTCGTTCGGTTTGCAAAGGTCTCCTTGAAGACCGCGAATATCGACTTTGACGCTCACTCCCGAGACGCTCGAAAGTTCCGCGCCGGACGAACTTTGTTCATTCAAGGCGTGCAGGTAATGGTCGACCACTTCTGTCGATGGGCCGTCAGCGATGACCCGACCATGATCCAAAAGGACCGTCCGTTGGCACAGGTTCTGAACCGCCGACATGTTATGGCTCACGAACAGAACCGTTCGACCGCTCCCCGCCACCTCGCTCATCTTTCCGAGACACTTGCGTTGGAATTGCGCGTCGCCGACGGCGAGAACTTCATCGATGATAAGTATTTCCGGATCCAGATGTGCAGCGACAGCAAAGGCCAGCCTCACTCCCATCCCGCTGGAATAACGTTTGAACGGCGTATCGAGAAATCGCTCCATGCCGGAGAATTCGACGATCGCGTCGAAGTTGCGGTCGATCTCCGCGCGCGTCATGCCGAGGATGGAACCGTTCAGGTAAATATTTTCGCGACCCGTTAGTTCGGGATGAAAGCCGGTTCCCACTTCGAGCAGGCTAGCGACTCGACCGTGGATTTCGATGCGACCATCCGTCGGCTCGGTGATGCGTGAGAGGATTTTCAGGAGCGTGCTTTTACCCGCGCCGTTGTGTCCGATGATGCCGATCACTTCCCCTTCGGACACTTCAAAACTGACGTCTTTGAGCGCCCAGAATTCTTCCGCGCTGGAGGCTTTTTGGGAGAGTCGGCGAAATCGTTTCAGAGGAGAAAGCAGCAATGAACTGAGCGCATCGTAAAATGTCGTGGCTTGTTCATCGGCGGCTCCGATGAGAAAGCGTTTGCTGACATTATTGACGGTGATGGCTGGTTGCGACACGAGACGCTGATTCCTTGATTCAAATAATGTCCGCGAAGCGTTGTTCGACTCGGCGGAAATACATCACGCCGATCAACAAAAAGAGGCAACTGGAAAGACCCGAGATTCCGACCACTTCCCAGGGAATGTTCTGTCCGGTAATGCAGCGTCGAAAACCGACGATTGCTCCCGTCATGGGATTGAGGGCGATCAGATTCCACCATTTTTCGGGGACTCCCGTTTCGCCTCCCAAAACATAAGCCACCGGAGAGGCGAACATCCAGAGTTGTACCAGGAAATTCAACACGTAACGGAAATCGCGATAGGCAATCGTCAATGCCGACAACAACGTACCAACGCCAAACGCGGTCAGAATGGTGATCAGCACGAACAACGGCAGTAATACCAACTGTGGTGAGATGACGACGTTTCCGACACCCGCATAAAGATATCCTCCCAACATCACCGCCAGCACGCCCAGAGAGATCGTCAGATCGAGCAACGGAGCACCGACGGTTGAAAGAGGAATCAGGAGTCGGGGAAAGTAGACCTTGCTGATGAGGTGCGCGCTGTTGACCAGACTGTTGCCCCCTTGAGAGACCGAATTTGCGAAAAACGTCCACGGCAATAAGGCCGAGAAAACCAAAATCGGATAGGGAAAATCGGATCCTTCTGCCATTCCGCCGAACTTACCGAAGAAAATCGTGAACACCACCATCGTCATGACCGGCTGAATGATGGCCCAGGTCGCTCCCAGAACGGTCTGTTTGTACCGAATCTTGACATCGCGCCAGACGAGGAAATAAAGCAGTTCGCGATAACGCCAAAGTTCCTGGAAGTCAACTGCCTGCCAGCCTCCGCGTGCCTCAATGACCGTCGCACGCAGAGGGTGCGCGGAACCGGAGGAGTTCTCCGGAATCTCCGGTTGAGACGGGGCGGTTGAGGAAGTCACGCGAAAGTCTCTCTAGTCGCAAAGGAGTTCAATTGATAGCTGATATGCTGGAGGAGGACAGCCTGATTACAAAGAGTTTCAGTACCAGACTCTACTACGTTGGCGGAGTTCAGCCAACTGAATCTGGAAAAGTGTGGACAACGGATAATCAGGGAACTCGGTAATACATTGTCAGCGAATCGAAAATCTTTTGATGCAGAATGCTTCCTGCGAACGGAATCAGTTCTTCGCGAGTGCGGATCGGTTTTCCTCGTTGAGTCGCCATGGCAAGCATACCAGTCAGAGACGGTTTGCCGGGAATCGACCAGCCTTTATCAGGCCACTCCGACCCTATCATCGGTAGTGGAACGTAAGTCCTCTGAGTTTTTATGGTTCGGGCCAAGGTTTACGCTTGAAGTCCGGGCGAACTCGGGAGAAGATCAGACCATAGTTTCAGCGACTCACTTCACCAGATCCTAATCGGGACACGAATATGTTTCGGGAATACATCGAAAAATTCAGTATCAGCCAACGTCTGTCGGCGATGATGTTCCTCCAGTTTTTCATCTGGGGATCGTGGTATGTGGTGGGGCCCCTCTATCTCGGGTCGATTGGATTTGATGAAGGTGATTTTGCCTGGATGTATTCGGTGGGACCGATTGCCTGTCTCATTTCGCCTTTCTTCGTGGGGATGATTGCCGATCGCTTCTTTCCCACAGAAAAAGTGCTGGGAGTGATGCACTTATTGGCCGGTCTCGTAATGATTTATGCGACAACGCTGATGCGGGCGGACGAGCCCGATCCGAATATGATCAACGTTGCGTTTTTCGTGCATATGATTTTCTACTTTCCGACGCTGGCTCTCACCAACTCGCTCGCTTTACACACCATGACCGATCCGGAATCACAATTTCCGGTCATTCGGGTATTTGGAACAATCGGATGGGTTGTCGTCGGCGTGCTGATCAGCTGGCTTGCCTGGGATGCGAGTATCAATGTCTTTTATCTCGCCGCTGGAAGTGGAATTCTTCTCGGAGTCTATAGTTTTACCTTGCCGCATACACCGCCACCTTTGGCGGGAGAAAAAGTGTCCGCTCGCGAATTAATTGGTGCGGATGCGTTTGTGCTCTTCAAACATAAACCGTTCCTGATTTTTCTGGTCAGCTCGATTCTGATCTGCATCCCGTTGGCGTTTTATTATCAGATGGCCGCTCGCGCGGTCGGACAAGCAGGTATTGAGAATGTCGGTGGGACCATGGCGTACGGACAGATGTCCGAGATCATTTTCATGCTGCTGATGCCGTTGTTTTTTAAACGGCTCGGCATCAAATGGATGCTTCTGGTCGGCATGTTTGCCTGGGTTCTCCGATACGGTTTATTTGCCTTGGGAGCCCCCGTCGACGAATCCTCTGGTGTTTCAAATGCTCAATGGATGTTAATCTTCGGGATTGTGTTGCACGGTATCTGTTACGACTTCTTCTTCGTCACCGGCCAGATTTATACGGACAAAGTCGCCCCCAAAGAGATCCGCGGTCAGGCTCAGGGAATGCTGGCGTTGTTTACGCTTGGCCTGGGGATGTTGATCGGAGCCTTCTCCGCCGGACAGGTGGAGGGCTGGTTTACGCCGAAAGAGTCAAAAGAACTCCACGCAGAGATCAAGGATTTGGGGAAAAAGTCAGGGGCTCTTGGAGAAGAATTGAACACTGAGCTCGCTGAGTTGTCAGCAGACAAAAAGTCCAAATTCAACAATCAGACAAAAGCGTTGGAAGCATTGCAGACGGTCTATCAGACTGCCGATGCGGATATTCCCGACATCCAAAAACTCAACCAGGATTACGTGGCGGTTGCCAATAAAACTTTTGATACCGACTTGATGCCGTTGCTCGAATTACAGTCGGAGAAAAACGAACTCTCGACGAAAGCGGCTGCCAAAGGAGTGAAAGAGCAGCAGTTGAAAAAATGGTTCTGGATATGGTTACTTCCGGCGATCTTCGCCGGTGCGATCATGTTCGGCTTTTACGTGATGTTCAACGAGAAAGAGGAAATCGACGCCGGGGATGTTGAAGCGGGAGAAGCCGAATCTCCCGTCGCCGATGAAGTGGCGTCAGACAGCGGCGGAGAATCGGATGTCTCATCGAAACCGCTGGACTCTGACAATGGAGGGGGCTCCTGAGTTCATTCCCTTCCTGCGGTATTTTCCTTGACGAGTTTCTCTGTGATCGACAAGTTAAATTGTAGAGACTGAGTCGGGGACCACCATGAACGCCACATCCAGACTGACATTCAGCTTGGGATGGCGACTTTCCCTGATGTGGGCACTGCAATGGGGAATTACGGGAGCGATTCTGACCTACCTCCCCATCTATTTTGTCGATAACGGTCTCTCCCAGGAACAACTCGGCAAATTGATGGCGGTCGCCGCGACGGGGCTGTGGGGAGCGCCGTTTATTGTCGGGCAGTTGTGCGACCGTTGGATGTCGGGGGAAAAGTATCTGGCCCTGGCCCATTTCACCGGGGGATTGACTCTGCTCTCCATTCCGGTCGCCACGGAGATGTACCGGCAAACGGGGACGAATTTCTCCGCCCTCATGATTCTGGTGGGAGTCTTTTCGTTTGCCTATTTTCCAACGATTCCATTGGCATCGGCGATGACTTTTCGCCACCTCCCCGATCCGGCTCGCGATTTCGGGAAAGTACGCCTCTGGGGAACAGTCGGTTGGATGCTGGCGGGTTGGTGTTTGTCGGTCTGGTTGGGGCGAGCGGATGCCTATCGCTGGTTGAGTGAGCATTATCCCGACTACAAATCGACCCTCGATAGTTTTGTTTATACGTTTCGTTGGGTGAGTCCACCGTCGAGTGCCGATTGCTTCAAGCTGGGAGCCATACTCTCATTTGCGCTGAGCAGTTTTTGCGTTTTTCTCCCCGCGACTCCTCCCGCGCGAACTAAATCGCAAAGTCGCATCGCACCGCTCGCGACGTTCCGGATGTTCCGCGATAAAACTTTTTCCCAACTGATCGTGATCAGTTTTCTGTTGGCGCTGGTCGTGCCGTTCTACGCCGTCGCCGCCCCTCAATTATTGCTGCAACTCAATTACGAATCAGACTGGATTCCAGCGCTGATGACTCTGGGACAAATCTCGGAATTCCCCGCGCTGCTTCTGCTGCCGCTGTTCCTGCGGTATTTCGGTTTGAAAACCACTTTTGCGTTGGGGATGATCGGCTGGTTGTTGCGATATGCATTCTTTGTGGCGGAAGAACCCTCGACGCTGATTCTCACCAGCATCGCGTTACAAGGAGTCTGTCACGTCTTTTTGATTATCGTCATTCAATTGTTTATCGACGAGAGAGCCCAGTCCGACCTACGGACTTCCGCGCAAAACCTGTTCGCATTCTTGACGATGGGGATCGCCATGCCGCTAGGATTTCTGGTCGCCGGAAAGTTCGGAACCTGGCTCACTGATTCAGGAACCGGTGAAACCAACTTTCAAATCTTCTTTCTGGTCCCGTCGGTAGCGATTCTGATGTTGCTGTTCGCCTTCTATCAATTGGTCGAGATCAACAGCGATGACAAACCGTCCGTTCGAATCTGAAAAATTCTCACTGCACAACGGCCTTCGCGCCGGTCAGCGTTTGAGCCGCACCGGAATCACTTTCTCGACTTCGATATAATCCATCTGCAAGTCTGTGCGAAAGGTTCGCTTTCCGTAAATCCCCCGCGGTTTTCCCAGGTGTTTCGACAAATCAACTTCTTGGTGTGAGAGGAACGCCAGGACTTCCCCTTTCGGCGAAATCAGAACAAACCTTGGCCCGTTGGGGACTTCTACGATGGCTCGTTGGATGATGCCTGCACCCGACATCGCCTTCAGGTCGCTCTTCGGGGTCGGCTTTTTGGTATCCTCTGGTTGGGGCGTGTTGGTCTGGGGCGTGTTGGTCTGGGGAGGATTTGATGAGGGAGGAGCCACAATCTCGGGACGCATACCGGTATCGGAGAGAATCCGTGCATCGCGCTGTGCGGTTTCCTGAGTCAGCCTGACGAAGTCATCGTATTGATCTTTGATTTTTTGATATTTGGCCAATGCTGCGAATCGCTGGTCCAACTGGTCTTTGAAGGCTTCGGTCGAGGCGTTTTTCGCCAGTTCCTGATAGCCTTCTTCGATCTTCGCAAAATTCCATTCTCCCGTTTTCTGACGAATCGTTTTTCGGAAGAGAGCGTCGAGTTCCGCCAGTTTCTCGGCTTCACTGCTGTTGGCTTGCGGCTGATCGGTCCGGATCACTCCTGGGTTATCGGATTTCTTCGCGACCGCTTCGCTCGGTGTGTCCGCGAACGGGTCGAGCGCTGGCTTTTTCGGTTCTGGTTTCGATTGAGGCTGCCTCTCGGTAAACGGATCTCCCGCCGGCGTTTTCTGAGCGATCGAATCGGCAGCGGCGACGAATTGTCCCGGAACCCAACGATATTCCCCCCGCGGCGGGGCGATCTTGTACATGTGGACGAGTCCTTCGGGAGTGTTGAACGATTGCTCTCCAAGGATAGCAACCCGGTCACCTTGAGAGAGGCGCTTTTGTTCGACGTCCCGTTTGTCTCCAAACGAACTTCCGACTCGCACCACGACCTGATTGTCGTTGACGACTCCGGTTTTGTTGTCAGATGTTTCGATATACTCCGCGCGAATCCAACTGAAACTGCCAGGTGGGGGAGCAATCATGTACCAACCGCCGGGATCGTGTCGATGAACGACGACGTTAGCCCCTTGAGAAAGTCGAGCCGTCGGATAATACCGGGAGCCCGGTCCGCTCCGGACGTATGTCTCATTTTCGGTGATGACGGCTTGATAGGGAAACGTTCGCGCTTGCGCGTCTGCAGTCCAGAGACAAGACGCAAACAGCGCGGCGATCATGACGTGCCGAAGCATGCGGAACCTCCCGTGAGGTTGTCAGGAAATGTGATGTTAGTAGTGGATTGGGAAAAAGGGTGTGAGCAGGACACTCACGAGGATGGGATGTCTGAGAATTTGTAGAAGAATTCGACATCGGGCTCAAGATGAAGCCAAATCTCACCCTAAGTCCTTATCTCAACAGGCGCAAGAAAAAACGCCCCGAGAATTTTTCCCGAGGCGTTTTGGAGAATTCAGACAAGTTCGAGGCAATCGGTTAGTTTTCGATCGCCCAGAGCGAGTCGAAGGTACGAAGATAGATCCGCCCATCGGCAATGACCACGGAAGAGGCCATCTCTTCGCCGGTGTCATTCTGGGCGACCAACTCAAACTTGGGTCCCGCTTTGATGACGGAGACTTTTCCATCTCGACCAGCGAGATAGATATGACCGTCCGCATAGACCGGGGAAGCACGATGACGCACGCGGTGGACGCGTTCATAGTACAGTTCCTCTCCGGTTTCAGCGTCCATCGCGATCAGGTCGCCGTTTTCGCGGCAGAGATAGACGATCCCATCCACAATCAGCGGAGACGGCACGTCGGGGGTATCACGATCGCGCTTCCAGTGATAGTGAGAGACCTCTGAAGTGATATTTCCCTGCCCGTCCGGTTTGAGAGCGAGAACGGGACCGCGTTTGGCCGAAGGGACCACAATAATGCCGGGGGCAGTTGCCGGAGAGGCGACGAGCCGCAGGTATTCGTTGTAATTATCTTTGGGGTTCAGACCGCCGCAACGCCACAATTCTTTTCCGGTTTCGAGGTCATGGGCGATCACGTAGTCGGCCCCGTGCGTGAGCAAATATTTCTGGTCCTCATCTTCATAGAGGACGGGTGAAGCATAGGAATGCACGTTTTCGGCGTATGCATCACTCTTGCGGAGATGCTTCCAGAGTTCTTTGCCGGTTGTTTTTTCCAAAGCCACGACCCAGGCCGGCTGGGGCTCTTTGTTCCATTTTCCGTGAATGAGTTGGAAAATCAGTTTGTTATCGACCAGCACGGGCGTTGACGTAAATCCGAACTGAATGTCGAACTTGCCGTAGCGATCCTGCAGGTTGGTTTTCCAGATCACCTTGCCGTTAAAATCAAAACAGTACAGATCCCCGGTCCCGATGAAAGCCCAGACATGTTTTCCATCGGTCACCGGAGACGGGGCGGCGGGGTTGTTACCTTCATCACCTCGCGCCTTATTTTGACCGCTGCCGAGCTTATGACGCCACAATTCTTCGCCTTCGGTATTCAAGGCCATCAAATAAGCATCTTTTCCGTCCCCCGAGTTGTCCATTGTCGTCAGGAAAATGTGATCGCCCCAGACGACGGGAGTCGATCCCGCGGGCCCTGGGAGTGCGACTTTCCAAGCGACATTCTTATCAGACGACCATTCGGTCGGCACATCTTTTTCGGAAGAAACACCGTTATAATGAGGGCCGCGCCAACTGGGCCAGTTTTCAGCGGAGGCGGTACTGACTGCGAGCAGTAATCCGCAGAGGAGGGCAATGATTCTCAGCATGGATTCTCGTCCTTCGATCAAGGATTTGTGTGAGTGGGAGGGATGTTCGGGAAGGATCCTCTTAGAGCCAGCCTCCAGTGTGTCGGAGCGCCTTCCGCGAGTCAATTCCTTAATTGTGAGGGATCAGTATTGGCGTGGTCGAACCTGTCCCTGAACGCGGCTCGGCAAACCGACAATCCGCAGGAACCCTTCCGCATCGTCCTGATTGTAGGAACCGCCCCCTTCCATACTGGCGATGGCTTCGTCGTAGAGACTGAAGGGACTGGTCCGACTATCGACGATGATATTTCCCTTGTAGAGCCCGAGCGTCACTTCTCCGGTGACGTACTTTTGAGCTTCCTCGTTGAATTTGAACAAGGCGTCCATCTTGGGCACAAACCACAAGCCGTAATACACCATCTCGGACACTTCGGGAGCGAGTCGATCGCGCAAATGGATCAGGTCGCGATCGACGGTAATTTCTTCCAGAACATGGTGGGCGGCATACAGGGTCGTCATGCCGGGGGCTTCATAGACGCCGCGGCTCTTCATCCCGACAAAGCGGTTTTCGACAATATCAATGCGTCCGACGCCGTTGCGCCCGGCAATCTCGTTGAGTGTCTCCACAATTTCGAGGGCCGACATCTTCTTACCGTTCACACCAATCGGAGCACCGGCCGCAAATTCGATCTTCACTTTCTCCACTTCGTCGGGAGCCTCTTGAGGTGAGACGCCCATCCCGAAGTCGACCAGCTCGACGCCGTTCACTGTGAGGTCTTCCAGTTGCCCGGCTTCATAGCTGATATGCAGGCAGTTTTCGTCGGAGCTGTACGGTTTCTCGACCGAAGCTTTGACGGGGATTCCCTTTTCTTCGCAATAGGCGATCAGTTCCGTCCGCCCCGGAAATTGTTCACGGAATTCGGGGATCCGCCAGGGAGCGATGATTTTGACGGACGGGTCGAGAGCCTCGGCGGCGAGTTGGAAACGACATTGATCGTTTCCCTTACCAGTTGCACCGTGTGCGTAGGCTTCGGCCCCGACGTCGCGGGCGACTTGCAGACAGACTTTGGAAATCAACGGCCGGGCAATCGAAGTCCCCAACAGGTACAACCCTTCGTATTTTGCCTGCCATTGCATCACGGGGAAGGCGTAATCCCGGCAAAGTTCTTCCTGCACA
The DNA here is from genome assembly GCA_014762625.1 of Planctomycetaceae bacterium. Classification (GTDB taxonomy): domain Bacteria; phylum Planctomycetota; class Planctomycetia; order Planctomycetales; family Planctomycetaceae; genus JABURQ01. The sequence goes on along the minus strand of JABURQ010000173.1, from coordinate 21,816 downwards.
TCGATGATCTGTGCGGAGGCGGCTCCCTGATCGTGAGCCTTTTTCATAATGGCTTCGCGGTCTTCACACGGTTGTCCGAGGTCGACGTAGACACAATGTACGTCGTAGCCTTTGTCTTGAAGCCAGCCGAGGATGACTGAGGTATCGAGTCCGCCGGAGTAAGCCAATACGCAACTGGGCATGTCTGTCCTTCGTAATCTGCTGAAATAAAACTGGTTGTGAAAAAGCTAGGTGGCTTTGATTATGTCCGCGCAGAGGGAAACCTTCCAGCCTGAGAAGGAAGAGAGATTGTGAGACTGGGTAAAATACGGGGGCTTTTTCGCTTTTGTGCACAGAACCGCTCCTGAGCGTTCAGACTGTTTGCCGGATTGTCAGGTTCGGTCTTTCCCTGAATCCGACTCCGGAAACTTGACGATACATCAGACAATGGCGGGCCTTCGCGCAGATATTCTCTCGCCTCGCCAAATCAAATCGAGATCAAATTCGGACCATACATGATCACTGTCGTGTTGCCCCCCCAGTCACGACCCATTCAGAGGAAAGAGACAGGGATGTCATTCTCCGCCAAGAACTGGATTCGCTCCATCAAGATGATGCTGATTGTCGCGCTCTGTGTGAGCGGGACTTCTTCCGCTCAAGCCCAAAATTTCGTTCCCGGAACGGGAAAACAGGTCGATCGAGTCGGTGACACCTTCGAGGATGAAAACTGGCAGTTCGTATTGAATCTGCCGAAAGCAAGTCGAAATATCGACGGCCAAACTCGCGGTCCCTCAGGTTACTCCCGCAATCGTCGCGTGCTGGAATCCACTTATCGCGGAACGGCCGATGTGGTGAAACGTGTCCCCACCCCTCCCGGAGGTATTTCCGGTTCCAAGGGGGCATTGCTCATGCAGTCTCGCGTCACCGGTATCCCTGGGCGTCCCAGCAACGAAATGCAACAGGACGACCTGATCTTCAACGTCAAAGGTGTGCTCGGCAAGGTCCCGACAAGTCGCATGCCGAGCGTGGTCGTGCGAGTCTATCTCCCTCCGTTCGACGAATGGGAAGAACGGAACGGTTCACACTTCGGATTTCGTGCCGAAACGACCGGCATGATTCGTAAGGAAGTCGAAAAGAAAGTCGGATTATTTCGGCGTAAAACCGTGACAGAATGGGATACCGTCCACGATGCTTACTGGCCCGGCTTCTTCATTCAATTCAATCGCAAGGAAGTAACCGGTCACGAAAAGGATTCCGCCACGCTGCTAGTTCGCGGCGATAAACTCGGCCACGAGATTGTTGCTCGTCAGATGGATCCGGGTTGGTGGACTCTGGGAATGTCTTTCTCCGGCGACGGCATGGTCCATTACTATGCTCGACCCGGTGTGGAAGACCTGCGTCCGCAGGACCATATCACTTCCCAGTTCCCATATTCCGCCAAAGCCGATTACTTCACGACCTTCTTCTTTAACATCGTCAACTGGGACAATGGACGTCAGTGGTCCACCAAATGGATTATTGACGATCCCAAAATGTATCTCGGTCGATAAGTTGAACAGGAGCGGGCCTACAAGCTCGTTTCTGTTACGAATCATGAGAGTCCGAAAATACACCGGTCGATCTTTCCCTGGAAGGATCGGCCGGTGTTTCTGCGTTTCAGGTCAAATGCTCTCCGATGACGATGGGGGTGATCCGGATTCGCGGTTTATGTTTCATCAGTCGTTCGAGCCACCCCCAATCGGTCGAACCGCGCCGGTACGGCCATTGTTCCCGCCGTGCGAAATCCGTCATTACGCACAGACACATCGAATCGACCTGACCGAAACGGAGTGGTTCTTCGAAGGAAGGAGGAATGATCTGGCCTTTGTGTCGCGTTTGACAAACGCCAATCTCCACATTTTGAGCCGCTGCATACAACGCCGCGAGTGCATGAGTGTGATAGAGATTGTCGTCGTCGAAAAAGACAATATAGCGTCCTCGCGCGAGTTCGAGCCCGCGATTGTTGCCGGAAGCTCCCCGATCGCCGACGTGCTGCGAGAGCGCGTCGAAGCGAGCCGAGTAATTTCGGGCAATCCGTTCGGCGATTTCATCCGGGCCGTCTGAAACAACAATATGTTCCCAGCTCACACCGGCTAGCGATTGACGCCGGATCTGTTCGCAGCAGTTGCGGAGCCACTTGGGACGATTCCAGGTCGCAGTGACGATCGTCAGGTCGCACGACTCGTTCATTTCTTTCCTTCGTTGCTCAGTTTGCGGAAGACCATGAGATTCGCACGGAACCATCGCAGTTGGCTCAGACTGCGAATCAAGTTGCTCGATTCCTGATCGAGTTGATAACCGAGAGAGCATATCCGATCCCGGACGTATTGGGGCGATCGTTCATTGACATGGCCCACTCCGCCTTGCCCCGGCTGCGCCCAACTGAGAACAACCCCTCGTTTCGCGTGTCGATCCAGATTGGAGAGCAGCGTCTCTTCAAACTTGACAGGCAGATGCTCGGCGACCTCCAGGCACAACACCCAATCGGCGGGGCGAACCTCGACAGGCTGAGAAAGATCGAGGCATTCACAGCTCCCTTCGGACAGACGAATGGTTTCCGGATTGCCGTCGTAGCCTCGACACTCGGTAACTCCTGAAAGCTTTTCGACGTACTTTCCCGCTCCACATCCGAAATCGATCACGGATTGATTTCGCAGAAAAGCTGCCAGTCCGTTGGCTAATCCGGGGTCGTATTGATGGGCGTTTTGATCGGACGTCTTCCAGGCGCCTGACGCAAGGATCTCGGTCATAAATTTCTCCTCTTGTGGAATCGTTGGAGCAGAAATGCTGACTCTGGTTTTCAGAGTTGGCAAGACCGACTTGCTCATTGAGATGAAGACACTTTCAGAATGATACTGTCCGTTCCCAGAGGCAAATTGATTTGAGAATTGCGACGTTCTGTGTTTGAATATCAGGTTGAGCTCGACTCGATCCGAGTGATTGACTTGCATCCTCCGACAGCCTCCGCGGATCCTCCATGAATTTACGTCAAACTCTTCTCACTGTCGTCTTGATCGCTAGTTTGCTAATCGGTTCCTGTGCGCCGACGATGTTGCTAGCCCAACCCAAAGAGACCACTCCTGAAAAAGTTCCGCAAACGTATCGCTCGCGGAACTTTATCGTTCATTCCGACGTGACGCCGGAGAAAGCCAAGGAATTACTGGAACGGCTGGAGACGATGTTGTCTCTGATCTCGACGTATTGGGGGCAACCGAATCGCAAGACGATCGAGTGTTATGTCGTTGACGATCTCAAAAACTGGCCCTCCGGCGCGATCGATCCCGCCGCTCTCGACAGCATTTTGGGGCAGGCGGGGATCACGTTGGCGAAAGGCATCTCAAACGGACGACAATTCGACATGAATGCCAAAGTCTATGCGGTATCCGACCTTGGCGTACCTCAGCATGAAGCCGTTCACGCCTATTGCGCGCAGACGTTCGGAACGACCGGTCCCGTCTGGTACTCCGAAGGAATGGCCGAAATGGGGATGTATTGGAAAAAGGGGGATGCCAGCGTGAACGCAAATCCCATCGTGATCGATTATCTGAAAAAAGCCGAACCGAAAAGTCTCAACGAAATCGTGAACGGCGAGGAATTTACGGGGGACTCATGGCAGAATTACGCTTGGCGCTGGGCGCTCTGTCATCTGCTGGCCAACAATGCAAACTATCAAAAACGGTTCCGCCCTCTGGGTCTCGCGTTGCTGCAAAAGAAAAACACTTCGTTCGAGCAGGTGTACGGTTCGATGGCCGAGGAGATCATCTTCGAATACCTGCTGTTCCTGGAAAATATGGAAGCCGGCTATCGCGTCGATTTGTGTAGTTGGAACTGGCAAGTGAGGCCCCGCAAGTTACGCGGCATTCGTCCGACGAAAATTGACGTGGAAGCAAAAGCGGGATGGCAACCGACTCGCGCGCAACTGATCGAAGGTCAGGAATACGAATTTACCACCGATGGCACGTGGAGCATTCTGGAAAATGGCGAGCCGGTAAACGCGGATGGAACGGAGACGGGAGCCGGGAAACTGGTCGGTATTATGTTTGAAGATTACGAACTCAGCGAGGAAATCGAACTCGGTGCCTTAGGGAAATTCACCGCGCCCGCAAACGGTCATCTCTTTTTGCGTTGCCGCGATTCCTGGGGGGCGCTCGCCGATAATGAAGGTGAAATCGAATTCCAGATTCGCGAGTTCGACGCAGACGCCAAACCGTTGCCGATGCCCGGCGAATAACTCGACGATGCCAACCTGACTGACAATGGGAGAATAAGTAATGGTTTTTGGCCGGCAAGCGAAACGGATCCGAATCATCGGTCGAGCAATCGTGTGGCTCGTGTTCAGTTTATTGGCGTCGCCGGACCTGCTCGCTGATGACTGGTCCTTTCCGGTAAAATTTGACCAGGCAGTCAGAGCGGAAAAATTTTCCGGTCGCGTCTATCTTTTCTTCAGCAAAGGAGAGCGCGAACCCCGTTTCGGTCCGAATTGGTTTCATCCGGAACCGTTTGCCGCGAGAGATGTCTCCAACTTGAAACCGGACCAGACATTGATGCTTTCCTCCTCTGATCCCGATTTGTTGTTTTATCCAGAGGATCCCGCCGCGTTTGATCCCGCAGGCTACCAAGTGCAAGCGGTCATGCGATTTGATGACTGGTCGCGGAATGTGGGGACGGGAGAGGGGAACGGGTACTCGCAGGTTCTGGATGTCCCTACTGAGGAGATCTCTTCGCAGCCGGATGTACTGGTCGTCAATCAAATTGTTCCCGAACGGAAATTTGTCGAATCGGATCGTGTGAAGTTATGCGAAGTCGAATCACGGCAACTCTCTGATTTTTACGGTCGCCAAGTCAAGATTCGGTCGGCGGTGATTCTGCCTGAGCAGTATGAGTCCGAATCGGAGCGTCGGTATCCGACGTTATTTGTGATTCCCGGTTTCGGAGGTACTCATTTCGCCGCATCGAACTACCGGAATGCTTATTCCGCTCTCGATGCGCGGCTGCCGATCATTAAAGTCATACTCGATCCCAGTTGTCCTTACGGTCATCACGTGTTTGCCGATTCCCAGGTCAACGGTCCCTGGGGCTCTGCCTTGATCGAAGAATATCTTCCAGAATTCGAAAAACGATTTCGGGCAATCGCCCATCGCGAAGCCCGGTATCTCACCGGACATTCATCGGGAGGATGGAGTAGCTTGTGGCTGATGGTAAGTTATCCCTCCGCGTTCGGAGCGACCTGGAGTACGGCTCCCGACCCCGTGACGTTTCGTGATTTTCAACAAGTGAATATGTATCGCCGCTGCGAAAATATTTATTTCGATCAGCATGATCGGGCGAGACCGTTGGCTCGGCGTGATGGCGAAGTTGTGTTGCTTTATCCAAATTTCGATCACATGGAAACGGTTCTCGGTCGGGGTGGTCAGTTGCGAAGTTTCGAAGCAGTCTTCGGTCCGAGACAGTTGGATGGCGCTCCGGTTCCTGCCTGGGATCGAAAGACTGGTCGGATCGACGGCCAGACGATCCGAGTTTGGGAACAATATGACATTCTCAAAAAGCTGAAGCGAAACTGGTGTCGAACTGAATCACTTTTAAGGGGACGTATTCATGTCCACATGGGGGACCAGGATACCTTCTATCTGGAGGGTGCGACCGAACTTCTGCAACAAAAGATGAAGGCCTTGGGAGAACCGGAAGCGGTCACCATGCACCCCGAACGCACTCATTTCGATCTCCTCCAGCCTGAACTGAGAGACCGGATCAATCGTGAGATCGAAGCTCACTACCGGCAATATTTCCAACCGGATGGAACAGCCAAAGCACATGCCGATTCTTCGACAAGAGGACCGAAACTTATGCCATAGAGTTTCGATTCATTCGTGTCTCCGTATCGCCCCTCCGGCAAACGCTTTCAACTCTTGCCGCAACACTTCTTGTATTTCTTGCCGCTGTCACAAGGGCAAGGATCGTTACGTCCGATTTTCGGATTCAGGTTTCTGATGGTGTCGGAATCATCTCGATAGTCCCAGTCGTCCTCGTCTAGGAACTCGGAATCTGTCGCCGGTGGGGGAGTCTTGAAGCTGGCCCATTTCGATAACTCTGCGATGGTGTCGTCGATGCCCGTGGGGCGACATCGGCTCAAACTCGTCTGAAAATAGTGATCGCCCCCCCGCAGACTTTCCTCAATCCCTCTGAGATTAATTGTTATTTCATCAACGAGATCTGCTTCGAACGCCTGCCGTATTTCCGCTTCGGCTTCATGAGGTGAGTAATCGGACAGTTCGCATATCAGGTAGGATATGAGCGGGACAGTTTCTTTTTCGATCGCATTTACAAGATGGCGTTTGAGCCGATGAACGGCTTCTTCCCGCGTCAATTTTCCATCTCGCACGAGATACAAATAGCTACCTGCGGCAGCCCAGCGGACATACTCATCGGCTTCATCGCAACTAATGATTCGTTCGATCTCCTCAAAAGGTGGATTCGATAATGCCGCCAAACAGCCTTGAAGCTTCTCCGTGATGGTATCCCCATACAGGTCATGCGGAGTTTCACCGGGAAGCAAGACAGAATCCACAATTGCCGGAAGTGCCTCTTTGGCTTCGAATTCCGTCAGCAGATAGAAAGCATAAAAATGAGAGTTTTCTTCGACATACTCTCCCTTTCTCGCCCGCTCCGTGGCTTGGGCAATTGATTCGATCAACAAGGGGATGATCTGATCGCGATGTTTCCGAGCGGCTTCAATGGCAGACTTGGGGAGACGTTCAAAATCGGACGTATCCAACTCCTCCATGATCTCGTCGAGAATTGTATTTTCGTTTTCGTTCAAGCCGGGTTCAACCGTCATTCTTATGTCCATCTCTCAAGGGGGGACTGATCATGCTCTCGCCAGCATCCTAGCAATTTTCCGGAGGTGGGATCTCCGCCCAATTGGAGTTTTCGGAAAAACTGAAAAATTCGTCAGAATTCATTTGAACTACCCAGAACCTCAGGGTACTTTATGCGTGTGATGTGGGTAACCAACCCAAAATGATCTTTGATAATAATTGATTGTGGGTAATTCGCCCAATAGAATCGAAGGCAAGTAAACGCTTTCGACTCGAAGACCTGTCTGATCTCAGGCATTCTCATGGCGACCGAAACCCTGATTACCGGCGAACTCAAACGGACGATCGATGATCGTTACCGGTTGACGCTTCCTCCTGAAATGGCGAAAGCTGTGACGGATGAAAACGGGAAAACAGTGATGGTCAAGGAACGTGCGGGGTGTGTGAGTTTGTGGCGGGCGGCGGACTGGCAGAAACGGCTGGATGATGGGATCGCCATCATTCAACAGAAGATTTCCGCCGGTCGAATGGAAGAGCGATGGAGTGAAGTGCAGCGACTCGGACGTCTGCTGTCGACTCGATCGCGAGACATTCAGTTAGCGAATCGTTCGCGGGTTTTAGTGCCCGAAGGGTTTCGTGAATTTCTGAATGTGCAGCCGGGAGGAGAGGTGATGATTGTCGGTGCAGCGATTTGCATCGAAATCTGGAATCCGACCAACTGGCTGGAATTGTTACAGACGGAAATGCCGGAGTTCAGTCCCTTGTTCAAGGATCTCTCCGGCTGAAGATTTTCAATGCGTTCATTGACACTGACTTAAAATTTGACCTACGGAAGAAAACGTTCTGACGAAAGAAGGATGGCGACAGATCACTCATTCGTTCACTCCGAGCGATCGACCGGCTTTCATTTCTTCTCTCAATATCCAGGGACGGACTGTTTGGCAGGGACGCCGTTTTTATTTCCAAGGAACGTTTTCTTTTTTGAAACTCGAGCAGCAAATCAAGGATGGCGATTAACAAGGCTGTTGATCTCAGTTACGGATGGTGACTTGGCTGCCTGGTTGTGACACGCGATTTGGTGAGATGCTGATGGATTAGCAGCATCAAGTCGTATGTCACGGAGCCCCGCAATGCGGGGCTTTTTTTATGCGCATTTCTGGAACCCGCATTTATCACAGCAGAGATGGAGAAAGCAGCCTCGTGTGGGAGAAATCGTTTCGATGCTTCTTATTGGCTCCTGGAAACGCGAACCTCCGCGATCTGACGATTGCGGCGAAGTTTTGTTCCATTTTCAACGTTTCTCCAGCGATTTCTGATAGGCCCTCCAGAGTTCCTCCGGGTTTGCGGCGTTCAATTCCACATGACCGCACTCGCCACAGATGTCGGCGGTCAGTTCTCCGTAGAACCGTTCCTTGAAGAAGATTGCCTCAGGGTTGCCGTGAATTACGACCTTTGTGTTCCCAGCCGAATACTGTCCAGAATCGAGCATCTTCACTTCCGGAATGATCTTGTCCGAGCCGCATTTTTCGCAAGTGGTGGTCATGGTCTGGGGCTTTCGATCGATCGCTAATACGCACTAGAAGATGGTCACAAATAAGACTCTTCGTCTCCGCCGTGCTTGCGCACGCGGCTCAAATAAAACATCCAATTTCCTAAATCCTGACTCCTGTTTCCTACTCTACCGACACAGAAACTTTCGCTTGAACGAAACGTAACAGTCCTGCGTGCAGTATTTCGTATCGAGCCAGAGGCTCTCGCACCAGCCGTCTCCTTCTTCGCGTTCTGGTTCCGGCGGTTCCAGATTCAGCACAAGTGTTTCGCGGTAGCGCCTGGCCTGTTCGATGCCGTTGCGGAGAGAACCGGGGGAAACTTTGGGTGGCTGCTTCGCACGCATGATGTCGGCGGCTATCAGGGCGTCAGTCACGTACTCCGCGCAATGGACCCCTTCGCACCGTTTACCGGTCAAGTGGTGTTTGACGGAATAAGGCCTGCCGAGTTCCTGTTTGAGATGTGAGACAAACGGAGCCTGAAGTTTCTGATGGAATTCGAACGTTGGCTGATAGACGTGGAGTTCATCCGGCGCGCTGACCGCGATGTATTCGTCGAGGGGTAACTTGCGGACGCCGACGCCGTTCGTCGATTCGTAGACAATCGGCTGATTGTCCTCGACGACGACCGTGGCAACGTGGGTGTATTCCGATTTGGAAAAGACCTTCACCGCGAGGCAGTCCCCTTGCGAGAAGAGAAGCGTGCCGGTCTGGACTTCGTCGGCGAGTTGCTCGGCCATCACTTGATGCGTGGGGCAGAGATCAACGACCGGCTCGGCGGGACTGCCGGCCAGGATGACGGTGGCGAGTAAGACGTGCATGAAATCCTCCATCGTCATGCGATGTCATGATGGAAAATAAAAAGGAGAGATGGGTTTTTGATAGTACGGAATTCTCCCTCTCTTGGACGACAAAAGTTTCAGAAAATCACACGATCCATCCTATCCTTCTATCTGGCAGCAGTTTACAACACGCCCGAATGATGAATGCCGAGGGTCACGAATTCAGAATTTCGTCGATTTCCACGGCTCGATGTTCCTGGGCAGAGAGATAACAGGCATCGACTAGCGCCATCGTTTTGAGGTTATCGCGCCCGCTGATTTCCAGCGGGCGTCCCGATTCCAGGCCGCACAACAGATGAGCCATCGGGCCGACAAATGCATCCGGAAACCAGACTTCCGGCCAGCGCGGCGTTTGCCAGACGCCCGGTTTTTCGGAACTGATGAAGTCGAGTGTGCTGGGTGTTCTCTCCGGATAGCTGGGCCAGCCGATGGTCCCCCGCGCGAGTCCTTCTGTCCCTTCCAGTCGCCAGCGGATCGAGGGTTCGTTTTCACTGTCGTCTCCGACGGGCCCAGCCCAGACGTCGTCCCAGGAGGCCGCCCGGACACCGTTTTCGTATTCCAGAATGTAGAGACAGATGCCGTCCTCGTGCGGAAACTTTTCCGCCGTTCGGGGATCGGTCCGGATGCTGGCAAAGACGCGCTGCGGATCGCCCAGCAGATAACGGAACGCGTCCAGATGATGGATGCTCATAATCCGCAGCGTGACCCAGCCGAGACGTTCCTGCCACGACATCCAGTGCGGAACGGCCCGCATGTCGATCGTCATCAACACCGGATCGCCGAGGTCGCCGCGTCTCAATAGAGATTTGCAGGCCCGGATCGACTGGTCGTAGCGCATGTTCTGATTGACGGCGAGTTCGATCCCCGCCTGCTCGCACAGCTCCACGATCTCCTTCGCTTCCGCGAAGTTCATGCCTAGCGGTTTCTGGCAGAGAATACCGCGCAGGTGGTCGTTGTGTTTGACCGCTGCGCGGATCACCTCGATGGTGATATCTGGCGGGACGGCGACATCAAGCACTTCGATATCGGAGTCCTCAAGGAGTTCCGAGTAATGGTCGTACACTTTGCCGATGTGGTGTCGCTCGGCGACTTCTTTGGCGTGGTCGGGATTACGGCTGGCGATGGCGACGGGGTTGAAGCCGTTGTTGCGATAGGCGACCAGGTGACAGTCGGCCATAATGAAGCCGGAGCCTATGCAGCCGATGGGGACGTCCCGGTTTTCGGGCAGGATGGGAAGATAGTCGAGATCGGTGGAGACTTTGGATTCGGAGTCGGTCATGATAGAAACTTTCTGGAACGCATGTTTTTCTTACCTTACACCACTCGCCGTCGGCTCGCGATATGTTTGACAATGATTCCGATCCTCTCCCCTGCCCCGCCGATCGCGAGTGCCTGATCCCACACCTGCCGGAGACGCTCGACGCTTGTTGGAATCGTTCCCGCGAAAGTTTGCAAAGGATTCGGGACGTGCTTTCCAAAGAGGTTCCCACTGAAGTGGTCACCATCTACGTCTGCGGTTCGATGGGGCGGATGGAGCAGCTTCCAGGTTCCGATTGCGATCTGATCATTGTCACGATCGACGATATCCCCCCGGAATCCGATCAAGGAAGAGCCATTCACGCCGAGATCTGGAAACGACTCGAACCGCTCGGCCTGATCCGCCCCAAGCCGAACGGCATTTTTTCAGAGACAGTTACCTGGGGACAACTGATCAACCCGGACACTCGCGGCCAGGTCGATGAAGATCAATTCGTGTACGGCAAGCGGATCCAGTTATTGCTGGACTCGCAACCGGTCTACCACGAGGATCATTTTGTCAGACTTCAGCGTGAAGTGCTCCAGCGATTTCAACGAGGTTGCGATCTGCCCGAACAACAGTGGCTCGGACTACTCAATGAAGTGATTCGATACTGGAAAGCGTTGGGGGTTCGATCGCTCTGGCTCGACGATCGCTCCGTCGCCGAGTGGCGATACATCAATCTCAAATTCCGCCACAGTCGCAACCTGCTGATCTTCGGTTTTCTCATGTTGCTGGGGGAAGCATCTCGCCGGCAGAATGATTCCCTGAACCTGTTGCACTCAGGCTTAACGCTCACGCCTCTCGAACGAGTTTGCAGATTCGCCAAGCCCGATCCAACAAAACAATTGACCGCACGCTACGCTCATTTTTTGCAGATAATGGCCGATGAGGAATTTGTCTGCCGTCTGCGTGATGTCGGCAATCCCGAACAAAAGTGTGCGGAATTTGTTATGCTTGATGCCAACGCGACCGAATTTGTGCATACCTTCACAGAGATTCTGCATTCGCAGAGCGAGACTTGGCCCCTTGAGTTTCGTCACGAACTTTTGCTCTGAATGTTTTCCCGCATCGGTATATGGCGGTCTGCCGTTCATGAAGCTCGCGAAAATCGTTGGAAATCCCAACCAACGGTCCTACGATGCAAAACGTCTTCACCTATCGAAGGAACGATTTTATGAATCCCGCCTCTTCCACGAGTACATTAACGGAAAGCGATTTTCTGGCGGATGTCTGGAAGGGGTTATCGCGTCCTCAGAAAACTCTCCCCTGCAAATATTTTTACGACGTCCGAGGCTCCGAACTGTTCGACCAGATTTGCGAACTGGACGAGTATTATCCGACTCGCACCGAGCTGGAGATTATGGAATCGTGCGTCGATCGTATGGCTGAGAAGATCGGTCCCCACTCCACCTTGATCGAGTTCGGGAGCGGCAGCAGCCTCAAAACGCGATTACTGCTCGACAGTCTCACTCCGCCGCTCACTTACGCTCCGATCGATATCTCGGGCGACTATCTGCTCGATGTGGCTGATAGTCTTCGCTCGCTGTACCCCCAGTTTGAGATCGTCCCGATCGTCGCCGACTTCACGCAGCCCATCGATACTTTTCAGCTCGCCGAGAGTCCCAGCCGTCGCGTGGTCTATTTCCCCGGATCGACACTCGGAAACTTTCCGCAGGAAGAAGCGGGGCGCCTGCTGAAACAGATGGCTGATCTGGTCGGTCCGGAAGGAAGTCTGTTGATCGGCATCGATCTGGAAAAAGAGATCGATGTCCTGAAAGCGGCTTACAACGACTCCGCAGGCGTGACCGCCGAGTTCAATCTCAATTTACTCACACGCATCAATCGGGAACTGGAGGGGGATTTCGATCTCGATCAGTTTCGGCACGAGGCTATCTGGAACGAGAAACATTCGCGTATCGAAATGCATCTTGTGAGTGATTGCGAGCAGACGGTGACGATTGCCGAGCGGGAATTTGAATTCGCAACCGGCGAATCGATTCATACCGAGAACTCGCACAAATACTCATTGGATCGTTTTTCCGCACTCGCGGAAGCGGCAGGTTTTCGAATTGAAACCTCCTGGACGGACGAACGTGACTGGTTTGCGGTCTTGCATTGTCGCGTCCGGTAATTGATTCACGAAGGTCAGAGCGTTCTGAAAAGAGATGAATTCACCGTAACCGACGGCGCGATCGAGGAAGACTGTCATGGCGAATGCTGATCTTCAAGAGGCAACCATCTCCCCTGCCCACCGCAAACGATACACGCGAATTCGTCACTTCAGTGAGCAGTTGTGCGACACCCTCACGCCGGAAGACTGCTGCCTGCAGACGATGCCCGACGTCAGCCCCCTGCGCTGGCATCTGGCGCATACCACCTGGTTTTTCGAAACCTTTTTGCTGAAATCAATTCCCGATTACCACCCGGTCAATACACAGTACGAGTATCTTTTTAACTCCTACTACAACTCGGTCGGTCATCAGTTCCCGCGACCGCATCGCGGAACCCAGTCCCGCCCCTCGTTCGCGGAGATCATGGAATATCGCCGACTGATTGACGAGCGCGTTCTCGAGGCCTTGCAGTCTGAAAAATTGAACTCAAAGCAACAGAGTGTGCTGGAACTCGGACTGCACCACGAACAACAGCATCAGGAGTTGATGCTGACCGACATCAAGCATGTCTTCGCGTCTAACCCGACCCTGCCCGTATATCGCGACGATATCTGGTCATCCTCGTCGCAAGAACTCAACCTCGATCGCTGGACCACGTTTCCGGAAGGTCTGGTTGAAATCGGCCACGACGGATCCGATTTCGCCTACGATAATGAATCGCCGCGACATCGCGTGTTTCTCGAACAGTTCGCCTTGCGGCACAGTCCGATCACGAACGGCGAATATCTTCAGTTCATCGAAGCGGGCGGATATCGACAGCCGGAACACTGGCTCTCGCTCGGTTGGCAAACGGTTCAGGAGGAACAGTGGGAAGCCCCCCTCTACTGGAAGCACCAGGAAAGCGAATGGCACGAGTTCACCTTGGGAGGACTCAAGCCGCTCGATCTGAATCGCCCCGTCACTCACGTCAGTTATTTTGAGGCGGATGCCTTTTGTCGCTGGGCCGGATACCGTCTCCCGACTGAAGCCGAATGGGAATTCGCGACGGAGTCCATTCCTTCAATGGAGGGGCACTTTGCTGATACGCTAATCGCGAAGGAGATAGTCCTGCACCCGCAAGCCGTCGAAACAACGGAGGAATTGAGCCAGATGTTCGGCAACGTCTGGGAATGGACGGCGAGTCCCTATACCGCGTATCCCGGCTATCAACCCGCAGCAGGTGCCCTCGGGGAATACAACGGCAAGTTCATGTGCAATCAGTACGTTTTACGAGGCGGGTCGGTCGCTACCAGTGCCGATCATATCCGCTCAACGTACCGGAATTTCTTTCCGCCGGCCGCCCGCTGGCAATTCATGGGTTTCCGCCCCACCCGCTGAATTGGCATTTTCAATTCGCGATTTGACTTCCCGTTCAAAACTCGCGAGGCTAAAGGTTCTTTCGGAGATTCCACACACCTGACCAGTAGACGTTGAAGGAACTTTCATGCGCAAGATTCTGTTTTTGTGCCTCGCGCTGGTGGCGACGACACTTTCCGCTGCCGAGAAACCCAATATCCTATTCATTGCCATCGACGACCAGAACGACTGGATCGGCTGTCTGGGGGGGCATCCGCTCGCCAAAACTCCCAATATCGACAAGATCGCCGAACGCGGAACTGTCTTCTTGAACGCCCACTGTCAGGCGCCGCTCTGCAATCCGTCGCGGACCAGCCTGATGACCGGCAAGCGACCTTCAACCACTGGTGTCTACGGTCTGGCCCCCTGGTTTCGACAGGTTCCCAAATGGAAGGACCTCGTCTCTCTGCCACAGCATCTGGAAGCGAACGGTTACTCGACCTATTCGACCGGAAAGATTTATCACGGCGGGTACGGTCGGCGCAAGAACGACGACGAGTTCCAGACACTCGGTCCTCCCGCAGGAGTCGGCGCCCGTCCGAAAGAGAAACTGGTCAAGACTCCCGCACCGCATCCGCTGGTCGATTGGGGAGTCTTTCCGCATAAAGACGAAGACAAACAGGATTACGTCGTCGCCAGTTGGGCCGTCGAGCAAATTGAAAAAGGCCCCGAGGATCCCTTCTTCCTCTCCGTCGGCTTCTTCCTGCCGCACGTTCCCTGCTACACGACGCAAAAATGGTACGACCTCTATCCGGATGACGATTCCGTCCTGCCGCTCATCAAGCGTAACGATCGCGACGACACGCCGCGCTCCTCCTGGTGGATTCACTGGAAGCTTCCCGAGCCGCGGCTGAAGTTTCTGGAGGAAGCGAACGAATGGCATAACCTCTGTCGGTCGTATCTCGCCTGCACCAGTTTCGTCGATCATCAGATCGGACGGATCATGACGGCTCTCGACGAAAAAGGATTACGCGACGATACGATCATCGTGCTCTGGTCGGATCACGGCTGGCACATCGGAGAAAAGGAAATCACCGGCAAGAATACTTTGTGGGACGACGGGACCCGCGTCCCGCTCATGTTCGCAGGACCGGGGATCAGCGCGGGCGAGAAAGTGACCTCCCCCGCCGAACTGCTCGATATTTATCCGACACTCATCGAATTGTGTGATTTACCGAACGTGGACGGTCTCGAAGGGCATTCGCTCGTTCCGCAACTCAAGGATCCGAAAGCCCCGCGTAAATGGCCCGCCATCACGACCCACAATCGCGGAAACCACGGCATTCGCACGGAGAACTATCGCTATATTCACTACGTCGATGGAGCGGAAGAGTTTTACGACCTGCGGAAAGATCCGCGCGAATGGAATAACATCATCGATGATCCCGACTACCAGAGCATCATCGCCGAGCATCGCCAATGGCTGCCGAAAGTGGACGTCGAAATGGTTCCCGGCAGCCGGGCTCGCGTGCTGAGCTACAAGAACGGCAAAGTAATCTGGGAAGGTGAAGAGATCAAACCCGACGATCCGATTCCTGAGATTGAGGAATAGGTTTATAGCCACGGATGATTGAGCCGCCAGCGCAAACTGGCCGGGGACGTTGGATCCATCTTAAGCATCGCAAATATTAACCTCCTCACCCCGCCCCGACATTTTCATGTCGAGGGTGGATGATTTGTCAGGTCTTACGTCAAATCATGATCGGAAATGATGCTAACAGAATTCGACAAAAGTGGCGTTAAACACCCAGTCCATTGGTGGCAACAACAGTGGGGAATTCGCGACTGGGCGATGTTTTTTGTCATCCTTGTGGGGTCGTTTTTGATTTACGTCGGCTGGGATGTGTACCTGCTCTCAAACACTGCGTCCCCTTACCCGAACTGCTCTCTTACCGAGTTCTCAACGACGATGCCGCCTCCCAAGCGGTTGCTGGTGGTAGACTACAAGGACGAACAGAGTTTGGTTTGGATCGCCGAACTGCCAGTATCCACAGTACGATCTGGACCGACATATTATATGTTCGACTCGGAAGGCATACTTACTGACTGGGTCGCGGAATCAGGCGAAGGTGCAGAGTTGGATGACGTCTTGGCTCAGGCGTATGAGACAGGTGAGCCAATCACTCTGGATGAGGCATCAGACAGATTCCTAAAGAAGCAGGACCGTGAATCACGCAGATTTCGGAGATAACATTGCCGTGGACCGATCACTGTCAGACATCTGCTCAATCCGAGAAATCCGCGGTTCAACTCATCAATTGAACTCACGCCGGGAGTAAATATGAAATCGATCGTTTCCATTCTGTGTCTGTTCTTCATCGCAATCTCTCATCAAACCACTTCCGCCGCGCCGCCCAACGTCATTTACATTCTCGCCGATGATGCGGGGATCGGTGATTTCGGTTGTTACGGCGGGAAGATCATCCGCACGCCGAACGTCGACCGCCTCAGTGCGGAAGGCCTCAAGTTCACTCAGCATTACTCGGGCAGCACCGTCTGTGCCCCGTCGCGGAGTGTGTTACTCACCGGCCAACATACAGGACACACCCGCGTGCGTGGCAACGGCAAAGGCGCGCATCTCCTCGATGAAGATGTCACCATCGGCGAAGTGATGCAACAGGCCGGATACGTGACCGGCGCCATGGGAAAATGGGGAGTCGGAGAAGCCAACACCGCCGGCGCACCGTGGAAACAGGGCTTCGATCACTACTTCGGCTATCTGAATCAAAGCCGCGCGCATCATTACTACCAGGACTACCTCTGGAAAGACGGCGAGAAAGTACTCTACCCCGACAATCCCGCGCAACGGACGCATTACAGTCACGATCTCTTCGCCGCCGATGCGCTGGAGTTCATCAAACAGCATCAGCAGGAACGCTTCTTCCTCTATCTCCCCTTCACCATCCCGCACGTCGATCTCGATGTCCCGGAAGAATCGAAAAGGGAATACCTCGGCAAGCTGGAACCGGAAACGCCGTACGGCACGCCGGGCGGTCAGCATTACCGGCACGAGAAACATCCCCACGCGACCTTCGCCGGCATGATCACCCACATGGATCGCGACATTGGACGGATTCTCGACTTGCTCGTGAAACTGGGAATCGACGACGAAACGCTCGTGATGTTCGCCAGCGACAACGGCGCGACCTCCGCCGGCGGAGCCGATCCCAAGTTTTTCGACAGCAACGGTCCGTATCGAGGCATCAAACGGGATTTGTACGAAGGAGGCATCATTACGCCGATGATTGCCTGGTGGCCGGGAACCATCGAACCAGAACGAGTGACCGATCACATCTCCAGCTTTCAGGATGTCTTGCCCACTTTGGCTGACTTAATTGATGTCGATGCTCCCGACAACATTGACGGCATCAGCTTTCTGCCGACATTGTTGGACAAGCCGAGTGAACAGCGGGAGCACGATTATCTGTATTGGGAATTCGTCGAACAGGGTGGCAAACGAGCGCTGCGTCAAGGGGATTGGAAAGTGGTGCAACTGAAAGTAAGTTCGAAGAAGCCGAAGCCGGTCGAACTGTACAATCTCGCCGACGATCCGGGTGAGACGACTGACCTCGCGAACAAGCATCCGGAGAAACTACAGGAATTGGTAAAGCTCATGGACGCAGCGCATACCCGTAGTGAATTGTTCCCGCTATTTGCCAGTGAGAAGTGAGCAATGAATAACAGTTTCACGACTTTCAGAAGCGTCATCGAAGCATTACGCAGACAAGATGCGGGTGATGACTCTAAACCTGAAACTACTGATTTCAATATTTACTGGGAAGATCGGGCAAGAGGGCCGAATCTTGATGATGAAGTATTTGTTGGGAGCCCTGTCCCCGTAGACGATGGCGTTCCTGACGACGAATACGACCATGCCTTACTTCCTCAAGTTGTGAAAGATCGAGGTTGGTGGTTGGCTTATAGCGGTGAACTACTGGAGAATGTGGTCACAAATGCGTTGATGCAGAAACCTGATGTGACTACTGAGGAGTTACTTGCTGCACTTAGGCACTACGCCGAATATGATAATTTCCTTGAACTTCCATGAGAGCTTGGAGACCTCAAAAGATTCTTTCGGGGCTGACGAAGTCAGCAAGAGACAACAACATGAATATTCCTTTATCAGAGAAGACCTCCCAAGCAGCGGCAGTTTTATTTTCTGAACCAGTGCGAACTCGAATAATGACCCGGCTTTTACAAGAGGTCTCCGACAATATCCCCTGGCACGAAAACTCAAATCCTGAAAGATTGGAAAGGATCCGTTTCTCGATACTGAAACTGATTGCTGAGGATGCTGCAAAAGAGGACAACGCATTCCGTCTTGCAAAAAAAGATTGGCGCGATCTTTTAATGGAGGCTGGATTCGGACATGCGACCGTCGAACATGAGAAATGGTTCCAAAATTTGACGAACCAAGAATAGCCGCGCGCTATCTCCTCGATGGCGTGGAAATGATTATTTTCGCCACAAAAACACGAAAAGGCACGAAAACAACTTTCAATATTCGAAGACTCGAATGCTGATCATCGCTCAAGAGTTAAAATCCATCAGCGTGAATTAGCGATCATTAGTGTTCCTTTTCTTTTCAATTCTCCGCGTCGCCGCGTCTCTGCGCAGGGTGGCCCCGACGAACCGTCGGGGTGACGGAGTCACAAGAAATCACATCCTGATCGTGCAACCAGGTGAGGAGTGTGACTTACCACATTTGCACCCTCATGATTTCAGTTTCTTGTCGCTACGCGACACGGACCGCTGGTCCGTGTCACCCTTGATGATTGGCGATCTTTCCAAGCTCTTCTCCTCGAACTCTGCTTCTCAGCGATTCATAAATATTTTCTCCGCGTCGCCGCGTCTCTGCGCGAGACATCTCTATTTTGTCAGGCACAGCCTGATCTACAGATTCCACCTCGTCTCCGCGATCCCCTGCCGAAATTGGATACCCTTCATCTCGCGTCTCTGCGCGAGATTTGCACCCATTCGTGCAATTCGAGCCATTCGTGGTGAATCACCTGCGGGCTGACTGCGTTCGTCCACAGCGACTCAATAATATTTCTTCCGTGAAATTCCGTCTCATCAGTTTCCTCCGTGTTCCATTTATTTCTTTGCGTCTTGGCGTCTCTGCGCGAGAATTGTGTTCTCCACTCTTTACTTCAATACTCATAAGTTTGATAAATCTCCCATTTCCTTCGTCAGACTCGGGTCTTCTATGGAGTGTCTTAGAGAATGGTCATCTCTTCGCCGGTAATACTTATTGAGTGAGTCATCCAACATGCAGCTGAAAATGATTCTACCCTTTGTCTGTTTGGGATTCTTCTTTGCTCCAACCGGTCTCTTCGCCAATCAGGACGCGTTGTTGGAAACCCACGCCAGTCTTCAGAAGACACCTGCTGGCGCCATAGAACTCGCCCAAGGCGAATACCACAGCGTGATGCTCGATCGCTCTGTGCCCTACCGCGTATTTGGTCCGACGAAACCAGAGTGGGACGACAGCGAACTCGACCCCACCTTCAAGCCCGATCAACCGAAGTCGGGAATGCCGCTGGTCGTCTATGTCCTCAATCTGAAGATGTCGGCGCCACGTCCCTCGTCTGCAACTGACCGGGCCATTATCGAGGATTTGATTCGACGACAGTTTTTCGTTGTGGCGGTCGACTTCACCGGCGGCGAGGTTAAAGATCACCTCGAATGGAACAAAGACATCTCCGGGCTGATGCATGTTTTCGGCGGGAGTTATCACACCGAGCAGAAATGGTATCTGGAAAAACGCAAACAGCTGCTGATTGTGCCGGGGCCGAACGCGGGAAAAGAGTATGCCGCGTTTGAATACCCGAATCAGAAACGAGTCCCCATCAACTCCGCACGACTCTATATTGCACCCTCCGGCTACACAGTCGACGTTCATCAGGTGTTCCACAAGAATCTCGGCGTCGAGTTCCGAGACGAACTGTTCTATGACATCATCTATCCGATGCCGTCCGAGAAGAATGAAAAGCTGCCGCTGCTGCTGGAGATCAGTTCGACCGGCAAAGGCACCACAGTCGTCAATGCGAACACCTTTGTTTTGTACTCCTGGTTGTTTAACGGCTACGCCTTCGCGAGTACCTGTCATGTGCGGCTGCACAAAGAGAACCCGACCATTTACCCTTTCGTGAGAACGATCCGTTATCTGCACTCAAAGAAAGAGAAATACTCGCTCAACGGCGTCATCGGAACCGCGGGAATCTCCAAATCGGCCCGACGCACGTTCTCGGAATCGAATTTCAAACCGCGCGAAACCGAAATCGACTCGGAGCCGTACGGCAAAGAGAGCAACAAGGTTTCGATCACCATGCCGGCGGTCCCCGCAGCGCTCCGACTCGACGAACGGCAGTGGGAGAACTATCCCTCCTGGGAACATCTGCATGAGGACACGCCCGCGATTGTCCTCACCTGGAATCACCAAAATCGTGACGGCGACGATGACGGCAGCATCTATCGCGAGGTGCGAGACGCCTATGTGCGACAAGGCATGGGGAATAAGTTTTTTTACAAAGAGGTGCCTCAGGCGGGACACGAATACGATGTTTACCACCTGAACGAGATCATGGCCTTCTGGGACCGGTTCTGTAAGTAGTGAGTGAGCCGGATGTCAATGAGAGGAGGGCCCGTTTCACCGACCTGAAAAACATTCACTCTTTCTCGATTTGTTCTTTCTGTTTGGATCGTACTCGATCTGGATTTCGGGATTACCGGCTCCCGATTACATCGATAAAACAACCGGTTCCTATCACCTCTCGGAATATCCGTATTCCTATCCTTGAGGATGGGCCGCGGATTGAGAAACGGATTGAGAAACGGATTGAGTGACTAGAATGAGAGTGACAAGCGGTCGTTCGTCTCTACGGCGAGCGACCGTTTTTTGAACTCTCAGCAGGTCTTCGTTGAACAAGTACTGACTCAACCGAGCGATGAAACCATTGCTTCAAACATGTCCGATCAGACCAGAAACATAAAGCAAGTTCCCAGCAGTCCGACAACCAGAGACACAGTATTGACGGAAACGGCTCCGTTAGTCATGAGCCTCCAGATGGCCGGAAGAACGGATAACGGACATAAATACCGAAGTGCCGCTGACAGCTCCAACATGGAAGCGAATTCGGGGTCATCGGTAAGTGAGTTGTAAATCCCGAACCACGCATAACCCCCCAACGCTCCCCAGAGTACAGCAGTTAATATTACGGCATCAATCCAGGCAAGTGGAGGTAATTTGTCGGAATGTTTCAGAGCCATAGCCCCTCCTTGCGGTAGAGATCAGCCCCAAGAAAAAATCTGCGGCTATCCACGTCATCCGCGGTCTATTCAAATCCACGTGCTTGCGCACGAGGATCCAATCCTCCGTGAGAATCCGTTATCTCAGTCTCATCCGTGGCTGATCTACTGTCAGCATGAAGTTCTGGGGGCTCCCTGCGGTCGTCCCCAGCCACCCGATATAGTATCTTCGCGGCTTATTGCAAGTTGTAGGCCCGGCTCAAACTGGTCTTGCTGGTTGGTGCGTACCAGAGTTAGCGTTCGGGGTTCTTCGATTTGGGATTTCTGATTTCCGACTTTGGAACCCGGCGATCCACACCTCGCGATCTTTGGCAATTTGGTTATTCGTATTTCGTGCTTTGTTTTTTGTCCTTCGGTTTTGGAATCCAAACTGCCAAGAACCAAGCACAAAGAACCAAATACAAAATCCCCCATCTCCCGCTCACCCCATCCCTCAATCTTCTGATGTGGTCTCACAATTGACTGTAAACGCAGCACAAC
>JABURQ010000060.1 GCA_014762625.1 Planctomycetaceae bacterium | reverse complement strand
CTGGCCTGCGGACGGTCCCCCTCTCGCCTGGAAAGTGGACGGCGTGGGGAACGGTTATTCCACTGTCTCTGTGGTGGGGGGAAAGATCTATACCCTCGGCGATCTCGACGACGGCAGCTACGTCATCGCTTTGAACGAAGGGGACGGTTCTCGTGCCTGGGCAACTCGCATCGGTGACAAAGGGGGGCATCGAGGCTATCCCGGCACGCGGAGCACGCCGACCATCGATAACGGTCAGTTGTTTGCCTTGAATCAATACGCAGATTTCGTCTGTCTGGATGTCAACAGCGGGGAAATCCTCTGGAAGGTGAATTTGAACGACGACTTCCACGGCAAGATGATGTCCGGCTGGAAGTATAGCGAATCGCCGCTCGTCGATGGAAATCGGGTCGTGATCACGCCGGGCGGCAAGGACGGAACATTACTTGCTCTCGATCGCAACACCGGCAAGCAACTCTGGAGAACCGAGGAGTGGACCGATTCCGCCGGATATTCCTCTGTGATTATCGCGACTATTGACGGAACGCGACAGTATATTCAGCTCACCGGAGAAAGTGTGGCGGGGGTCGATCCTGAATCCGGAAAAGTTCTCTGGCGCGCCGACCGTCCGGGGAAAACCGCCGTGATTCCCACGCCCATCGTGGACGGTAATCTGGTCTTTGTGACGTCAGGCTACGGCGTGGGCTGTAACTGTTTCAAGGTGACGAAGAGCGGTAATGAATGGAGTGCAGAGGAAGTTTACGCGAATAAGGAAATCACAAACCATCACGGAGGCGTCGTTCTGCTCGATGGTTATGTGTACGGTTCGACTGGGGGGACCTTCCGCTGTGTCGATCTCGATACCGGAGAACTCGCGTTCCAGGGACGCAGCGTCGGTAAAGGAGCGACGGTTTACGCGGACGGTCATTTGATCCTGCGAGCCGAAAAAGGACCGGTCTCTTTGATCAAGGCGACACCGAAGGGACTCGAAGAAGTGAGTCACTTCGATCAACCCGACCGCAGCGATCGGAATGCCTGGGCACATCCGGTGGTGGCCAACGGCAAGCTCTACCTCCGCGATCAGGACATTCTGCTCTGCTACGACTTGCGAGCGAAGTAGGCGGGGTTTACATCATCCCGCGTTGGTGCAATTCGGACACCACGCGGGCGACGATCTCGCTCACTTCGGTCATATCGCGTTCCTCGGCGCTCGGAATCGGGCATCCGCCGATCGGTTCGTCGGTGAAGCCGTGTTCGGCGAGATGGCATTGCAGCGTTTTGCTCAAAGCGTTGAGGTCGGTGGTTTGTTCGTCAGAGAGGGGCTGGCGCCCGCGCCCCATGTTGAAACCACGCAGTTCGACGGCGGCGCGGAAGCCGTCCGGAAACTCGGCGGAATAGATCATGGTGTCGAACAGATTGACGAGGTCGTACTGAATCCGTCGTGCTTCGTCGAGTTGTCCGCCGATGGTGCAGTCGTAAAGCTTACGCGTCAATTCGGGGACGACTCCCGAGGAGGCGTTCGTGCCTCCGTCGCAGCCGATCAGAATCATCGGCATCAGAGCCGCGTCCCAGCCGGTGAGGAAGGAAAAGTCGGGTCGATTGGGGCGGACGGCCTGAATCATGCGGATCATATGCGGTAGGTCGCCGGACGAATCCTTGATCGCCACGATCCGCTCGCATTCTTCGGAGAGTCGGCGGACCGTGGGGACGTCGATGGGACTCGCGAACATCGGAATGTTATAGAGCGTCACGTCGACGGGCGTGTTGTCACCAATTTCCTTGAAGTAGGCGTAAACCGAAGCGGGACTCAGTTTGTAGTAGAAGGGAGCGACGATCGCGACCGCCCGCACCCCGAGTTCGGCGTAGTATTCGCACGCTTTCAGAGTCTCTTTCACATTCGCTTCGGCGGCACCGGCGAGAATGGGAACACGTCCACGCGTTTCGTCGGCGATGATCGAGACGATCCGTTTTCGTTCCTCGACGGTGAAACGGGTGAATTCACCCGTTGAGCCGTTGGGATAGAGTCCGTGAACCCCTTTGTCGATCAGCCAGTTGACGTAGCGACGAAGTTCCGGCTCATTGATATCGCCGTGAGAATCGTAAGGGACGAGATTGGGAGTGAAAATTCCCTGGAGTCGTTCTGCCATATCAGTCTGCGCGGGTTGGAGGGACGATGAAATATTCAAAATATCGGAGCGAGTCTCGATTCACTCCAGCATATCATGCGGATCGAGCAGGATCGATTCCGCCAGGGTTTTCCCGCGACGAATCCCGACAAACAGAAAGGTTATTCCGTCGGTTCGATCACTACAATCGGATTACCGGGAGTCTTCGGCATAAGTTGCCTTTCTCCCGCTCCCGGAGGCCGTCCGAAGACGAAGATCACCGCCAGTAGAGTCACACATTGGATCAGCAGGCAAATCCAAACATTCAGTCCGAAACCGATCGGCACACACCCCAACAGCAGGGATATCCCGCCTACTGTCACGGCATAAGGAAGCTGCGTCGAGACATGTTTCAGGTGGTCGCAATGCGACGCGGCGGACGAGAGAACGGTCGTGTCGGAGATGGGAGAGCAATGGTCTCCAAAGATCGATCCCGCCAGTACCGAACCGATCGTCCCCAGGACAATCGGATGACTGGCTTCGACGACATCCGCTCCCAGAAGATTCCAACTCAGCGACGTGAACAGCGGAATGAGCAATGTCATCGTCGCCCAGGAACTTCCCGTTGCGAAAGAGACACCCGCCGCCATCAGGAAGGAGACGGAGGGGAGCCACGCCGGGTCGAGTTGTTTGCCAATGGTGGAGGAAAGAAAACCGGCGGTGTCGAGGTGTTCCGCGTCGCACACTGTTCCGATCATCCAGGCCATCACGAGAATGACGCAGGCGGGAATCATACTTTTGACACCCCCCACCCAAGCTTCCACTGCCTGTTCCAATGAAAATGTTCTGGTGACCAGAGTGCTGACCAGACCGGCGATCGAAGCAATAAAAGACGCAATCAGCAGAGCTTTCGACGAACTGTCGAGATCGATCGTAATTCCAACAGCCACGATTCCCACCAGCACAATCAGAGGAATAAACGCATGCCGCATGAACGGTCGTTGTCCCGACGGATTCTCCTCGGTCACTTCTTCTTCCGGAACGGCGTTGACGGCATCGGTTTCCGCCTGAAACATCGGGCCGTAATCACGTCCTGTCCAGGCAATCGCAGCGACGAACAGCAACATCGTGACTGGATAAAACCGATAGGGAATGGTTTCGATGAACATCCGCCAGCCGTCAACTTCCTGACCCACTCCCTGGAATCCCTCCTCGATCAGGCCTACTTCAAATCCCGCCCAGGTGGAAATGACGGCAAGTCCGGCTACAGGAGCGGCGGTCGCGTCGATGAGAAACGCCAGCTTTTCTCGTGAAATTTTCAAACGATCGGTCACGGGACGCATCGTTCCGCCGATCAGGATGGTGTTGGCGTAGTCGTCAAAGAAGACCACAAGTCCGGTGAGCCAGGTGAGGGTCTGACCCTGATGGCGGGTTTTAATCCGCTTGGCGATGTGATTGACGACTGCTGCGGAGCCTCCCGAATCCGACATGACACCGATCATCGCGCCCAAAAAAAGCGTGAACAGGATGATCGTGAGGTGCGAGTAGTCAACGCTTCCATCAGAAGCTGGGCTGGCGATGACATTGAACAAAAGCGTGTCCAGAATCCGCAGCAGCCCGAGGTCGGGGCGTCCCTGTTCCAAGAGGGTCGTTCCCACCCAAACACCGACAAAGAGAGCCGGCAACACGTTCCGCCACCAGACCGCCAGAATGATGGCGACCATCGGAGGTAACAGGCTCAATGCGTCCGGATTCATAGTGTTACGGATCGAAAGTTAGCGAGACGAGCGAGATTCAATCACACCATAGCGAATTGACGAGCGGCTGTCTTGCAGGAAATTTTATCCAGCCACCGGCCAGTAGGTGGTGAGTGCTGTCTGTACCCAGGGAACGGAGTTGACGTCGATGGTTCCGCCGTGCGCGGTCAGGATCCGCCAGCATTTGCAGAGACCGAATCCGAGACCGCGTCCCGCCTGGCGTCCGGAGTAAAACGGGTCGAACAGATGCCGTCGGTCGGCGTCGCTCAAGCCCGGTCCGTTGTCGGCAACTTCCAGTCTGGCGAAACCGGCGAGGTTGGTGTCGGGCGGTGTGATGGTGATTTTGATCACGCCCCCCTGCCCTAACGCATTCATGCTGTTGGTGACGAGTTCCGCGATGACCGTCTCGAGCTGGTTCTGGTCGGCGGAGACGGTGACTTCTTCCGGGCGAGTCAGTTTGACCTGCGTCCCCTGGTCCTTCAGTCGCGAGTTCAGCTTAGATAGGACGGTTTTGACGGCGGTCCCCAGTTCGCAGTTGGTCAGATGCAGCGGAGGCGGCTCGGCGTATTGCATTGTATCGCCGATCATCTGACTGATTCGCATTGCCTGCGCGCCGATGGTTGCCAGCGACTCCCGCCGTACAGGATCCTCTTCCGATTTCAGCAGTAGCTGAACGCGACCGCTGATGGCGGCGACCGGATTGTTGATTTCGTGTCCGGCTCCCGCCGCAAATTCAACCAATGCGTCCTGTTTGCGTCGATGAAACCAATCGACCCCCATACCATTGGGTTGCAGTTGTTCCACTTCTCGCAATTGAGTGATGAGGAGCGCCGTTGTTGTCAGTAGTTCTTCGTCCGGAGTGGAATTGGAACGCCAGACAATGACTCCGACCATTGTTCCACTCTGGCGGAGTGGTCGGCATTTCTCCAGACGCGCGGAAAAAATCCCGTTACAGATGGCGGGCCAGTCGTGAGTCGCGATTTCTTCCGCACGTAACAAACGGTATTCCGGCGGTTCTCCTGCGGGGGAATAGACGGCTGCGAACTCTTCACGTTGCGGCATTTCGCACAGGATCGCGCATTCGTCCGAGGATAATGCTTTACGCCAGAAATCGGCGAGTGTTGTGAGCAACTCCCGCCGTTTACAGACCGGCAGAGCGCGTTTCAAAAGCGAAACGATTTCCCCGGTGTTTTGGTGCGAATCCGATGGCGAGGTTGTCGACATGACGGACAACTCCCTCCGGCTGGAAGCGGGATGGACCCGCTTCTGGGAGCCGGGGTTTCAGTAATCCTGAGCGATTAGGAATTCGAGGCGACAGGTTCCATGTCGAGAAGTTTGCAGATGCGTTCGATCAGTCCTTCGACTTCGAACGGTTTCTGCACGAAGTCGTTCGCTCCCGACTTCTTCAGATCGTCGATTTTGTCGGCTTCGACCATCCCGCTAATACAGATGATCTGGACGTCGTCCAGTGTGGAGTCGCTGCGGACACGTTCGCACACGTCACGACCGTTGATGTCCGGCAGCATCACGTCCAGCACGAGAATGTCCGGCTTGTATTCCTTGACCATCATACCGGCGTCGAAGCCGTTGTTGGCGGTGCGAACTTCAAAGCGGCCATCCGCATCGAGTACGTCGGTAATCAGCTCGACCAGTTCGACATCGTCATCGACGACCAGAGCCTTACGGCGACCGCTTTCGAGAGCGTCAGTCGGGATGCCGTTGTCTTTCATGAATTTGTAGAGGACATCGCGTGGGATGCGGCGAAATCGAGAACCGGGGACGCGAAATCCTTTGAGTTGTCCGGAATCGAAACAACGGATAATGGTTTGTTGGCTGACCTTGCAGATTTTGGCCGCCTCACCAGTGGTGAAGACTGTTTTCATAGCGTTTATCCATCCTTAGATCGAGTCGTTTGACTCAGCCTCCTGATGATCGATCGGCTCCGTCACCGATCCGTTAGGGTCTCAGGTTGAGGAACAGTCCCTGCTCCTCGGGGTCACCTCATCTTCATGTGGTGGGATCTGGGAGGTCTGGAGAATTCAATTCTGTGAAAAACCGGTTCTCAGTGACTCCCAAAGCTTCTGCTTGTCCAAGATCTGTTATCTTGCCAAGCTTTACATGCTGGCCGATTGTATCTATTCCCTGAAATCGGTCAACACTTTTTTCTTTACGGAAGGTCACCGCGTTACCAAACCGCCGAGCGTTCACAAAACTGCGGAAATTACGGTTGATCTGCGTCTGGCTGGCTGCCGAACCGTGGAATTGACGCTTATATTTACCATCTTTTTTTCACTTTTTTAGCTTCCGGATTCGATCCTGCTTTACGTCAGCGGAATTGTACCGTCAACGGAGGCTTCGAGCGGGCTGAAGTAACCAGAGTTGTGATTGCAGAAGGCCGGCGAGCACCGTCCCTGACGCCAGTGGAAACAGCGCGATCGGCAAGCTCAGGAATCGCGGCCCGATGGTGCCGGAAAGGAATCCCACACACATCAAACAGACGATGCTACCTCCCAGAAATCCCCACCAGTAGGCGTTGAGGTAGGCTTGCGTGGATCGATCGGTTTGCGTCGAGATCATGCGGAGTGCATAGAGCGGGACCGGCAACAGTATCCCGAGCAGGCAGAGGGCGGTCAGCACGATCGGCACGACGTTTCCGGTCAGAGCAGGAGGCACCTGGTCCACTTTTACAGTCAGAACATCGCTCAGCGAGAGCATGGCCAACCAGAGAGCGAGACTCAAACTGGTGAGAGAAGTCAGGATTCCAAACGTAAGCCATTGCTGATCTCGGACCAGATACGCCATCCACAGCCCTCCCCCGGTGATGAGGATTCCACTGGCGACACAAATCAGTCTGGCCAGGTTTGTTAGTCCGGCCAGTTGTGTCGTGTCAAATGCCTGACAAAGGAGTGCCCCGAACAGGGTCACGACGGCCCACAGACGAAAGTCGGCATCCGCTTTGATGAGAAAAAAGAGCGGCAATAATAATTCCCCCACCAGGCAGACCAGCGTGATTCCCGCCAGTACGAGATCGGATTCCTGCAGCGATTCCGCCGAAGATTCAAAGGGGACGAAGACCTCGATCGCCAGAAAGAAGATTCGGACGACGTATCGAGAGATCAGCAGGCTCGTCACAAATAAATAAGAGCTGGTCAGTAAAGTGATCGCGAACGCGACCAGCTTGTAGCTTTGCTCGAACTCCGGCGTCCGGGCGGTTTTGCGCAGCGAAGGAGAGAAGGTCAGTTTTTGGCTCAAACTGGACGACGATTGAGAGCGTTTTTTAGGGGGAGACGCTTCCGTTTTGCGTTGTTTGCGCCGGGGGCGCGTTCGGTGTCGTCGTGGGGGAAGTTTCTTTTCGGTGCTCGATAAAGATTTCGTCGACTCTGCAATGCGTTCCTCTTTCAGGAGTGCTTCCAAAGTTTGGAGATCGGACACTTCCTCCAGGGGAGGCTCTTCTTCTTTGAGAGGTTGACGTTGCGGCCTGTCATTCGGCGGTGAAGGTTTGAGAGCCGAGGGAGGGACAATTTCGACAAAAGTCGGCACCTGATCAGACAACTGTTGATTTTCGGAAAGAGTTCCTTCTTTGGGGGCCGGCAGTTGAAGAAGTAGTCCCAACTTGGTCATACGACCATCAACATCGGCGACGTTGGTTTCCCAACGGGCTTCGCCATATTCCAGCATCTCGTACAAGCGGAGGAGAGAATACGGCCCGTGTCGTTCGATTCCTTCCCAGACGATATAGCTGGAACTGCCGTCATCGAACCCGAACTCGACGCACGTTAACGCGAGATGCCAGGGACCGTCACGGTCGAGACTGATTTCGTCAGTCGGATGGATCACCCCCCTCGAAGCGGCCTCGATCAATTGGTTCGGTTTGGCAGGACCGAACAACTCCTCGCCTCGCCTGACGTAGTAGTACTGCAACTTCATTCTGTGGAAGCCTGCCGTAGTAGATGGATGCACCCTGTCCATCTAACCACGCCGTCTCTTCCCAGTACAAGGGGAAACGAATTTTTTACGCCGTTTCTCAGGAGAAGGCTATTCCGGTCTGAAAGGTTTCAGTCTCTGTTCAAGCAATTCCCGACTTTTCTTGAGCTGATCGGAAGCAAGCGATTGGCCATGTTTTGTAATCAGAGTTTGCGCATCCTTTGAAACCACAAAGGTCAAGAATTCACGGATCGCCTCTTTTTGAAGTGAGTCTCGTAGAACATAGAAATAAAGAGTCTCGTTTTGATCTTTAGAACGTGCAATGGGAAGTTCCAGAAACGATATGTTAAGAGTGGCCAGTTTTTCCAGCTCTCGGGGATTTATCTTTCTTGCGGCTCGGTTGATGTCAATTTCTTGACGATAGAAACTATGAAAACCTCCACCGGTTCCACTGAAATTTGAGACGATGGTGAGATTTGGATGTTGATTCTGATACGCTTTCTCGAGTTCGGTTGAGATCTCAGACATGCGTGCGGTGCCGTCAATCGTTATTTTGTCGTTCGCGCATGTTTCAGTGGTGATTAAACCATTAAGAATGCAAAGTGTGAGAAGTGCTGATGGAAAGCTGGCAAGGATTCGCATCTTGATTTCCGTTAAAAAGAAAATTATTCCACCCGCAATACCCGATAGCCTTCCGACTCGATGCCGTCGCTATTCGTGACGTGGACCTCAATCAGGTACGATCCCGGCGTCAGTTCCGGGGGCAGTTTCGCTTTCCAGAGATGCGTCGAGGTACGCGGTTTGGGGATTGTGGACCACGGAGTATTTTCGAGAGATTCCTGCAACTCAAAAGCGCGTTCGTAATTGGGGTCGGTCTCCATGACCTTTTCCATGGAGAGCCAGGACGAGTCCTCGTTCATCCGGAATTTGACGACCGATTTATCGTTGGCATTGAAGACGTTCGCATACAGATCGGTCTCTCCTGATTCGCTACTCGCGACCACTTCCGGGCATTGCACCAGCATCTGGTAATCCTTGGATCGCCCGGCGGCGAAGAAGTCGAGTGAGTAATCCGTGCCGTTGAAAGTCATGATCGAATAGCCGTTGGGGGCTCCGTCGGCCATGAGAGTCTGCGGGATTCCTCGTTCGTCCGGCATCCCGCGCCACCAGCTTCCACTGACGGTCACGTTGACAATGTGATGATGGGGGACCGGCCCTTCCCAGCCGTTCTCTTTGGTGAGGAACAGATGCTGGTGGACGTGTCGGTGGGCGGAGATGGAAACGCAGAACGGGCGTTGCTCGATCAG
Source organism: Planctomycetaceae bacterium (assembly GCA_014762625.1). Taxonomy (GTDB): domain Bacteria; phylum Planctomycetota; class Planctomycetia; order Planctomycetales; family Planctomycetaceae; genus JABURQ01. The sequence goes on along the minus strand of JABURQ010000060.1, from coordinate 37,155 downwards.
TCGGAACAGTTCCGTGCGATCTCCCACTTCGTCGAGCGGAATATGCATCAACAGCACGACCAGTTGGTCCTTGGGAATCATGGCCAGATCGTTCTTGATGAACTCCATCTGTTCGGGACCGAAGCCGCCCCGATAACGTCCTTTGCCGGTCTCGTCGCGGACTTCCCACAGGATGTCGTCCAGGACCATGAAGTGAACGGTGCCGTAATCGAAGGAGTAATAGGACGGTCCGAAAGCCCGTTCGAAAGTTTCGTCGCTGGTGTGATCGTGTTTGGCGTCGTAGTTGATGTCGTGATTGCCGATCACGTTGTACCACGGAATTCCCAGCAGCGCGATGGAGCGCGCCTGCGGCTCGAAGAGATCGAGGTTGTCGAAGGTGATATCGCCCAGCGTCACGCCAAAGGAGGCATCCGTCCCCACCAGTTCTTCGATCACGTCGTGAGACATGTAATCGACTTCCTGCTGATTGCGGGGTTGCGGATCGCCGAACAGAATGGCTTTGAAGGTGTCCGGCTCTTCCTGGGGATAGAGGGCGAAGTCGACGGACTCGGGTAACGGTCCGGTCGGCTGAACTCCCTTGAATTTCAATTCGGGAGAGCCGTTCGGCTTGTGGATGTAATAGAACCGCGGCAGTTGCGTTTCGCTGATCGGCGTACGCCAGTCCTGGGGTTTGATGACGAAGATGATTTCGTCTTCATCGATGGGAATCTCGTAGAACCCGTTCTCGTCGGTTTTAACGATCTGTTTTCCGTTCGAGACTTTGATGCCGGCAAGTCCCGGCTCGCCCGCATCTTTTTGGCGGTTCTCATTCTTATCGTGATAAACGTAGCCTTTAGCATTGGCGGGCGTCTCAATGAGTGTGGCCGAGTCGGACTGAATCAGGCCCCAGGAAAGACCAATGGCGGTGGTGGAAATGCAGAGGAGAAGGAAGGAGGGTTTCATGGAATTGTGGATCCCGGAAGGTGAGTTTGAAATTAGCTAGTCACAGGATAAAGGCCCGGCAACGCAGAATAAACCCAGGATTGTGAGTTGTTGATTTGTTTTTGATGAAGCCGAAGAGGGCACGGAGATACACGCCTGAAGATTGGCGCTTTCAGGAGGTTTGTTATTTGATGGTCTGTTTCATCAGATTAGCAATCTTAAGGTCGTTCGGTACGGACGAGCGTTCCAGTCCCTCGATGATCTGCCGCCGTCGATCGGTGTCGTGGTTTTGATTGAGTTTCCACTTCCCTTCAAGACGATCGATTCGAATGCGAAAGCCGACGATCGCGGGTAACAGAGAGTCGAGAAATCCAGGAGCCGCTTGATCTGCTGACCAGGAGGGGTCGAGATTTTTCTCGTAGGTCGTTACATAGTTGTTGACAATCTGCCTGAGTTGGTCGGGCGAGGTTTCCAGTTCCAGAGTGCCGTAACAATAAACAGCGACGTAGTTCCAGGTGGGGACGGCTTTGTCCGAGTCACACCAGCTCGGGGAAATGTAGGCATGTGGTCCCTGAAAAATAATGAGTACTTCCTGGCCGTCGGCATGCTTCCATTGCGGGTTGGCTCGCGCCATATGGCCGATCAATGTTCCGTTCGGGCCGCTCTTCCGGTCCAGCAATAGCGGCAGGAGACTCGCTTCAGGTGTGTTGTCATGGTGAGAAATGAGTGTCGCAAAACTGTGTCCTTCCATGAAATCATGCAGTTTGTGGAGGTCACTTTCCTCAAAACTTTCTGGTCGGTACATGTGCCGTCTTTCGGGAGGTGTCATCCGTTGAGCGGATGATTGTAATGAATGTAAATTTCATCTTTCACCCATCCCGACTGTTCGTAGAGCGTTTGAGCCGGAAGATTCTTGCGCTCTGTTGCCAATGCCAAACGACAGGCGTGAGATTTTCGGGCGTACTCGATCGCCGTCTGCAATAGTTGATAACCGACTCCCCGGCGACGATCGCTGGCGCGTACAAAAAGGTCGTTCAAAATCCAGATGGGTTTCATCGAGATGGATGAAAACGAAGGATACAATTGCGTAAATCCACACGCTGAATGATCCCTCTGTGCAACAAAAATGACAGATTCACAGTTATTGAGACGCTGAGACAGGTAGAGATGGACTCCTTCAATGTCGGAAGCTTGTCCATAAAATTGTCGGTACTCATCAAAGAGCGGGACGACAGTCTCTACATCGTCGAGAGAAATTTCTGAAATCCAAACGGTCATGTAATGCCAGTTTCCAGGTGTGACACAAGAAATGCTAACTGAATTGTAGACTCCGCAGCGGAAGGTAAGGTTCGGTCGTGTTGTGTGTCATCGACCATGAGCATGGGACAGTTCCGTCCTGTTTGCATTCTAACTGACTGGAAACCCTGCGATCCTGAAGCTCAGCACCGGATGACGCAAAAACGATTGTAAGGAGAAACACTAGCGGAGTGATGGAGGGACTTTCTTCTCCGACCCAGCGTATTCGGGACGCTGGAAGAATCGCTCAAAATGGGGTTGGTAGGCCTGCATGTGATACCAGAAATCACGTCGGGCCGGTTGAAGCACTTCACCTTCCGGATAGTCTTTTCCGGCGGCGCTCACTTCAATCGATTGAATGGTTGAGGCGGCTTGAGCTTTCAGTGTTTCAAATTTCTCCGGAGACTTCTCGGAGAGATCGTTCGTTTCGCCGGGATCCTGCTCCAGATTGAACAGCTTCCACTCGTTCGCTTGATTGATATTGGTACTCAGTATCTTGTATTTTCCGTCGATCAGCGCCGCACTGTTGCCGAATAAAAATGGAATCGGGTGCGTTCGAGTCGGTTTCTCACCGCGCAGCAGCGGCAGGATACTTTCCCCATCCCGGACCGCCAGTTGCGAGTCTTCCGGCAACTCGAGAAGTTCAATCAGCGTGGGCATGATATCCATTGTGGAAGCAGGGAAGATCGTGATACCCGGCTCAATCGTCCCCGGCCATTCGATAATTCCCGGCACGCGAATTCCGCCTTCGTAGACCTGGCCTTTATGGCCTCTGAGATGTCCGCAGGCATCGGGATCGACGGTCAAGCCGCCGTTATCGCTGCAATACCAGACGAGAGTTTCCTTTTCGATTCCCAAGTCACGGAGGCCGGCACGCAATTTCCCGACGCTGCGATCGATCCCTCTGATCTCTCCCAGGTGATTGCCGAGTCCATTGTCGTCGAAACCGTCGAGGTCTTCTTCGACGGCCCGCATCGGATTGTGAGGTGAGCCGTACCAGATTACCGTGAAAGAAGGTTCGCCGGCGACTTGTTGCCGGGAAATGAATTTCAACGCCTCCTCAACGATGATGACCGATGAGTCCCCTTCAAACTCTTCGAACCTGCCGTTGCGACTCAAAATCGGATTGCGGTCGAAGAAGTTGGTGACCGACAGCCATTCATCAAACCCGTACATTCCGGGATGGTTCGCGTCGTCTCCAAGAATCGGCACTCCGGGACCGCGGATGCCGTTCAGATGCCATTTGCCGAAATGCCCGGTCGCGTACCCTGCATTATTGAGTGCGGAAGGAAGTGTCTTTTCCTGTAGACAGAGGTTATGGCCGTGACTGGGGACGCCCGTGCGAACATGAGTGCGTCCCGTCAGCACGGAGGCTCTCGTCGGGGAACAAACTGGTCCCGCCGCGTAAAATCGATCGAAACGCAATCCCGCTTTCGCCATCGCATCCAGATTGGGCGTTTTGAGCGTCGGGTGATTGTAATAGCCGACCTGTCCCCAGCCCTGATCGTCGGCCATCACGAGGACGATATTGGGACGCGGTGGTTCCGCGCCTGAAATCGTGGGGAGTACGGTCAGCAGTCCGAAAAAGATCATGTGGGTGAGGTGCTTCATAGCGCTTGTTCGCTCCGCGAGTATCGATTCAAACATCTGGATCCTTCAGAATAACGGAAAATCTGTGGAAAATTGCCTCCGATTTTGAAAATCTCAATCTTCCGGGAACCCAGCGGGGATTCCTGACGTCACCTAATCAATTCTGGTTTTTCAATCCGTTTCGACCTGTCTGGGAGACAGTACCATGCCGCGTGCGAAATCTGCGCTGTTGATGACAATGATGGTGTTCGGGTTAGGTCTATACTGCTCTGCGGAAGACAAGGTTCAGGTTCTCCAGGGACGCAGGATCCCACTTCATGAAGGCCCGGTAGAGCCACGTCGGGGACAGGAAATTGTCGGTCAGCGCAACATCACCTCACCAGAAATTGGATCGCCTGCAGCAGGAAGCCTGGTTCCTCGACTGACTCCCGATGATCCGGCACCGCGAGGGAAGCATTCCGCTGCCGCCAACCGAATCCTGAATATCAATTTCGGACGCAACCCCGGCAACATGATCTTTGATGGCGTTGTCGGTGGTCCGTACGATTACTGGACTCTGGTGGACGTTGGCGAACGTCGTAAGGATGCCCTGAAACTGGCTGACGGAACTGAAACCGATGTGACGATGGAACTGAGTGAGAATGATGGCGAGTGGGGGATCGCGGGGCACGCGGGCGTCTATCACGCCTACCTTTATCACAATTGCCGTTGCGTCGATCTTTCGGTGCGATTCCAGCATCTGGCGGCAGGACTGTATGAGGTCTATGTCTTCGCTCACGGCGACGCTCCCGATCAAAATGCGAAGATTGTCATCAAGTCAGCGGGGACGAAGTATTCGGGACGTAATACCGTGAATGACGGCACGATGCGCTACAAAAGTCACGATCTACAGGAAGGCGTCCAATACGTCAAATACACGGTTGCGGTGGAAGCCGGTAAGCCGGTGACGATTACGAGCAAACGTGACGGCAGCACGCTCTCGATGCTCAACGCGATTCAGTTCAAACGAGTGGAATTTGAAAAGTCACCGGAATAATCGACATTGATTCTGTTCGGGAAGCATGGCAAGGTGAAGAACCTGAGCCTCTAACAGCTTGTCTTCGAATTCGTATTTCGAAGCAAAAATGAGCAGGAGTTTCAATTCGTCCATCTCTTGTGATCGGGCGCAGGATTTTCTGTTGATAGGATTACAAAACCAGCTATACTTAATCATAGAGTCGGGAACGAAATTCGGCTTCATGCCGTGTGATCTGGCAACAGGTCCTTATATTCCCGGCTTCTTTTTTATCTCTTGAAGAGTCAATGGATTCTCCTTGCTGTAGTAGACTCCGTAGTCTCTTTCTCTCGTGTCATCAACATCATGTACGAGACTCACTTTCGACTGCACGAAGTTCCAATAACGTTCTTCATGCCTCTCATAAAGTCTTTGAAGTGCCCAAAGAAAGTAGTCAACTGCTTGTAGACCACCGTGTTCTTGTGGGATAGACGGATTGATTTCAATGGGTTTGTTGGCGTCTCGATTCCATTTGGCCCGAAAGTTTCTTTTTGATTGATCAAGGGCTATCTCAAGAGATTCGGTTCTATCTTTTCTCCCACGCTTGGAAAATCTGATAATGTAGCTCTCTTCTTTATGCAGGCGATCTCGAAATAGGCGAGAAATGCATCTGTCATAAAGTTGATTTGGGTTGTATCGATAAGTGATATGCTTCGCGTTGTGAGCTTTGACTTTATCCACGATCACGTGCTTATTACGGATGACCGCAAAAAACCGCATGTCATGCTTGAGGAGTAATTTGAACACTTCCCTTCTGACTTCAGGGCAATCATCTTTTGCATGAAATTGGATAGCCGTCTTCTTCCGTTCTGGTTGCATGGAGGGAATAGTATTGATGGTTGGGTCAGACAACAATTCCTGTCGCAAAGAATCGAGTTCAGAATGAAGAACATCAGGGTGGATGACTTCTAATGTTCCCAAGATAAAATAGTTTGAGCATCCTTCTTCACCAACAATTGTCTTTTTCTTTTTGTTGAAAAGAGTTCCATCTCCAGCTTCATCCACAAAATAGTGACATGTGCGGGACACTTCGTCTGAATCTGATGGTGTCGGCATTGAGAACTGCCTCAAGGTGATAATGATTCAGTAACAATAGGCTTGTCTATCACGACTTCGACAGCTTCCCTGGGTTTTGAATGTGCAGCGTGACGATCGCCAGGTCGGCGGGCGTGATGCCGCTGATGCGTCCCGCCTGGGCGATGTCGCGAGGCTTGATTCGACTCAGTTTTTCCTGTGCTTCTTTTCGCAGTTGCGTCAGTTGGCCGTAGTCGAACCAGTCGGGAATTTTCAGAGATTGCGCTTTTTGTTGCTTCTCAATTTCAGTGTGCTGTCGGGCGATGTAACCGGCGTATTTGATCTCGACGACGGTTTGTTCGGCGGCTCGCGGTGAGATATCGAGAGCAGCGAGTTCCGGGGCAAATTCACACACCGCGTCCCAGTCGATTTCGGGACGTTTCAACCAATCTGCCAGGAGAGTCCCCTCGTGACGTGTTTCATTAAGGAACTTCGTCGCGCGAGAGATGTCGGCTTCGTGACGGGCGAGATTCTGTCGTCGTTTGTCTGAGATCAGGCCGCAGGTATCCGCGATGGGAGTCAATCGGCGATCCGCGTTGTCCTGACGAAGCAACAGACGATATTCGGCTCGCGAGGTAAACATGCGATACGGCTCATCGACCCCTTTGGTTACCAGATCGTCGATCAATACGCCGAGATAGGCGTCGTTGCGATCGAGGATCAGTGGTTCTTTACCGGCAATTTTGAGAGCCGCGTTCGCGCCGGCGAGGAGCCCTTGCCCCCCTGCTTCTTCGTAACCGGTGGTGCCGTTGATCTGACCCGCGAAATAGAGTCCGGAGATTTTTTTGGTCTCCAGAGTCGCATGCAGTTGCGTCGGCGGTGCGAAATCGTATTCGACCGCGTAGCCGTACCGCATGATCTCCGCCTTCTCCAGGCCGGGAACCAGTTTGATCATCGCGTCCTGGACGTCGCGCGGCAGGCTGGTGGAGATGCCGTTACAGTAAATTTCCTGCGTGTTGTATCCCTCGGGTTCGAGGAAAATGTGGTGGCTGTTTCGCTCGGCGAAGCGGACCACCTTGTCTTCGATGGAAGGACAATATCGTGGACCACGGGAATCGATCTGCCCGGAATACATCGGTGCCCGGTGAAGATTCTCGCGAATCAGGTCGTGGACCTTTTCGTTCGTATCGGTCAACCAGCACGAAATCTGGGACTGCGTGATCTTGTCTGTCAGATACGAAAACGGCTGGGGATTGTCATCGCCCGGTTGCTCGCTCAGTTGCGAGAAATCAATCGTGCGACCGTTGAGTCGCGCGGGGGTGCCGGTCTTGAAGCGTTCCAGTTCGAATCCGAGTTGATGGAGCGAATCGGAAATCGTCCCCGTCGTACCTTCCCCGGCTCGTCCGCCGGAGGCTTTCGATTCTCCCGTATGCATAATCGCTTTGAGGAAGGTGCCCGTTGTCAGCACAACTGCCTGAGCACGGTATTCGGCATCTCCCCGAACGCGGACGCCGACCGCCCTCCCCTCTTCGACCAACAGTTGCTCGACCATTTCCTGTTTGACGGTCAGGTTCTCGTGTTCCTCGATGATCTGTTTGACCAGAAACTGATACGCTTTTTTATCCGCCTGGGCGCGGGGCGAATGCATCGCCGGCCCTTTGGTGATATTGAGCATGCGAAACTGAATACCGGTTTCGTCGATGACGCGACCCATCAAACCGCCGAGCGCGTCGATCTCGCGGACGATCTGCCCCTTGGCGACGCCGCCGATCGCGGGGTTGCAACTCATCTGCCCGATGGTGTCGCAATTCATCGTCAACAGCGCGGTTTTCGCACCGAGTCGCGCAGCGGCAGAAGCGGCTTCGGTTCCAGCGTGTCCGGCTCCGATGACGATGACGTCGTATTGGTAGGTTGATGTGGGCATGAGATAGAAACTGGTCACTAGACATATGAAACGAGACATCCATTTTGGAGGGCTTATTCAAAGTTGTCCACTCCAGCGGTCGTGTGGAATCTGGAATCGGAGACGTTTCCAGACTTGGAAATCCGTTCCAAACCACCGATACTGACAATCCTGAAGAGTACAGACGACATCACTTATTCATCAGGAGACACATCATGGCAGATATCCGTTCGGGCGCCGTCACTCTCAAAGGGAATCCCGTCGATCTCGCGGGACCGGAACTCAAAGCTGGGGACGCCGCTCCCGATTTCACCCTGCAATCACAAGGGCTGGAAGACGTAAATCTCGCTTCCTCCGCGGGAAAAACCCGCATCATCGCGACCGTTCCGTCGCTGGACACCTCCACGTGTCACACTGAAACCAAAACCTTCAACGAAAAAGCGAGTTCTTTGGTCGATACCGAGGTTCTCGTCGTCAGCATGGACCTTCCGTTCGGCCAGAAACGCTGGTGCGGAGCCGAGGGCGCCGACAACATCACGACCCTCAGCGGACATCGCTGCACGGGATTCGGTGAATCGTACGGTGTGCTAATCAAGGGCGGTCCTTTGGATCGCTGCCTCGCGCGAGCCGTCTTTGTGATCGACGGAGACGGAACGCTCAAGCACGTGGAGTACGTCTCCGAAATCGCCAACGAACCGGATTACGATGCGGCATTGGCGGCAGCCGGTGCGTGAAGTTGAGCGACCAGAAACTAGCAATTAGCAACTAGAACTTATGAAACCGGGAGCGTGAAAGAGCGTTCCCGGTTTTTTTGGTTCAATACGGCGATGTTGGAAGGTCGGTCATTCCAGAACAGGAACATTGATGGGCGCACAACTCTGGAGTTACGTCAGTGGATCGCATGAATCCCCGCAAGATGCTCTTCAGGAGATTCAGTCGAAATACCTGGCTGAATATGATCTGCACCATTTGCTTCAAACTCGTCTAGAGTCGGTCCGGAAAGCTGTTGAACACACCGCAATCGATGACGAATATGGACTGCTCGATTGCTATCGCGATGAACTCGAAATCCTGGAATCATTAGCGGCTGATGGCATTCCTAAAGCAACGCTCGATCAACTTAACTTCTTTCGAAAAATCCACAGCGCCTCCGGTGAATACAGTGGGACTGTGCTCGATGTTGAAAATGTCTCATTCCGCTTAGGAGAGCATGTGACCGGTCAAATGACCAACAGCCAGTTGCTGGAGTGGGTAGGGCACGAAAAGCCAACTCAAAAAGAAGCTGAGGAAGCAATTGATCTCTTGAATGAACAACTGGGAAGAGCGGAAAGTGTTTGTTTCAAGATTTACTCCGACGATCGCTCAAAGGACATCGGCTGGATTTTTGTCGGAAATTCGGTTGATTAACGATTGGAGTTCACATCAGTGGTTCTCTATCACCCACCGATAATATGCTTCAATCCAATGGCAAATACCACACTTGATTGCGGAGTTCGCTCGCTTCGGCACATTGAGCAATCAGTTCGAGATCTTCGATGACACTGCCAATACCCGGACCGAGTTGATGTGTGAAGACAAGGCCGTAAAATTCACGATTGTCTTGCTGGCAAGTCGCAGCAATTTGAAGCAGATCGTTGTCCTGTGTGAAAAGAATTCGTTCCAGTTCGTTCGCCCGGCTGAGCAGCACTTCGTCGTCAACTTCACGCATTCCGTCTTCCTGCGACGTGAGGATGTCGATCCCCCGACGACGGAGCCCCTCTGTGATGGCTGAGGGAACGTGTACGTCCATGTAAAAACCGAGCGCCATGTCATCTCCCGGCATCCGCCCGTCGCGTCAGTAACTCGTCACGAGTGAGCGGTTGGGTGGTACGCAAGGATTCGGCTTCCTTCAGTGTTTCTTTCAACTCCGAAATCAGCTCGTCGCGATGATCGTAAAAATAGGTGAGTGCGGCGTATACTTCTTCTGGACGCAAGTCCGGATGCTGACGCAGCAATTCTTCCGCCGTCCATCCGTGCTGATAATGTTCGGCGGCCAAATGGAGCACTTTGTACCGCGTCTGCCCGATGCGGATCGTCCGGTCGGGTTCGATTGTCAAGTGCGGATACTCTGTCTTCGCGGACATGTCGTGTTCCTTCCTGATGGAAGAGGCATCGGTGGGTCAAGTATTTCATTTTACTACGTCTACGTTTCCGCTTCCACTCTTTCTCGGAAACCTACCCACTGATGTGTTTCAAGCCATCGTCGGTCAACACGCGGCCGCGCGGCGTCCGCTGAATCAAGCCGCACTGCAGAAGGTACGGTTCGACTTCATCTTCCAGTGTGTCAGGCGGGATGTTCATCGTGTGGGCGATTGCATTGAGTCCGGCGGGGCCGCCGGTGAAGACAGAGGAGAGCACCGTCAAATATTTCCGGTCCTGACCTTCCAGCCCGCGGATATCGACGCCCCGCATCTCAAGCGCCTCTTCCGCCAGTTTGTCAGTGATCTTTCCGTCGCCGCGACTGGTCGCGTAGTCTCGCGCCCACCGCAGCAGGTTATTCGCTTTGCGGGGAGTCCCCCGGCTGCGGCGTGCCAATTCGGCGGCAGCTTCCTGCGAGAGTTCTGTTTTCAGCTTGTCTGCATTCCGGGTGAGGATTTCCATCAACTCTTCGTGCTCGTAAAACTCGAGATGTTCCCGATTGACGAACCGGTCTCGGAGCGGAGCAGTCAGCATGCCGCTACGAGTGGTGGCCCCGATAACGGTGAACGGTTGGAGCTTCATGTTGATCGTGCGGGCGTTCAGGCCTTCGCCAAGAGTGATATCAACGCGAAAGTCTTCCATCGCGGGGTAGATAAATTCTTCGACCGACGCCGGCATGCGGTGGATTTCGTCGATAAACAGGACGGATCGTTCGGACGCATTCGTCAGGTACGGGAGTAAGTCCTTGGGAGCGCTGAGCGAGGGGCCGGAGGTGATTTGCAACTCGACACCGAGTTCTTTCGGCAGGACAGTAGCGAGTGTCGTCTTGCCGAGTCCGGGAGGCCCATCGAGCAGCAGATGTGACAGCGGTTCATCGCGCTTGATGGTGGCGTCGAGGATGATCCGCAGTCGTTCGACGACTCTTCGCTGTCCGACGACATCATCGAGACGCTGAGGACGGAGTTCCTCATCGTGGCGCGCGTCATCAGGGGGAAAACCGGCTGATGTAGGGACATCGAACGGAGGACCTCCGTCGTTGTCGTCATCTGATTGAAAGACCGGTTCCCTGACCATCGCGGTCCTGCATCCTTTCAGCAGCGTTGGTTTCAAATCGCAGCGTGTAGAGTACGAAATCCTCGTCCAGGGGTAAAGATCGAGACGATATCCCGGAAATCACGCAAAGACTTTAGTATCTCTCCGCAAAAGGTTTATGTCCACCGGTCAGGTGATCGTAGGTGACTGCCATCATCAATGCCGCAAGAGGGGCGGTGAAAATGAATCCGACAAGAAACAACAGCAAACCCACCGACGCAATCAAAACGCTGCAAACAGCAATCAACGCCACCGAGAGGTAATTTCCCCCCATAATCTCGCGGGATAGCGACAGGCAGGAGATTCCAGGGGGATCGACATCAACCAGGAGATACTGATACCAGCAGAACATCAGTCCGATTCGCAGAGCGAGCACGATCAGGACCGGCACCACCAGCAGCGAGACCGGGCCCACCACAGCGGCCAGGAGTCCGACGATCAATGCCACGACTCCAAAGACTACGAGCATCACTAACAGCAAAACAATCGTGGAAAGCAGAGCCCGACCATAATACGTACCTCCGCTCATCAGCAGTCTCAACTCGGCGGTTTCACCACGAGCCACGTTCAGAAGGAGTCGTGACAATCCCAGTCCGATCCAGAGATTGAACAGCGTCGAAGCCATGTTCACGAGGCCTCCCAACGCGGGATCCGTCTCCTTCACTGCCGAAGAAATCGCCCCCCCTGCTCCGCTGATGAGAAAGCTGATCATCACCGCAGCAATCGTAACCCCCCGTTGTTGCTCGTATCGCGCCCAGGCGACCGAAATGACGTCGCTGACCGAGATGCGATGTCCCGAGGAGAATTGAGTCGGCTCGCTCGATTCCGGATGGGGACTTGAGAGCTGTTCTCCACATTCAGGACAGTGAACGGCCTGGGGCGATATACTCGCTCCGCACATCGGGCACAATTCGTTTGCATTGTGCGGAGGAGAGGCGAAGGGAGAGGGCTCGGCTTCGATTTCAAACGGATTGACCGGAGGTGAAGCGAACGTGGTTCCAGGAACGGTCACCGGTTCGCCGCAATCGGGACATTTCCCCGTTTTGCCGGCTTTGTCCTCCGGAGTCTGGAGAGGCTTCCCACAATTGTGACAGTTGAATTCGATCGTCATGGAGCGTCTGTTACCTGATTGGGGAATAGCCGCCGGTGCTGTGAAACGTTATCGATTCACGGTAGTCCCCTGCTCCGCTCGCTCTCAGGAGTCTTCGTTGAGGACAGTCTGGACGTCATCAGGAATCCGGAAGTTGCCGATGACGTTTTGCACGTCGTCGTTATCTTCCAACGCGTCGATCAGTTTCGTTACTTTGCGCGCAGCGGCTTCATCGAGTTCCACTTCCGTGTCGGCGATTTGAGTCACTTCGGAGATTTCGGTTTCGATGCCGGCTTCTTCGAGTGCGGTATTCAATTGATCGAAGTCGTCGGGATCGCAGGTGATCTGAAAACCGCCTTCGATTTCCTTGACGTCTTCCGCTCCGTTTTCCAGCGCAAGATCGAATATTTGTTCTTCGGTCGTGTTGCCGGGAGCAATCGCGAACAGCCCTTTTCGCTGGAACATGTAGGAGACGCAACCGGTCGTGCCGAGATTGCCGCCATGTTTCTCGAACAGATTACGAACATCGCCGCCGGTTCTATTGCGGTTTTCAGTGAGAGCTTCGCAGAGGATAGCGACCCCTTCGGGACCGTAACCTTCATAAACCAGCGATACATACTGTTCTCCGTCCGACTCGCCGCACCCTTTTTTGATGGCCCGATCGATGTTGTCGTTCGGCATACTCGCTTTTCGAGCTTTATCGATGGCATACCGTAGCGGAAGGTTCATCGCCGGATCGCCACCGCCGTTCTGTGCAGCGACGATGATGGCCCGGCTCAGTTTGCCGAACAGTTTCCCTCGTTTGGCGTCGTTACGCCCTTTTTTATGAGCAATGTTGGCCCAGTGTGAATGGCCGGCCATAGGGCACTCCCGTAATCTCAGATTTGTCAGTCAGGATGTTGTCGTCAAACCCGGAGAATTATTCAGTCGCGGGCTTGGGGGCGGGGATCGGTTTGGCATCCGTGGTCTTGGCTTCATCCTTCACCGGCAATCCGAGTTTCTTCCGAATCTTGTTCATCAGGTCCGGGTCGGGACGATCGTCGGCTTCCGCCTGTTTCAGTGCAGTTTCCCAAGACTCTTTCGCTTTGGCGATATTCCCCATTTTATCGTACACATCGCCCAGGTGATCCCACAAAGTGGCATCCCCTTTTTCAGAACCTTCGACGGCTTTCAGCAGATACTTCTCAGCCTCGTCGAGTTTTCCCTGGCGATAGAGAACCCAACCCATGCTATCGAGGTAGGCGTGGTTCTCCGGTTCGGCTTCGACGGCCAGACGAATCATTTTTTCCGCCTGATCCAGTTTGATATTCTGGTCGGCATAGAGGTAACCGAGATCGTTGCAAACAGACGGGTCGTTCGGATCGTGTTCGTAAACAGTTTCCAGAATCTTCTGTCCTTTGTCGACATTTCCCTCTTCGACGTAAATCGCGGAGAGCAGGAAGTGGCACTGCTTGATCAAATTCTGGAGTTGCGGATTGTTATCGAGAGTTCGGAAATCAACTTTATCGATCAATCCCTGAAAGATATCGATAGCAGTTTGGGTGTGCTCGTTTCGCCACTCGAGCCATCCGCGACGATAAGTCAATAGCGGATTGTCCGGGAGCGCTTCCTGGGCGCGCTGAATCGTGGCCAGGGCTTTCTCACGTTCTCCGGCTTGTTCCTGGTCATAAGAAATCGACATCAAACTTTGTGCCAGCAATTGTCGGTAGGCGGCTTTGAGTTGGGGATTCCCCGGAGCGTTCATCGCTTCTTCGAGCAGGTCGGCAGCCAGCAGGTGTTCCTCTTGTTCCGTGAGATATTGCGTGAGTTCTCCGGTAAGTTTCGGGCGTTGGATGGGACGGAATTCCATCGCCAGTTTGTAGAACTCGACGACATATTCGGTCCGTTTCGAAGCCGCCGCCAGGCGACCGATGATATAGGCTTCGGGGTAACCGAACTTACGGGAGTCGGCGGCTTTCAATTCATGAGCCGCAGCGACCAACTTTTTCATGAACTCATCGTCATCGCTGACCTGTTTGAACAGGTCTTCCATCCCCTCTACCTCACGACCGAGACCGAGTAAGCCCGACAGGGCTCCCAGCCAGTCCGCAGCGCGTCCTTCGGAGTAATACACGTCCATCAGGCCCTGGTAACCTTCCGGGTCCGCTCCGCGACCGATCGCTTGCTGATATAGGTCGATCGCCTTGGCGTTCTTGTTCTGCTGTCGGTAGTAGTCCGCCAATGCGTAGAGCAGGAAGTTGTTGTTTTTATCCTGTTCCTGGAGTTCCTCCAGACGGGGTTCAATCTCTTCTTCGCGATCGAGTGCCGCATAGATTTTCATGAGCAACTGATACGGGCCGAGTCCTTGTGATTGAAGTTTTTTCTCAATATAGGGTTCGAGCTCGTCGAGCGCCTGCTGCGGCTTGTTTTGAGCCAGAAATACCTGCGCTTTGAAATAGCGGATTTCCTCTTGTTTGAGACGCGGGTTTTTCAAAGCAAGATTGAAGGCTTCGAGTGCGAGTGGGTAGTTCTCCGCCTCCAGGAAAACCTGCCCGATCGTGTCGTAGGAAAAAGCTTGCTCGGAGGTAATCAGTCGCACGGCTCGATAATTCAATCCGTAGTTCGATGGTTGTTGGAAAATTTTGAATATTTTGGCGTACAACTCGGCGGCTTTTTCCGACTTCTTCGCGGCGCGATATAACGGAGCAAGTTCGAGTAACAGCAATGTATGTTTTTGAGTTCCTTCCTCAATTTCAGGTAACGCTAAGGCTTTTTCAAACGCTGCAATCGCTTGTTCGAACTGTTGGAGACTGCGGAGGTTCGAGCCGAGAAGTTGCAGAAGATTCGCATCTTCCGGAGCGTATTTCAAGGCTTGAACCAGCAGCGCCTGGGCAGTCTCTGGTCGCTTGAATTCCACATTCAGTCGAATCAGTGCTCTGTAAGCTTCGATGGCTTGCGGGTCTGCTTGAATCGCCTTCGCGTATTCCCGCATTGCCTCAGACCAGTTTTTCCGTTTTTCCTGCACAACGCCGTTCATGAAGTGAGCGGCCGCCTCTACTTTTTTCATCTCTTCCGGCGTTTGGGCCTTGAGCGGCTCGAACGGAAGCAGGTTCTCAGGAATCTCGCCATCGAGAGTTTGCGGCAGGGGCGGCGGTTCGGGAGGTTCCGCGGAGAGGCACGGCGTGAAGGCGGAACTCGTGAGAACGATCACGAGAAAAAACCGGTATATCGACTGCAACGAAATCATGCGGATCGCTCCATCCTGAGGTCATCGGTCTCCGAAATAACACCTCTCCCTCGGCGTGTCTGTTCCAGAGTCGCAAGAACTAGATCGTCGGAATAAGGAAAGTCTCGCGGAAGATGGGAATTCTTGTCAAGCTCTCTCGGGAGATTGCCTGACCGCTCATTTCTTCCGTGCGGTAGTTTTGGTGGATTTTTTCGTTGTTTTTTTCTTGGGGGTGGCTTTGGTTTTCTTTTTGGCGGGTGACTTTTTCGTGGCTTTGCTGGAGGAGGAACTGGATTTTTTCTTCGCGGTTTTTTGGGAGCTGTCTGATTCGCTCGCGGCTTTTTTCTTCCGGACCGGTTTCTTCTTTTTTCTCTTACCGGATTTCGCGGCGGAGATGATCTCCTCCAGTCGCTTGGCGGCTTCGGTCGGGTCGAATTCTTCGTCTGTGAAGTCGAGTTCGTTCAGGACGACTTCCCGAATCTTCGGTTCGATGGACAAACTCTTCAGCAGATAAGCGAAGAGCGGAGCATCGGCCTTCCGCAGAGCGGCTTTCAGCGACTCCGCACCATCAGCGGCGGTCTCTTTCCGTTCCAGCAACCCGAGAGCCACGGCGGTGTCTCGCATGAAGTCGTCCAGAGGAACCAGATGAGAATCGAGCGCATTCTGCATCACCCAATTCACAATAAAAGGTGATTGATGCGGAATTTTTCCCAAATGCCGGGCAGCAAGATCCTGTGTCTTTTTTCGAACTCCCTCGAATTCGAAGACGTAGTTCTTTTCGAAGACGTACTGCAAAATCGACCGGACGCGCAACGCCCGCCAATCCGGATCCTCCATCCCTTCAAACGCTGCTTCCAGTTCGGTGATCGAACTCACGCGGACTTCGTTCCAGTCGTGAAAAACTTCGAGCAGGTGATCATAGTATTCCTGGGCTCGCTCGTAAGATTCGTTTTCCAGGCAGGCAGCGAAAACGAGACTTTCCATCACAGGTAAATCAACTTTCGGAACCGAGCTGCTGTATCGCTTTTTGAGCGCGGTTGTCAGCTTTTTGCAGATTGCCTGTTTCTCGGAAGCTTTGATTGAACTCGCTGTCGCCATCGTGTTCCTTTCATCGCGGTTGTCCGTCCGCTGGATTTTCTATCGGGTTTCTTCCGGCCTCACTCGACGGGAGAATCTTCAGGAGCGGCGGTCGTCTCTTCATCCGACGCCACGGATTCTTCTGCAGATTGATCGCTTTCGGGAATCACACCGCGAAGAAGCTCGGAGGCTCGAATACTTTTCTTAACGCCGTCATCGAGGACGAATTCCAGTATCGGGGTATATCGAAGATTGAGTTCATCCGCGATCTTGGACTGCAGAAATCCCCTCGCTGAATTCAAACCGTGCATCGTCAGTGATTGTGTTTTTTCGTCACCCATGACGGAGACGTAGACTTTGGCGTTTCGCAAATCGCCGCTCACCTTGACCCCGAGAACGGTCACATTTTTGACCCGTGGGTCTTTGAGCCCGAACAGAATCTGTGTCGCGATGGTTTCCCGAAGGGCTTCGGCAACTTTAAGTGTTCTGCGTGATGTCATGTTCGAACTGCGTCAGAAATGGAAACTATCAGAAGGTCTATCTAGATCGGGAAGAAGCGCGCTCAGTACAGAACGAACTTCATCCGACGTCTATTCTTCGTCCGGGGTCTCGTCCGATTCCGATTTGGCCGGAACATCGTCGAGACTCCGTTTCTTCTCTTCGATGCGGAAGGCTTCCAGAAGGTCCCCTTCTTTCACATCATTAAATCCGTCGAGGCGAATACCGCATTCCATTCCCTCTCGGACTTCTTTGACATCGTCTTTTTCACGCCGCAGTGAAGCGATTGGGTAGTCGTTGATAATGGTTTGATCGCGAATCACGTGAACGTGACAATCGCGTCCGATATTTCCGTTGAGGACCCGACATCCCGCAATCGTACCGGATCGACTGACGCTGAAAGTCTTCAGCACCAACGCCCGGCCAGCAGCAATTTCCACGCGTTCGGGAGATAACATTCCTTCCAAAGCGTCTTTGATGTCCTGGATCAATTCGTAGATGATTTGGTAGCGACGAATTTCGACACCTTCCTGATCGGCGAGGGCTGCTGCTCGATCTTCCGCGATCACGTGGAACGCGATGATAATCGCATTCCCCGCCGCGGCCAGGTAGATATCGCTCTCGTTCACTCCCCCGACCCCTTCGTGAATGACGTTCACGCGGACTTCCGGGTGTTCGAACTTCATGACCTCGCTGCGAATCGCTTCCAGCGAGCCCGGAGTATCGGCTTTGACAATCAGCGACAGGTCCTGAACTTTCCCTTCCCGGATCGCCCCCAGAATATCTTCCAGTCCGGCGGGAACTTTGATTCGAGAAAGTACCTTGGTGCGATCGTGGTGTTGTCTTTCGTCAGCGATTTCTCGCGCTCTCTCAATGTCTTCCACAACGAAGAATTTATCGCCAGCTCCGGGAACGGAGTCGAGTCCTGAAACTTTCACCGGTAACGACGGAGGCGCTTCCTGGATTTCTTCCCCTTTATCGTTGTAGATGGCGCGGATGCGACCGAACGCCCCCCCGCACAGCACGTTATCGCCGATCCGCAACGTTCCGTCCTTGACCACCATCCAAGCGACCGGTCCGCGACCTTCATCTCGGAAAGCCTCCAAACAGACGCCGATCGCGTCACGATCGTAATTGCCTTTGTATTCGTGAAGATCCGCTGTCAGCAGAATCGTTTCCAGCAGGTCGTCAACTCCCTCGCCGGTCTCTCCAGATGTACGGACGACTTCGATGTCGCCTCCCCACTCGGAAGGGATGATCTCATGCTGAGCCAGTTCCTGCAGCACTTTTTGTTCGTTGACGTCCGGCAAGTCCATTTTGTTCATGGCAACGATAATCGGGACGTCGGCGTTTCGTGCGTGGCTGATGCATTCGACTGTCTGTGGCATGACGCCGTCATCAGCCGCCACCACGAGGACGATGATATCGGTCACATTCGCACCGCGGGCACGCATTTCTCCAAACGCGGCGTGACCGGGGGTATCGACGAAGGTCACCTTTTTGTCGTTGTAATCGACCTGATAGGACGAAATGTGTTGGGTGATCCCGCCCGCTTCACCAGCCGCGACGTTCGCGGAGCGAATCTTATCGACCAACGTGGTTTTCCCGTGGTCGACGTGCCCCAGAACGGTCACAATCGGAGGCCGTTCCCGTAACTCTTCCTCGGGATACTCTTTGTTAAAGAGCTCTTCGAGTTCCTCTTCGACATCTTTCTGTTCTTTGATCGTCAGATCGACGCCGTGTTCCATAGCGAGCATCAACGCGGTCTCTTCATCGACCATTTCGTTGATCGTGACCATCTCGCCATCCTGCATCAGTGTTCGCATCAAATCACGAGCGGGACGTCCGAGGGCTTCGGAGAGCCCGCGGAGCGTGATCGGCATTTCGATCGTGGCTTCGGTTTTCAATTGTACCGGCTGGGATTTTCCGCGTCGTCGAGAACGACGCATCGGACGCGATCGCTGCCGACCGCCGTCATCTTCCTTCTCCGCCAGTTTCTTCTTATTGCGTCGGCGTTCCTACATCAGGCTCCGACCTCGCCGACCGCCGCTTTCCTCTTCATCCCGTCCTTTGTCGCCTTTGGAGAGCTTGCGTTCCGCGTTTTTCCGGATTTGCTCGCCCAGCGGGGACGCTTGTTGCTCCAGCATATCGGAGTTCAGACGAATTTCCGGTTTGGGAGCCCCTTCCTCTTTTTTCTTTTTCTGTTTCGGAAGTTTCAGGTCCGGTGCCGCCGCGACGGTCGGCTGCTGGGGTTTCGGCTTCGGCTTGGGTTTCGGCTTCGGTTTTTCTTCTTCCTCATCCCGGTCGGTGACTCCGCTACCGATCGGCTTCATCTCCCGCATGCGAGACATCGCGCTGCCGCGTGGTTTGTAATCATCACGCGATATCGGCTTGATCGGGGAATCACTTTTCTTCTTCTCTGATTTGTCGTCTTCTTCTTTTTCTTTGGTTTCTGTTTGCTGTTGATCCTCACCAGAATCGTCATTCGAGTCGGAATCTTCCGGCTTCTCCGCTTCCGCGGCGACTTCATCGCCGGGCGTTTCTTCTTCCGGCTCTTCGGTGGCGGTGGCAATTTCGCCCGTCTCTTCAGTGACCGGCTTGGAAGCACCCCGCGCTTTGGCGGTGCGAGGTTTCAGCTTTCGAACCTTCCCCACTTTCTTTTCGGAGGCCGATTCGTCTCGAACCGGGGCGATTTCCGCCTCGGGTTGCGCGGATTCTCCACCCCCCGACGCCTGTTGGTTCTCCACATAGGCGACGACCTTGTCACGTTCTTCGGGGGTGATGCTGGCCAAGGCTGAACTTTTGACCTGAATTCCCAGGTCATTACAGTGTTGGATCAAGTCCTTGCTGTCGAGTCCCAGTTCTTTGGCTAGTGCAAATACTCTGACTTTCAAAAGATTCCTCTCCTCATGAAGTCATCGAAAACCGCTGATCGGCTACGGATGGCTTCGGATTATTCTTGGGCGGCTGGTTTCTCTTCGTCGGCTCCTGTTTCGTCTGTCGTCACTTCCGCAACCGGCTCCGGTTCTGAGTCCGGCTCGCTGGACGCGGATTCTTCTGCGTCTGTTTTTTCGGCGGCTTCTTCAGTTTCGCTGGCTTCAGCGGCTTCCTCTGCTCCATCGGCTTCAGAGGATTCCGCCTCAGCGGACTCGTCTGTTGCTTCGGTGGTCTCTTCCGATTCCTTTGCGCCGGAAGCTGCTTCTTCTGAATCCGTTTCGTCCGTTGGAGCCGGAGATTCCTTGGTCTCAGATTTGGCTTCTTCTTCTCCGGTATCGGCTTCCATGCGGCCCATCTCGCGAGCCAGCTTGCGTTCTTCCGCTTCGCGAAGTTCTTCCTGTTCCGCTTTGAGTGATTCTTCGTCGGCGTAATCAACGATTTCGGCACATTGTTCGGTGCTCAGACCGCTGATTTCCTCGAGCTGATCCGGTTCAATGACGGACAGGTCGTCGAAACTGAAGAACCCCTGAGCGACCAGATTCTCCGCGAGATCCTCGGTAACATGCGGAACCTGGCAGAAGGCCGTGACCGCGGTGTCCAGGAGATCGTCCAGCTTATCCTGAGTCATTACATTAATGTCCCAGCCTACAAGCTTGGAGGCCAGTCGGACGTTCTGCCCTTTCTTGCCGATCGCCAGCGAAAGCTGGTCGTCGCGGACAAGAACGATCACTTTCCCGAGCATCGGGCAGAGGATCACATCCTCCACTTCCGCCGGCTGCAAAGCGTTGGGAACAAGAACCTGCAACGAATCGTTCCAACGGACGATATCAATACGCTCGCCCGCCAGTTCATCGACGATGTTTCGGATCCGGGCTCCGCGAACTCCCACACACGCGCCGACGGCGTCTACTTTGGTATCGAAACAGCTGACGGCGACTTTGGATCGATAACCGGCTTCACGAGCAAGCGACCGGATTTCGATGATCCGCTCACTGATTTCCGGAATTTCGATTTCGAATAACCGGCGAACCATATCCGGGTGTTTGCGAGACAAAACGACTCGCACCCGCGGCCCCACCTTGCGAACTTCCAGGATAATGGCGCGAACGCGTTCTCCCACGCGATGTGATTCACCGGGAATCTGTTCGCTGCGAGGAAGAATCGCTTCGACTTTACCAAGGTTGACGGTCGCCGAACCGTGATCGAGACGCGTGACCGCGCCCGTCATTAATTGTGATTGTAATTCCGTGTATTCATCAAATAACTGATCTCGCTCCGCTTCGCGAATCCGTTGGATCATTACCTGCTTGGCGGTTTGTGCCGAAACGCGACCGAGCAGATCGCCGAGCACATCAGCGTCGAGGACTTCCCCGTCACAGGTGACGGTCGGTTCTCCCGATTCGCGATCGATATCGACAACAACTTCTTCCTCTTCGCCGAAGTGTTTTCGCGCAGCCGACAGGATCGCCTGTTCGATCCCTTCGAAAACCGTATCTTTATCGATACTTTTATCGCGATGAATGGCGTCAACAATTCTCAGAAGTTCATTGCCGTTCATGACTGCCTCGTCTTGCTGAATGTCACGTTCTCGGTCGAAGATCGTGATGTGATCGGGGTTTGTCGGCGACCGGGTGGATGCCAACTCAGTTCTGGTTGTCTTTTCGGAATCCGCTCAGTCCAATAAAAAAAGCGGGCCCTTGCCCACTTTACAGGAGACCCTCCACGTCAGAGTCTCTTCCCGACAGGTGTATAATACACTCCGTCAAGTATGCCAGTCATTCAGATCCGCTGGGGCTTAAAACATGGTGTTGCCTTATTGGACTGAGTAACGGAAACGATCAAACGGTCCCGTTGCTGGATAGTTGGACTTTCTTCATCCACGAACGAGGAACTCTCGCTCGTTCCGTTAAATGTATCTGTCCCGCAGAGGGATGTCAAGTTGCCCAACCTCTGGGAACGTAAGGAGATCGATTCAGCAGGAATCTCCCTCTTTCTCGCCGGAAAATCCACAGACTGGGCTAGAGGCGTTTTTCGGATCTCACTAATATCCACCAGTAACGGAGGCTTTTGGAACACTTTCAGTCCTTTTCTTCATGGTGGAAGACTATGCCGAAATCACTTTCTCTCTCTCTCATCGCAATTCTAACCTTAACGACGGTGGTAAACGCCCAGCCGAACCGCAATATCCCTGGATTACCGGCGGCGGCTCCCAATCTGAATCCCGAACACGAAAACACGAAAAAAGAGGCGGAACAGGCCTACCGATCGGCACAGTTCCTCAAGGTCGATCAATTGACCTCCAAAGTGATTTCCGAGAATCCCAAGGATCATGTCGCCCTCTACCTGCGGGGAAGCGCCCGGGTCGAACTCGGTATCCGGACTAAAGACACCGCCAAAATCCGCCAGGGAATTGCCGATTGTCGCGGCGCGATCCTGCACGACACGCAGGAACAGTCCATGTATTATCTCCCCTATCTCTACGGGATGTCGAATCTGGCGCGACTTGAAGATCGTCCCCAGCACGCTGATGTAGCGATTGACGTCGCCACCTCGACACTGAACGGAAGCGAAGTTCGTGGGGAAGATCGGGCGAATCTGCTTTACCAGCGAGCCTACGCCAAACAATCGAAATCAGACTTTGACGGTGCGATTGCCGATTACCGTGCCGCCATCAAGGAGTTCCCCGCTCATCTCGGATCGCACGTTGCCATGGCGGAAACGCTCGTGAAAGCGGGTAAGGTCGAGGAAGCCAAGGCGGCGTTTGCGGCGGCGTTGGAGACATTCCCGGACAGTCCGCTTATTTTCAATAACCGGGGGATGTTCTTCCAGCAGCAAAACATGCACGAAGAGGCGATTCAGGACTTCACCTCCGCCCTCAAGCAGGACGCCAATTACTACACCTCCTACACCAACCGCGGATTCTCTCTGATGCAAATGGGGAATCCGAGCGCTGCCGTGATCGATTTCAACGAATCGCTCAAACGCAATCCAAATCAGATTGAGGTTTATCGACTGCGAGCCTCGGCGAATCTCGCGCAAGGAAAAGCGGAGCAGGCGATCGCCGATTATCAGCAGATGCTGAAACTCGATCCAAGTCGCGCGGTTGCCAAAGCGGAAATGGGCTTCGCTCAGTTCTTCGCAGGGCAATACCAGGCGGCCTTTGACTCACTGTCAGCAGCCAGAAAAATGGATGCTGATTTGCGGTATGTCGATCCCTGGCGTTATCTCGCGTTGTCTCGTTTAGGACAGGAAGAGAAAGCCAAATCATTATTCAGCGATAGCTTGCAGAAACTGGCCATTCAACGTGACTGGATCGACTCTCTCATCGCCTATCAGGCCGGTGCGATCGAGATGCGGGACCTGCAGGCGGCGATGTCGCAAAAAGACGAAAATATGAAAGCGTCTCAACAATGCGAAGCCGACTTTTTCACCGCGCATCGCATGTTGAAGGTGAATGAAGGGAGCCGGGCTCGCGAACACTTCCAGAAAGCGATCGAATCCGGCAAGAAACATCTCTCCGCCTATCGCGGTGCCCGATACGCCCTCAAGCAGTTTGAGACCGCCAACTCGAACTCGTCCACGCCGAATTGAGGCCACATCGAGCAGTTTTCCAAAGCGAAACGACCTCTCGATCCCACCGTCGAGAGGTCGTTTTTTTATTGCTCATTGAGAGTGTGGGAGATATCGAAGCGCCGTTATCGCAAACGAGTAAAAACCGGGAGAATACTCCTCTAGAGAATGGATTCCGCTATTCCAACCGGTTTATAAGGGATTCTGATAGATCTCTCTTTCTTCACGATTGATGCTGAAATGATGCACGTTTCGAGCTCCGCCCCGCCGTCACCTGAGATCATTCCACAAATGACCTACGCGCAGCTCTGGTCTCTGGGCGGGCTCTCGCCATGGACCTTACTCGTTCGTGTCACCCGGGAATTCGTCCGCCTCCAGTTCACGGCCAGGAGTGCAGCCCTCGCCTATTACGCTTTATTTTCCACGGCTCCACTCTTCATTATGATCCTGGCAATCAGTGCTTTGCTGCCCATCGAGGGTTTTCTGACGAACACGTTACAAGCCATCGACCGAGGAATGCCCGAAAAAGTCACCGCACTGATCCGAGACCAGCTCATCGACATCGAAGGTTCCATCAACATCACGCTGACGTTCGGATCCCTGTTCCTCCTGATGACGACCGGCTCTCGATTGTTCCGCACGTTGGGACAAGGACTCGATGCCGCTTTCGGAGTTGACGAACCGCGGCGGTTTCTCCAGGCTCGACTCATCTCGGTCCTGATGGTGTTCGTGCTGTTCCTTTTGTTTCTGGTGGCGATGATTGCGCTGGTGTTCGGCCCGCAAATTTTGCGTTTTATTCTGAGAGAGCTGCAAATCGACTGGCTCCAATCCCCCGCCTATCATTTCTCCCGCTGGGGGACGGCGGCGCTGTTCATGCTCGTTTCTTCGGCACTGATGTACTGGATCGTGCCTTCGGTGAAAGTGCGCTTCTACCTGATCTCTCCGGGCAGCCTGTTCGCCACGATCGGTTCCGCGTTCGCCACCGTAGGGATTGCGTACTATGTCGATTCATTTCATCGATTCAACGAGATCTACGGCACATTGGGAGGAATCGTGGCGCTGTTGCTCTGGTTTCAGTTCACAGGCTTGCTATTACTCACTGGAGGATTAATCAACGGCATCATCCTCCGGCAAGGTGCCGTCGCACAGTGATGTTGCCCGATGAAGTCAGATTTGCCGTACAAGGCTCGGGATCAGACGCCCTGCACCACCACTGCTGCCGATTGTCCGATGCGTGTTGTGTTCACGTTCACGAAGATCTTGTTGTCGGTTTTCTGTGGCTCACCCGTCACGATCTTCAGATTGCATTCTGGATCAGGGGTTTCGCAGTTCAGCGTGTAAGGAATGACGCCGTCTTTCAGACCCAGCAGTGAGGCCGACAGTTCCTGGGTCGCACATCCGGCGCCCGAGTTGCCGGTGAAGCTCTTGAGGGCCGTCACGGGAACTTCGGCCCCGTAAGAACCGAGCGCTTTGTGAAGTCCTTTCGCTTCGGCGAGGTCTTCGGTGGGAGTGCCCCGCCCGTTGGCGTTGATATGGCCGATCTCATCGGCTTGCAGTCCTGCTTTGCCCAACGCCATGCGAATGGCATTTGCCGTGGCATCCTCGATATTACCCGTTCGCGGACTCGTTTTGTTTTGAGTGCAACTCGCTCCCGTTCCCAGGATACGACCGTAAATTGTCGCGCCGCGGGCTTTGGCATGTTCTTCCTCTTCGAGAATCAGCGTGCAGGCTCCCTCCGCCGGAACCATGCCGCTGCGTAAGGAATCGAACGGTCGAGACCGAGTGGCGGGATCGCCTTCGTCGGGGGCCAGCGGATCGTGGAGGGCCGCGTGCATCGAGCGGACCGGATGGACGAACGTGCCGGTCGATCCGGTCAGCATCACCTCCGCGCTGCCTCTAAGGATGATGCGACACGCTTCGGCGATCGCCAGATTCCCGGACGCTTCGTCTTCGGTGAGAGAATTACTGGGGCCGCGAGCATCGAGAAAGATCGCGATGTGGCACGCCGGCATGTTGGGGAGATACCGCAACAACCAGAGCGGATCCATTTTACTCAACCCGTCAGTCCCCCAGCGGTCGTACTGAAAT
Source organism: Planctomycetaceae bacterium (assembly GCA_014762625.1). Classification (GTDB taxonomy): domain Bacteria; phylum Planctomycetota; class Planctomycetia; order Planctomycetales; family Planctomycetaceae; genus JABURQ01. The sequence goes on along the minus strand of JABURQ010000060.1, from coordinate 11,642 downwards.
TTGTGTTCCGGCGAGTCGTCGAGGCAGTTGAAGCACCCTGCTTGCAGGTCGTCGGGAGGAGAGCACATCAGCCCCGCTCCGAAATCGATGCCGATGCGCTGGGAATCCATGCCTTCCCGACTCAAGCCGGCGTGTTCGAATGCCATCAGAGCGGAGGCCGCGCCGAGTTGGATTTCGCGACACATCACTTTGAGGCTTTTGCGCTGTTCTTTCTCTGTGAAGAACTGTTTTTTGATGGTGTCTTTGTTGAAGCCGGAGACTTCACCCCCGATATCGCCGGGACAGGCGGTCCCGCTCAATAGCTCGAACGGCTTGATCCCACTGACTCCGGAGGAAAGATTGGCCCAGAATTCTTCGCAACCAATCCCGGCCGAACTGAGGATCCCCATCCCCGTGATCACGACCCGGCGGTCGGATTCCGCAAATGCATTCATGAAATTGTTACCAGACAAGACGAGTCAACCATGCATGGCTCCCGCCCAAAGGGAGCTTCACCGCTGACGATTTAGTCATAAGTTGTCTATTGTCGCTCTTCTCAGCGCTCACCTGCCGCAAGAGCTACCTTTATCTGAATTGATTATCCCCGATTTCGCAAGGGATCGACAAATCAGCGATCCTTTCACGTCAAAACGTGGCGATCCGCGTCCGATTGTGGCGATTATGGTTCTCAGCAGCAATAACTGCCGCTCTTTCGGGAGAATCACGACGTCGGTAAGGGATTCACCGGCTCGTCATTATTTTCCGGAAGTCCCTCGATATAGAACCAGTTATGGATCGGGGCCAGAATCTCCTGAACTTCCTTCAAGAGTTGCTCGTCGAGCGGTAACTTGGCCCATTCGGCCCACTGGGCGATCCGTTTGGGATTCGCCGAACCGGTGATACAGGTCGCCATATCGGGATTGGCAATCGAAAATTGCAGTGCCAACTGGGCAATGTCCACCCCCGCCTGGTCGCAGTGCTGCGCCGCTTTTTCGCACGTTTCCCGCACAATGGGAGTCGCTTTATGCCACGGCGGTAAAGGAGCGTTGGTCAGCAGACGCGCCGAAAATGGAGCCGCGTTCATAATGCCGACCTGTTTTTCTTTCAGGTAGGGAACCAGATCGGCGAACATCGTGTTCTGAAGCGTGTAATGGTTGTACGAGAGCACCACATCGAGGTCGGTCTGGTCGAGGACGAATTTGAAGTTGCTTATCGGATAGCCGCTGATCCCGATGAAGCGGACCTTCCCCTTCTCCTGCTCTTTACGGAGTGCGGGAAGTGTTTCGTCGACGATCTGCTGACGTTCGACAAATTCGATGTCGTGACACAGACAGATATCGAGATGATCGACGCCCATTCGCTCCAGCGAGATATCGACGGTCTCTGCAACCCGTTTCGCGGAAAAGTCAAAATGTTGTCCCGCATAACGCCCCAATTTCGTGCCCAGAATGTAGCTCTCGCGAGGAACCTCTCGCAGAGCGACACCCAGCATCACTTCCGACATGCCCCGCCCATAAAACGGCGACGTGTCAATGAAATTCATGCCGCACTCGAGAGCGACGTGCACTGACCGCAAGGCTTCGTTGATATCGACTTCCCGAAACTCCTGCCCCAGCGAGGAGGCTCCAAACGAGACAACAGGTAATGAGAGTCCGGTCTTTCCGAGTTCGCGACGTTCCATAAGTGTATGGTTTCATTCGTGATGAGGGTGTTTCAGGTTCGGCAGCCGACGACCAGCAGCACGTTAGCCCACAGGGCCTGTTCGGCGGTTTGGATCGTCAGCACATGATCGGGTGAGCGGACCGCTTCGTAGAAGTCCCATTTATCGATCGGATCCAGTTCGATCGAGAGTTCCTGCTCTTTCAGGATCTCTCGGTACTCGCCCCAGATCGGCGGCTCCCCTTCCGCCGCGTAGGGATCGTCGGGAGGAATACCCATCGTATGCACGCCGTCCACCGGTAACGCGCTCAAGACGGCCCGTAACACATCGGGAACTCCGACGATGCCGGGGGAGAGATTCAGGGAAACCAGTTCCGCGTTCGGACCGAGCGTCGTCGAGGCGGGATAATTCCCGTCGGCGATCAGGACCTTCGCATGATGTCCGGCGCGTCCCAGAACTTCGTTGATCTTGGGGTGAATCAAAGTGTGTTTCAGCATGGGGATTATTTTTTCCGGGAAGGTTCCGTCTCACATCCCCGCACGGAGTGCTTCGAGATGTTTGACGAAGTGGACTTTCAGAATCTCGGTGTAGGTGTCGAGGTGGTCTTCCAGAACCTGGCGGACAGCAGGACCGTATTCCGGATGAGTCAAGACAGATCCGAACGTACAATGCAGGATCTGACGCCCTTCTTTCGTGAATCCTTTACCGACGGGAACCTCGTCCCAGATTTCCAGGTACTCCCGTTCTAATTCTTCCAGGGAGACCGAATCATCGGCGGGAGGGGTCGAGTCCAACGTCGCTGAGACGTGATAAGTGGCTTTGTCGGTGTCGTAGCGATCGCGGGCAAAGTTGACGATCGTGCGAAAAAGGGCTTCGTCGTGTCGAACGACGACGCGTAATGCTTCGAGGTAACTCGTTCCCGCCGTCTTGACGTGAAAACGCCCTTTGGTGGCCCGCGCCAACGCGGGATACATCGACAATTTATCCGAGCCGGAATGCAGACTGATTTTATACGGTCCCAGCAATTCGGCGATGGCGGCGTGATCGTGCAGCGAAGCTTCGAGAGCCTCCAGGTCGCCTTTGAAATCGACCCCTTTTTCGAAATCTCCGAGAAAACGTGGGGCGAGGCTGACGAGTTTCATCCCCTGATCGAGACAGCGATGCGCGACGATGTAATGCTCGGCCAGTGTGGTTGGCTGCTCGGTTTCATCGACACTCAGTTCAATCTCAAAGTCCTGTCCCAGATCTGTGCAGACTTTTGCAATGTAGTTGGATAACTCAACCGCATTATTGACGGCGAGGCCGTACTTGACGGCGGCTCGCAAACAGGCTTCTTCGTCAATCGTGAGCTGCGTGCCGTTCGGCAGATCGATTTCCTGTCCCTCGTATTCGTCGATCCAATTCACGCCGCCGAGATTGGATTTCATCGTTTTCAGTTCTTCCAGAGTATAGCCGTCGGCCTGTTCGTCCACATGGTCGGAAGGGTCGATGGTGAAGAATGTGAAGCCCGCGGCGGCGGTGATATCGACGTCGCTCGGTTCTTTGAGGTGATCGGCGTCCGCGCCGGTCTCTCGATCCCAACCGGCCTCCTCCATCCCCCGCAGCGCATCGGCCATCACCCCTTCCGGGTTTCGACGGGTGCGGGTCATTTCACGAATCGATTGTTGCGGGTAGATCGCTTCAATTTCACCGCCGGCGGCCTGCATGGCGGCGACATGTCCCGGAGTAGCGAGTCCGATACGATCTCCGAACCCGAAACTTGGTTTGAGTCCTAATGTGACAGCTTTCGACATATTGTTGATTTCCCAGGTGACTCTCGATGGTCGGATTATTGGAGGTACTTGTGATACGATTCGATGGTCTGCCGCGCGGCATCCTCGGGGTTCGGCCACGGGAACGCTTCCGCGGAGGCGTATTTGTCAAAGCCGATTTCTTTGAGAGCCGCGGCGATCGGCTCGTAATCCATATGGCCGTTCCCCGCCGGTTTGCGATTGGAATCGACGAAGTGGACGTGTCCGAGATGTTTGGCGGCCGCTTTTAAGCCGTGAGCGATATCGTCCTCTTCGATGTTCATGTGGAACAGGTCGGCTAACAGAACGACGTTGGCGATTCCCGACTGTTCGAGGAAATAGGCGCCGTCCGACATCGTATTGATCAGATTCGTTTCGTACCGATTGAGCGGTTCGTAGATCAGCGGAATTTTGTACTGAGAAGCATGTTTTCCCAGTTCCTGGAGCGCTTCCGCCAACCATTCCAAGGCCTGTTCTTTGGAAACATCGCCGCCCCATTTGCCCTGCATCGAACCGATGATGGCGGGGGCTCCGAACGGTCCTCCCAGATCGATCATCGTTTTCACGAAGTGAATCGCTTTCGCTCGCTGGTCGGCATCCGGATCCGTGAGTGACAATTTCTGAATCACCATACCCGCACCCGTACCGACGGCAGCCAGATCGAGGCTGTGCTGGTCGAGTAAAGACTTCAACTCGGCAGGATCAACGGCATCCGGACCGGGCGCAAACAGTTCGATGGCGTCGTAGCCAAGATCGGCGGCTTGTTGGCAGGCGGCGGAAAGGTCGTGCCAGAAGACGAACGGTCCTCCCTCCGCTTCTTTGACGAGACTGACAGTAACGGCGGATTTCATCGGATTCTCTTTCTATCCTGTGGAGACTCTGCGTGAAATTCGGTGATGATATCGATGAGGTGGGTGGAGCTTAACGAGAGCCGGCAATCGCCTGTATCTCTACTGCGGAGCAATCGATTGCAGAAACCGGTTGCGCATTTGCGACAGGCGTTTCAGTTGTTCCGGCTCCGCTTCGGCGAGATTGGTCGTTTCACTGGGATCCGCTTCCAGATCGACCAGGAACAGGCCGTCCACGGTATCGACCGGTTGACGACTGACGGTGTCTCGGGGATTTCCGAGCAGCTTCCATTTGCCGTGACGCACGACCCATTGTGCATTTTTCTCGTTGGCTCCCAATTGCCAGTAAAAGGCGACGTGCGGTGAGTCGCTATTCTGCATGATCACGTTTTTGAGACTTTTGCCGTCGAAGCGATGACCGTCCGGCACGGGGATGTTGCACAGTTCCGCCAGCGTCGGGAACCAGTCGCAGCCGGTTGCCATCTGCTCGCGGACTTCCCCTTCCGGAATCTCTCCCGGCCAGGAAATAATCGCGGGGACCTTGAGTCCTCCCTCGAAGAGGCAGCCTTTCGCTCCCCGATTGATTCCCGCGTTGCCGCCGCCGAAGTGAGTCCGTTCCTCGGTGGAATGGCCGTGGTCGGATTGATAGACGATGATCGTGTCGTCCCGGAGTCCGAGTTCGTCGAGCAGATGGAAGACCTGCCCGATTCGTTCGTCGGTCGTCGAGACGAACGAACCGTAGAGATTTCGCGGATAGGGAACATCCTTGTATTTTTCCCGCCATTTGGCGGTCGCCTGCAGTGGATAATGCGGGGTGTTAATTGCCCAGTAGATGAAAAACGGTTTGTCGCTCTCGGCTTTCAGGAATTTTTCCGTTTCCTGAACCATCAGGTCGGGGAAGAACTGGCCGTCGGCGTAAACTTCTTCACCGTTCCGCCACAGGTCGTGACGATTGGGCCCGTTCCAATAGAAAAAGTGGGAATAGTTATCGATGCAGCCGCCCATATGTCCGAAGGAGTGATCGAACCCCTGCTCGTTCGGCATCGTTTCGGGCGTATAACCGAGATGCCATTTTCCGATGTGGGCGGTCCGATAACCGGCCGCTTTGAAAAAATCGCCCATCGTCATCTCTTCGTGAGGGAGACCGGGATTCCCCTGTTTCGAGGAGACATTCGATGGCACGCCCACCCGTAGCGGAAACCGTCCGGTGATCATGCCGGCGCGTGACGCAGAGCAGATGGCCGACGGAGCGTAGAATTGCGTGAAGCGGACACCTCGTTTGGCGAGACCGTCGAGGTTCGGCGTGATGAGATCTTTGGAACCGTAGCAGTTGAGGTCGAGCGTTCCCTGGTCGTCGGTGTAAATCACGATCACGTTCGGCTGGTCGGTGGCTCGCGCAGTACCGCCGACCGTCAAAGCGAGCAAAAGCAGCAAACAGATCGATTTACGATTCATGGAGGATTCTCCGTGTGTGCGAAGTACTGGGAGGAAAAATAATATTACTCGTCCACTTCGATGATCGCCTTGATGACGCCGGTTTCCGGCTTCGTGTACGATTCGAAGTTGTCGATCAGATCGTCGAACGGTGTCCGATGCGTGATCCAGGGATCGGTATCGATGCGTCCCTGTTCGATATGTTCTATGATGTCGTCGAAATCTTTGGGGTGAGCGTTCCGGGACATCAGGATCGACATTTGCTTGCGGTGTGGAATCGGATGCGGGAAGCAGACTTCCTCGGTTGTGATGCCGACGTAGACGAGCGAACCGGTGTGCGCGACGTAATTGACCGCGTTCGACATCGACCTGTTGTTCCCGGTGGCGTCGATCACCAGCTCGAACAGATGCCCGTCGGTGATATCCTGCATTGTGACGAAGTCGTCTTCGTCTCCCGTAAAGGTAATCGTCTCATCGACTCCCATCGTGTTTTTACAGAAATCGAGACGCTGTTGGTTCATGTCGAGGACAGTGATGTGACAGCCGCGCAGCTTCAGGAACTCAATTACCGAAAGTCCGATCGGGCCGGCACCGATCACCATCGCATGTTCTTCGGGGGCAGGATTGCCTCGATTCACGGCGTTACAGCCAATCGCCAACGTCTCGACGAGCGCGAGTTGTTCGAATTTGAGCGACGTCGATTTATGGAGCTTGCGGGCCGGGAGTTTGAAGAACGGTCGCAGTCCGCCATCCTTGTGGACTCCGAGGACTTCGAGATCCTCACAGCAGTTCGGAAATCCCCGTTTGCTGGCGAAACTTTCCGGATTGTTAATGTAGGGTTCGACCGAGCATCGGTCACCGACGGCGACGTTCGTCACGTCGGAACCGACCTCCACGACTTCGACACCCAGCTCGTGACCGGGAATCCGTGGATAGCTGAAAAACGGCATTTTCCCGAGATAGCCGCTGATATCGGTACCGCAAATCCCGACGTTATGGACGCGGACGATGGCTTCACCGGGGCCTGCGGATTCTGGCTGGCCGATATCGATTTTCTTAAACCGTTTGGGTTCTTCGAGTTGAATCGCCTTCATGGGAGTCGTTGCCGAAAAAAATGGATGTGTGCGGGAAATGAGTGTGAGATTTCCTGGAGGAATCCGACTCATCTGGGAACCGAGTCTAACGTTCCATGAGTCGGACGAAAAGGATCGACATTGATGATTGTCAGAACAGGGTTTGCGTGTTCCTTGACAGTCTTTTCCGCGATTGCGTACCATGCGTCGTCTTCATCGCGCTTCCGGTGCGTGAATCTGGTCAGTTTCGAGACGAGCTGACGTTCTGGAGGCAGGATTTGGCAGGCACAGAGGACACAGGATGTTGTTGTCAGAGTGACGACGACAGGCGGTCTTCTCCACACTTTTTAAAGTGAAGTTTGAGATTATGGCAGTTCCCAAGAGAAAATCATCAAAACAGCGTAAGCGCAAGCGACGCAGTCACATGTCGGTGACCGCTCCGCAATTGTCTTACTGTCCCCAATGCAGCACCAAGATCCCGTCTCACGTGGTTTGCCCGACTTGCGGCCATTACATGGGACGCACTCTGGTCGAAACTGAGGACTAATCCGACATGCGGATTGCATTGGATGCAATGGGCGGCGATTATGCCCCCGCTCCAAACGTCGAAGGCGCGCTCGCCGTTCTCGCCGACAATCCCGAGTTGGAAGTTTTGCTCGTCGGTAACGAACCGCAGGTCGAGCCGCTTCTGGCAGAGGCCGACAGTGCGCTCACACAGCGAATCAAGCTGATTCATACCGACGAAGCGATCGGTATGGATGAAAAACCGACAGAAGCGCTGCGCAAAAAACCGAACAATTCAATTGCCGTCTGCTGGCAATTGATGGCGGAGAAAAACGTCGATGCGGTGGTCAGTGCTGGGAATACCGGTGCGGTTGTCGCGGCGGGATTGCGGACACGATTATTCCTGAAAGGTGTCAAACGCCCGGGAATCGCCGTCACGCTCCCCACCATCAAAGGGCGTTCGATCTTGATGGACGTCGGCGCGAATCCTGCCGCTCGCCCCGAACATTTATTGCAATACGCCATCATGGGGGGGCTGTTTGCCCGTGAAATGCTGCAAGTCGATTCTCCCCGAATTGGGTTGATGAATATCGGCAGCGAAGACGGTAAGGGAAACGATCTCTACCGCGAGTCCCATTCGCTGATGCAGACGACCCCGCTCTGCGGAGCGTATGTCGGCAATGTGGAAGGCCGGGGATTGTATCAAGGCGAAGCCGATGTCCTGGTCTGCGAGGGGTTTGTCGGTAACGTCGTCCTGAAAGTTTCCGAAGGCATGGCCGAATTCATGATGAAAATGGTCGGTCATACATTGCTGGAAAGCCTCGATCAGGAGAAAGAACTCGCCGGTCAGGCGATGCAGCAACTCGCTCAGAAATATCAGTACCAAGCGGCAGGGGGCGCTCCTTTATTGGGGATCGATGGGACCTGTATCATCTGTCACGGATCGAGTGACAGTCGCGCGATTGCCAATGCCTTAAGGGTTTCCGAGACACTCAACGACCGCAATCTGAACGACCAGATCGTCGAGCACCTCGCCGAAATCAAACTCGAACAAAGCTGAATTAATCATTGAACTGACGAGCCGATTTGGATTCGGCCTGCTGTTGAAAAATGGAGTGGATGATGACGAAAACGGCTTTTCTGTTTCCCGGTCAAGGCGCTCAACACGTCGGCATGGGAAAGACGCTCCGCGAAGAATATCCTGCCGCGAAAGCCCTCTTCGAAAAAGCGAACGACATTCTCGGTTTCGACTTGGAGAAGTTGTGTGTCGAGGGGCCGCAGGAAGATCTGGACGCAACCGATAACAGTCAGCCCGCCCTGTTCGTGACCAGTCTGATGGCACTCGAGATGGTGAAAGCCGAGTCGCCCGAACTGATCGATCAGGTGAGCGCGACGGCCGGGCTCAGCCTCGGGGAATACACGGCGCTGGTATTTGCCGGCGCGATGAGTTTTGAAGACGGCCTGCGACTCGTCCGCAAACGAGGTGAAGCGATGCAGGCTGCGGCGGACGCGACTCCGTCCGGGATGGTGAGCATTCTGTTGCTGGACGTCGAGCGGGTTCAGGAAATCTGCGAGGAAGCGAGTTCCGCGGGACAGGTGCAGATCGCCAATTACCTCTGCCCCGGAAATACGGTCATCTCCGGAGATAAAGCCGGTTGTGCCAAAGCCGCTGAACTGGCGGAAGCCGAAGGGCGCGTGATTCCATTATCCGTTGCCGGCGCGTTTCACACATCGATCATGAACCCTGCCGTCGAGCAGTTGAAAGAGGCTTTGGAGGGAGTTGAGATTTCGTCCCCGCGAATCCCCGTGATTTCCAATGTGGATGCCCAATCGCATGACGATCCGGCGGAAATCAAGGAGCTCCTGGTTCGACAGGTTGTGAGCCCTGTGAAGTGGGAAGACTCGATCCGAAAACTGCTGGACGACGGCTACGACGAGTTTTACGAGATCGGTCCGGGTAAAGTGCTGACGGGGCTGATGAAACGGATCTCGCGGAAAACTCCCTGTACCCCGAAAAACGATTCCTGAAAACCAATCGGAGTTGACGTAAACCCCTGTCACTGCGCTTGATCCGTTTGTAACAGGTGTGATACAACTTTAAAAATTACTGTGGCGGATACCGAAACAAGAGGTTTCGGACCGCGGTCCGACGCGAAATCTGTATCTCCCTTACTAAATGGAGTTTACACCGCTCGCGAAAGCCGTTATATCTGCCCACCTACTGGACGTCGGAATGCATTGATCACCCGACGAAAAACTGTCCTGGGAGGATTAGAAACGTGGCCAATCTGGAAAACCTGGAAGACAAGGTCATCAACATCGTCTCCGAGCAATTGAGTGTCTCGAAAGACGAAATCACTTTGACAAGCAATTTCATCGACGACCTGAAAGCCGACTCGCTCGATCTTGTTGAACTGGTGATGGAATTCGAAGACGAATTCGGAATTACCGTTCCGGATGACGATTACGAAAAAATTCGCACCGTCGGCGATGCTATTGAATACATTAAGGAAAAGGCTTCCGAATGACCCGGCGTGTTGTGGTGACGGGAACATCCGTCGTCACTTCCCTCGGTTGTGAAGTTGCTGAGTTCTGGGATCGCATCTGCGCGGGTAAAAGTGGCGTCGGGCCGGTAAGGCGTTTTGACTGCTCCGAATTCAAGGTGCGGTTTGGTGGCGAATTGCGCGATTTCGACGCTGCCGACCATATGGATATCAATCCCAAGGAAATGAGGCGGCTCGACCGTTTCGTCCAGTTCGCTCTCGTCGGAGCCCACAAAGCGATCGCCGAGTCGGGAATCGACTTCACGCAGGGCGATCCCTACCGTTACGGCGTTCTGGTCGGTTCGGGAATCGGGGGATTGAATGAGATCGAGGCCCAGCACGAAGTGCTGTACGGCGTCGGTCCTTCGCGCGTTTCTCCCTTTATGATTCCCAAATTGATGATTAATGCCGCCAGCGGAAACATTTCCGTCAACTGGCAGCTCAAAGGTCCCAACTCAACCGTAGCGACCGCGTGTGCTTCTTCGACGAACGCCATTGGCGATGCGTTTCGCTTGATTCAACACGGCGTGGCCGATGTGATGGTGACCGGCGGGAGCGAATGTGCGTTGACTCCGATGGGCTTGTCGGGATTCGCACGGATGAAAGCGCTCTCCACACGAAACGACGATCCGGAAATCGCCAGTCGTCCCTGGGACAAGGATCGCGATGGCTTCGTGATGTCTGAGGGAGCCGGCATTATCCTGTTGGAAGAGTACGAGTTTGCCAAAGCACGTGGAGCAAATATTCTTGCCGAACTGGTCGGCTACGGGATGTCTGCTGATGCGTCGCATATCACCGCCCCCGATCCTGAAGGAAGCGGCGCAGCGGTGGCCATGAAATATGCCATTGAAGATGCCGGTATTCCTCCCGATCAGATTGGGTACATCAACGCCCACGGTACGAGTACCCCGCTGGGAGACGTTGCCGAAACGAAAGCGATCAAGTCGGTCTTCGGTGAGCATGCCAAGAAACTTCTGGTCTCCTCTACGAAGGGTCATACCGGACATTTGATCGGCGCCTCGGGAGGGGTGGAATTTGTGGTCTGTGTCCAGGCTTTGAAAGAGCAGATCGCCCCGCCGACCATCAATCTCGATCATCCCGACGAGGATTGCGATCTCGATTACGTGCCTCACGAACCTCGCTCCGCTCCGCTGCAATACGCGATGAAAAACAGTTTCGGCTTCGGCGGCCATAACGCCTGTCTGGTGCTCAAAAAAGCGGATTGAACTTCTCGGGATGTTTAACGGTCGCGTGGAATTCGAGGCTTCGTTCTCTCTCTTCGGTCCTTTACAATGCCGATATCGTCCTTTCCTGGAATGCGCGAATGACGGCTGAACCATTGCCCCGCGAAGAACTGATCGAGCAGATTCACTTCTTCAAAACGTATCGTGAGCGCCTGGAACAGAACCTACCTGCCCAGGAAATTTTGCAAACCATTCGGGAAGAAATCCTCGCCACTACTCGGCTGCCTCTGGCGATCGATTATCTCTACGACGAAATCAAACATCACGGACAAATCAGTAAAGGGATGCGGCAGCTATCGCATTATTTCACCCCGTTTCAGACCTGTGTGATGACGGCCGCCGAGGAGGATAAGGCCAGATTCGACCTTCCAATCGGCTTGTTGATTCTCGAACGGGAAGCGGAATATCTCAGCCAGGAGCCTCGAGCGGCGGGCCTTTTCATCTATCAGTTTGAATGCATTTCGCGCAACCGCATCGGGTACGATCCAGGGTTACGCGCGATCGCCGACGATCCGTTTTACTCTCAGGATTGGCGTGACTGGCATCTGATGGTGAAACGCAACCTGG
>JABURQ010000108.1 GCA_014762625.1 Planctomycetaceae bacterium | reverse complement strand
CTCGTGAACGTGTAGATCTCGGCTTTCTCTCACCCCTTCTACACTGGTAAGATGAAGTACGTCGACTCCGCCGGTCGCGTCGAAAAGTTCCATAAGAAATTCGTCTGGGGCAAGAATAACGAAGACGCCCAAGAGACAGCCGAAGCGTCCAAGTAGCTCGTTGACCACAACTTTCACCCGGCAGGTGCTGCGCATCGGTCGGGTGATTTTATGGACTGAGCGGTTTGACGTTTCATTGTCTCTGTTTAGAAATGACCGACAGATATGTTCCCCAGCCTCGAAATCAAATTGAAGCGTTACGAGGAGTTGGAATTACTGCTCCAGGATCCCGCCGTGATGGCGGATGTCGATCGCATGCTGGAGATTCAGCGCGAGTACGGCGGCTTGCAGAAGATTGCTTTACAGGTTCGCGAGTTCCACGAGCTCGAAGAAAACATCACCGCCGCCAAAGAAATGCTGGATGAGGAATCCGATCCAGAAACCCGCGAGTACGCGCAAGCGGAACTCAACGAACTGACGCAAAAGAAAAATGAGTTGAAAGAAACTCTCGAAGATCTGGCCACCGCCGGTGACTCGATCACGCGCGGTTCTTTGATTATGGAGATTCGCGCGGGAACCGGAGGAGACGAAGCCGCGCTTTTCGCGCGGGATCTCTTCGAGATGTACACCAAGTACGCGGAAACGCGGGGGTGGAAATGCGAAACAATCGACTTCTCCGCCAACGACATGGGAGGATTCAAAGACATCACCTTTTCGATTTCGGGGGAAGGCTGTTACCACGAGTTGCAGTTTGAATCCGGAGGACATCGCGTCCAGCGCGTCCCCGAAACGGAAACACAGGGGCGCATTCACACGTCCGCAGCGACCGTCGCCGTGATGCCCGAGGCAACCGACGTCGAAATCGACATCAAACCGGAAGACCTGCAAATCGATACCATGCGGGCGGGTGGCCCTGGCGGACAAAAGGTGAACAAGACCGAATCAGCGGTCCGCATCACCCATATTCCTTCGGGGATCGTCGTGAAGTGTCAGGACGAAAAAAGTCAGCACAAAAACCGTGCGTCGGCCATGCGGGTTTTGCGATCCCGCTTGTTCGATTACGAAAAAGAAAAAGTTGATTCCGCTCGCGCCGAGCAACGACGCACGCTGATCGGATCCGGAGACCGTTCCCAAAGAATCCGCACCTACAACTTTCCACAAAACCGCATCACCGATCACCGCATCGGACTCACCATCCACAAACTGGATAAAGTGATTGCAGGCGACATGGACGAACTGATTCAGGAACTGTTAGAGTTTGACCGGCAGGAGCGTCTGGCCGGCAACAAAGACGATTAAGCGATTTCCGCACTCGATCAGCATCCGATCGCCCACTACTGACTCAACCACGGAGGGACCATGAGTTCAGAATCTCCAGCCCCGGTGAATTCCGAGCCGTGGACCGTCCGTCGGATCCTGACCTGGACGACGCAGCATTTCACCGAACGGGAATGCGATACCCCGCGCCTCGACGCCGAGATTCTGCTGGCGCACGTTCTCAATTGCCCGCGGATCCAATTATACGTTCAGTACGACCGTCAACTGACCGAAGACGAACGCGCCCGTTTACGGGCGTTTGTGAAACGACGGGCCGCCAAAGAACCGGTCGCTTATCTGGTCGGAAAACGGGAGTTCTTCGGTCTCGATTTTCAGGTAACCTCCGATGTCCTGATTCCTCGGCCGGATACGGAAACTCTGGTAGTGGAGTTGCTCGATGCCCTTAGGGATTTGACCGTTGCCGAGATGATCGAACTTGGAGTAGGATCGGGGGCGATCTCAGTGGCGACTGCCGTTCATGAACGCGATTTGAACATTCATGCGGTCGATGTGAGTCCGCAGGCATTGCAAATCGCCGAACAGAACGCCCGACGTCACGAGGTCGATTCACGAATCACATTTTATGAAGGGGATCTGTTCGCTCCTTTCCCCGAGGGGTTACAAGTCGACGCGGTCGTCAGCAATCCTCCCTACGTTCAAACCGCCGAACTCGATCAACTCGATGCCGACGTGCGAGATCACGAACCTCGACTGGCGTTGGATGGCGGCGAAGACGGCCTGGAGATTGCCCGGCGAATCATCGCCGACGCTCCCCGTTATTTGAAACCTAACGGAGTGTTGTTACTGGAACTCGGACCGGACAACATTCGGTCGGCAGCGGAAGCACTCGAAGCAGAGACCAGTTATCAACAGATTCACATCCTGAAAGATGCGGCGGGACGCGAACGAGTTCTCTCAGCCCGACGTGTCTGATCCACATCAGAAACAGAGGCTGACAATCATGCTGTACTTCGTACTGGGATTCGCCGTTTTGGGAGGCATCTGCTACCTCACCGCCAGACACCAGGAACAAGCCGCCCGAGTTCTGGAAGGTGATCCGAATCTTCAATATCGCTATGAGAAAGCGATTCAGACGGTGAAATATCTCAACGCTTACGGAATCGGCTGCGGAATCTTCGCCCTGGTGATTTTCTTCATGTGGCTGTTCTAGCAACGGGCTGCTGAATACCTATTCCGCTTTGACCTCACCGGTCTTCGGATCGATCCTGGCATCGTAGTCGATCTCGCGAATCAATTCGCAAGAGTCATCGCGTCCTTTCGTCACGAAAGCACGCTGGACTTGTTGTTCACTCGCTCCCAAATGGTAGCGGGCACGAACCTTGCTATAATCGCTGGAAGGAACATACCCGACCACCAATTGCACACCGTGGACATAAGGCGGTTCTTCCCGGTCTGCGAATTCTTTCTCCAGATGTTGGGCGACAACCTGCTGAGCATAATCGCCGCGCCGCGAGTCCTCGTTCGGCGCAAATACCGGATGCGCGAGAAAGAGTTGATGCAAGGCAATCTGGTCCGCTAGGGTCCAGCCGGCTTCCTCTTTGACGAAGATCAATTTCACCCGCTGCGACTCTCCCTCGCCCACTTTGTATTCGTAAATGTTTCGCCCTATCTGTTGTCGGGAGTTTTTCGGATCGGGGTGTGAAAACATTCCATCCTCTGCGCTGACGATTTCTATCGCGTTTCCCTCGTGCTGTTCGCTTAAATAGTTTTTAGCGACAAATTCCAACGTCTTGAAGGAATCAGACGTCAGATCGACCTTACCGTCGATGATTCGAAAACCGGTCACATCGGCAACAAACTCTCCCTGAAGTCGGGTTTCTTTTTCGTGGGGAAGTTTGAGATCGATCGTGAAAGGGAGTTTTCCTTTTTCCTCTTCCTCGCCGAATTTCAGCGTCATCTCATAGTCGTTGAGATAGGTCTCTGTTTGGGAAAACCGGTCGTCCGGTCCTTTGTACTTCATATGAATGTGAGGATGATCGAAACTCTGATCGTCCTTTTTCACCACGAACGACTCTCCCTCAGGGATCACGCCATCCTCTTCCAGAAAGAGAAAGAGGGTCAACTTGTTGTCGGCAAACGTATCGTCCCCCTGACGCAGTTCCAGAATTCCTTCCTTGATCTCCGCACTCTGCACTTCGAACGGACGCCCCGCCAACAAGTCGTCGGCGTCTTTGCTGGAATTTTTATCGTTGGCCTCTCCACTGATTGATGGCTCGTCGGAATTGGGATCGGGAATTTCCGCTGGGCTCGATTTTGAATTAGAGGCCTTGCCTGAGGATGCGGTCTCAGCTTCCGCGATTGAATCAGAGTGCGCCGGCTCGGTTTGGGAATCGGGAGATGATGTGTCACTGGTTTTCCCACAACCGATGGACAGAAAACAGACGAGCGCGAGGGAGGTGAAACGACTCATGAAAACTCCGGAGACTGGATCAGAGGAACTCAATGATTAAGAAAAGCGACGCGTTGATGTTTCGCCATCAAGCTTTTTCTGTAGTCTAGGAGCTTGTCTTCTAATTCGTTATTCGTACCCAAAATGGAATTTGAAGACAGGCTCTAATGACCTCAATACGATGTATCACGCATTTTGGATCATCAGAAATTCCGAGAATTATTTCCAGGCGAATCCTATGACCCCCGAACAACTTCGCGAGCAGCAGGCTCCCGTCAAAGCGCAGTACCAGGAGAACCCCGAATCGGCGCTGGTTCCGATGTCGGTCACCGGCGAACTCGACCGGGAGACGCTCTCCTGTCGACTCCCCGAACGCGAAACGTCGATTTCCAGTTTGCATCCCGCCGCCGGCGGACAAATACCATCCCTCTGTTCGGGAGAGATCCTCCTGGAATCGCTCGCCGCCTGTGCCGGCGTCACGTTCTGTTCTGTCGCGACCGCGATGGGAATCGACTTCGAGGCAGGCACCGTCACGGCCAAAGGAGATCTCGACTTTCGAGGCACCCTGGGAGTCAGCCGGTCGACACCGGTCGGCATGCAGAACCTGTCGATCGCGTTCTCGATTCGATCCGACGCGGAAGAAGCCTCATTGAAGAAGTTACTGCAATTGACCGAACGTTATTGCGTCATCTATCAGACACTGTCGCAGGAGAATCCGATTCAGTCGTCGCTCGATCTGAAATCGTGAAACGCTACCAGGCTTTCATCCGCAACGATTGCAGCCCCATTTTCTTGGGACCATAGCGCGGCTTATAGGTTCCAAAAACGATCGCTCCCGGCTGGTAATCCTTGAGCGCGTAATGATCGGCGATGGTGTGATTCAGGATTTTGAGCGAGAGCTCTCGTTCGACGACTTCCATCTGGATACCGCCCACGCCGTTCACTTTCTCTTCCTCCACCAGTTCCACTTCGCTGCCGGCGACCATCTTGGCGTTTTCAATCCGACAGAGGCGCCACGGCGAACCTTGAGTCCTCAATTGCGTGTTGTACAAACAATATCCCGACGTATTTTCGGGATCCCAACCGAACAACAGAAACCACCCCCCTTCCCCATCCAGACCGATTTTCCCTTCGAGTTGAAACGAGTCGCAGGAAGGAAGCTGCAGCGCGGCGGACTTTTTCGGTTCGGGAATCAGATAGCCGTTCTGCATCACAAACCGACCATCCACCTCACACTTCGACAATAGATGAGGATGACCGGGATTGGGTCCCTCGAATTCCAGCTTTGTCATCGATCTCAACGGCACTTTCGCGGGAATCGGCTGAGGTTGTACCGGTCCTCTCCTCAGCAACAACAGCGTTGTCCATTTCGTTTCCGAAAACTCAACGTCGAGATTCTTCTCGATCTTCTGGGCGGCTAGTGGAGAGGTGACACCAATCACCACCAGACTCAAACATAGCGCGATAGAACGCATCAGGAACTCCTTAACACCAGAGAACACTCGTTCTCTTATCCTGCGCCGCTCCTGATCGGATATCAAGAACTATTCTTCTATTCATAACACCGGGAAATTGAATGTCGGATCGATGTATTTTCAACCCAACGCTGATAGAATGGAATTCATCTCGCCCCTGTAGCTCAATTGGCAGAGCAACTGACTCTTAATCAGTAGGTTCAAGGTTCAAGTCCTTGCGGGGGCATTCGATAAATAC
>JABURQ010000027.1 GCA_014762625.1 Planctomycetaceae bacterium | reverse complement strand
CGGGCTGTGCGTAGTCAGCAGGGCCAGAAATCCAAACATCGTGAAAGAAATTATGTGTTTCATAGCGCGTCTCGGATTCGTTCGTGTGTGGCATGTGTGATGGCTCTCAGTCGGGGAAACGACCTCATTTCACCGAGAACTTGAAAACGGTCTGTGAAGAGTACGGTTTGCCGGGCTTCACGATAGTTGACGGGAAGTTTGGCTGGTTGGGGCTATCCGGAAAGTGTTGTGTTTCCAGACAGAAGCCGCCGCGATGCACGTAGGGCTGCCCGGATTTGCCTGTCAATCGTCCATCCAGAAAGTTACCGCAGTAGAATTGGATGCCGTGTTCGGTCGTGTGGATTTCCATCACCCGTCCGGATGTCGGTTCATACACCCGAGCGGCGAGCGTCAACGCCCCTGGCTTCCCTCCTTTATCAAGCACCCAGTTGTGGTCGAAGCCGCCTCCAAATGTGAGTTGCTGAGTCTCTTTGGCAATGTCGCGACCGATCGTCTTGGCCATCGAGAAATCGAAGGGAGTTCCCGTGACGTCTCGCAGTTCGCCCGTGGGAATGAGTCCTTCATCCACGGGAGTGAATTTTTGGGCATTCAGCATCAATTCGTGATCGAGAATCGTCCCTTCACCCTCCCCCTTGAGATTGAAGTAAGTGTGCTGCGTGACATTGAGAGGTGTGGCTTTGTCGGTCGTCGCGAAATAATCAACCACCAGCGAATTGTCATCCTGCAATGTGTAAGTGACGGTGACTTTGACGTTGCCCGGATAGCCTTCTTCGCCGTCCTTGGCGAGATAGGAAAGCCGCAGAGATTTGGCTTCGTCGTACGCTTCCACTGTCCAGACCACTTTGTCGAACCCAATGGCGCCGCCGTGCAGATGATTTTCGCCGTTGTTCTTCAGCAGCGAGTAAGTTTCTCCGTTGAGTGTGAACTGCCCATTGGCAATCCTGTTTCCGTAGCGACCGACAATCGCTCCGAAGTAAGGTTTGTCGACCGCGTTGATGTAGTCTTCAACACGGTTGTACCCAAGGGCGATATCGATCAGTTGGCCATTTCGATCAGGGACGACGATCGACGTGATAATGGCACCGTAGTTCGTCGCCTTGACCGTCATGCCGGATTTGTTCTTGAGCGTGTAGAGCTTGATCGAATCAAAATCCTCGATCTGTGCCGAGGCAGATGAGGTGATCAATAATGTCATCATCGTTACGAGCGCGTACTTCACATCAACTCTCCCAAGTCTTGAAGTGGATAATTATTGGCTGCAGAGTGAAAACCGAAAGGACGACGAACGTCAGGTCAATCACGAATATGAAGAAGTGAACGTCTCGCGAATCGTCAGGCTCTAAGGGATTGGAGACGAATTGCATCGACGAGAGCTTATTCAAAGCTCGAGACTGGCTTCACATACTCTGCAATAAATCGTTAGCAGATATTGTAGCTGAAATGCAGCGATCATTCACTCTTTCGAATTGCATGACCGCAGATAATGAGCGAGCGGTGCTCTAGCAGAAGTGGCTTGCACATCGAGCGAGGGGTTACAGGTCCTGGTTTCGGAGAACTCGGGTGTGAGCAAATTATTACTCAACTGAAGACCTGATCCAGAGACGTTTTTTTGGTGAGTATCTCTTAATGTCTTGAAGAATGCTTCATCTAGTTTGAATTGACTGCCTGCGTTGATGAATCTGTTTGACCTGATGCGAGTCGTAATTCCGGATGAGGCTGCGATGACTGTTGAGCGATTTGAACCAGAGCCATGCTCGCCTGATCTAAGTCTTCATTCAAAGAAAGAGCATATGAATAACCTTGAGTGGCAGATTCTACGTCGCCTCGTTGAGCAAACACGTATGCCAGATTCGCATTGGCTTCTGCTTCACTGACGATTTGCCGGAACAAGGAATAACTTTCCTCAGTATTTCCTTGAAGACCGACAACAATGGCTAGATTATTGATTGCTCGGTGATTCTGGTTGTTCTCTTTGACCGCTGCTCGCAAAATAGTCGATGCTTTATCCAGATCGCCATTGAGATACAGGCTGTAGCCGTAGTCTGTCAGCAATTCTGAATCGGATGGAGCCAATTTGATGGCTTCCCGGAAGTAATAGGATGCTTCCTCAGGTGTTTCGAGACGAGAGTAAACAACACCCAGTCGATGGAGAATTTTAGCGTCCTTGGGACTTTGCTCAATCAGTTTGAGATAGGTCGTTTCTGCTGCTTCGAGATTTCCCTGCTTTTCGTTGGCGCGAGCGACATCAAACATGAATTGTTGTTGTTCAGACTTCGCTTTTCCCAAGTTGGAAAATGATGCTTTCCCGAGGAAAGATTTTGTCGATGAACAACCGACAAAACATGTGACGCAAAGGCATAGAAAGCTCATTTGAATTTGAGACAGATTCATAGAGTGGCTTTCTTCCGTGAGAACCTTAAACTTAATGTGGGTACTAGTTGCTTCAGAATCCGGCGCGACTAGAGAACCCTCCAAATCCGCCAGAATAGCCACGGTAACCGGAAAACCCGCGTCCGTAGGCGCGTTCGGCCTCGAACACCTGGAAACCAGGAGAATACACGGGAGCGACCACGACCCGTTGTTCGGCGTCTGGTCGACCCATTGATTGAAGGACGCGAATCACCATTTCTCGACGTCTCATGTCCAGTTGGGGATCATTGGCCACAGGGTAATTGTATTTTCCGTCTGACGGGCTCATCGAACTGCGTTCAACGATGATGGGATACTGATCCCGGATCATTCGAGCAGCGATTTGCTTGAGATGATCTTCTCCTCCTTGATTCAAGCGAATCGTATTCGCAACGAATTCATGTTCATGGATAATGAATTCAGACGCTTCCGAATTATCTTCCTGTTTTTGCCAGAAACGATCGCTCACATCTCCCAGGCGTACAACTCCAGTATCTATCACCGTGTGGTGCTTACAACTCGGGAGAGTAATGACGACGCAGACACATAAGATCAATAAGAGAGAATTCTGTTTATGAGACTTGGAATTCATGCTTCGTTCCTACTCGGTAGACTGAACCGAACAATAATCCAGAAAACCGAAAGAGAGATTATTCGCTAAAGCCGTGGGGACCTGATAGGTAATAGTTTTCGGTTTGAATTGTAATCGCTGGACACTTGGGGCCGATACGCTGACGGGTCAAAGCATTCTCGTACATCGTACTTCGAAACGGCGTAAACGGATCGCCTTCAATGGCCCCATGATAAAAGAAATCAAAGTTATCTGGCTCCGTCACCTCCATGCCTGGGAGCAAGTTTGGGGCTTCTTCCGGATCCAATGGATGCACCAATTCAGGTGACACCAGAATCAACAACTCTGTTTCATCACGGGAAATACTCTTATCAGAAGTGGCAGCATTCAACAGGGGCACGCGACCCAAACCGGGAATCTGATTTTTTTGACCACGTTGTTGTTCTTGCAACAATCCAGCAATCGCCAGCACCTGTCCTTCTCGAAGTTCAACCGTGGTCGAAACGGATCGTGAATCGAGACCGAAAATGCCATTGACGCTATTGGTTTTATTCAATGTTGAGAAGGTAGGAGAGACATTCAGACGAATGCGATCTTTATCCAGAACGGTTGGCGTGAATGTCAATTGCGTACCGAACCCCTTGAACGATGTTGAAGCAGCACTGACGCCATCAACCCCTACGGCTGTTGGAACTGCAAATTCACCACCTGCGATAAAGTTTGCTGTTTGACCGCTCACCACAACCAGATTCGGTTCCGCAAGAATTTTCGCTGTTCCCGTTCCGATCAGTGCTCGAATGACAAGATCAAATGACAAGTCATCAAAAGTTCCCATAACGCCGACATTTCCAGACATCGCCGAATTGAGAACGCTAGCGATACTCACATCCCCAATTTGCAATTCTTTGATATCAACTCCCAATTCCCGTATCGCGGAACGTTTGAGTTCAGCAATCCGGACTTTCAACATCACCTGTTTTTCACCCGTTACACGGAGCATGTTCACGACTGATACGCCCCGCGTCTCTTGAGGTTCATCCATAGAAGGATCTGCAGCTACACCCCGAACCGGCGAGGCGTTTTGATAGACGCCTAGGTTGGATGAACCACCTTGTGATTTTCTCAACAGAGCAAGAATCTGGACTGCATCCTGTTCGTCACGTGCTTGACCGCGAACGATTAATTTGTCCGCAATAGGAATTAACTGGACTCGACTGCCAGGAAATAATTCATTAATCCGTGCTTGGAGTTCCGAATATTCCATTCGTCTCAAATCTTCGACGCCCGTATCTTTGGTTACTGTCACAAGTACGCCCAGACTCTGAGGTCGGTCCTCCGATCCGAGCCACAGAGTCACGCTCGTGGTTCCCTCTTCTTTTCCAATAAATTCCACTTCACGAGTTCCGAAAGCCGTCACATCGAGCAGGCTAGGGTCGGCGATTGCTACCCGATATACATCTTCTTTCAGACGAATAATTTTCGACCTTCGCTTAGCAAGGGTGATTTCGACTTCGGGCTCAATCACGCTTTCGACGAGATTCTTGACTTTCTGGTTCAGTTGTGGACTAGCCACCGACTGAGCCGCTAAACGTGAATCCCCGCAGTCACTTAATAAAAATGTGACCGCAATAGGGAAACAACAGAAGATTGTTTTGAGATTAAGTTGCTGAGGTATCATGGCCTGATACAGTCCGTTGAAGGTACACCATGTCCAAATCTGCTCCATTCATTCTCGCTATCGACCAGTTGATTGCGTAAGCATAACCACATAATTCAAAATTATGAAAATCTGTCGAAATATCAGAGAAATGTTCAACTTATCCGGTAAGAATACTGGACAAAGTGATTCAGATACACTTCTGGCAGGTCACAGGTACTGACGCGAGGTTCACGGTTCCGTGCAGAGGAACGTCGTAATGTGGACCAACCGGGGAGAGCCGAAGCGGCAGTCATACATCGCATCCGAGCGGGCGGACACGTCATACGGTCCCAATGGAATGCCCAACAGATCCGACCAGATGCTGTGTACCGCTGTTGTATCTTGGGCTCTCACCCCAAAATAAGCGTTACCGGCATTTTCACAAAAGGCCACTGCCTGATTGTCTAGCGGATTCAGGTCGGTGTCGACAAATACCGTGTTGCAGACCTCTTCTTCTCCGGTCAGTCGATTTCTGAATAAAATCGAAACCTGGACTGGATTTGGCGGATATCCGAAGTTGTCCCCCTCATTGTTGTTCTGAGCAGCATAGGCTCCGTCGAGAGCTGGAGGTCCGAGGTTATTAATGGAGGCTCCAAATCTAACAAATTCGATAGTCGTCTCATCCTCGGGATCTGCCGGGGGATTGAATGTGTCATCGGAAAAATTGATGGACAACGTTCGATAACGGTCGCTACGGAAGTTGATCAGATTCGAGAACGAAAACCAAATGTCGCCATTGTTGTTGGGATTGTTCCACACGGATTGGGATTGTGGATCGCCGCTCCCTGGGTAGCTTGAGGCCGATGGATCCATTCCGCGAACATCAGTCGTTTCTGATCCGCTCGGCGGATTCAATGGAGTCTTTACGTTGTTGAAGAGATTCAAATTATCGGAACCGTCAAAAATCGAAACGACCGGTGTCTGCCCGGGTGAACCAAAATCTCCGAACCAGTAGGGTTGTTGGTTGTCACGGCCTGGAAAATCGGGAATCGTGAAATCAACACGACTGATATACACATTCGGGTCACCATCCTCGTAAAAAATGCCGAGCATTCTGGGGATCGTGGCGTTACCGCTGTCAGACTTCGTGACATCAATGCGAACTTTCCCTCCCGAAGAACAACTCGGGCGAATATCCGCATCGAAGACAATATTGGTAATGTCGCTGATATCCACGGCTCCGAAAACCAGATCCCCGGTGCAGGATGCATTTTGATTCGGCACGCCTCCCAGTAGAAAGTTATCATCGAGGGCTAAAGGGACACCAACCACATCATTCGCATTGGCGTAGGAGACGCCGACTTGACGAGCCGGGAGCGTGTCGGCGGGGTTATTGGGAGCCGCTGTTTCCGCCCAATGCTGAACGGCGGCCAAGCTGACCGCATCCAATGCATTTTTGAGTTCGACTCTCGCTAACCACAAGTTGGCAATTTCGATCAGCACACCGAACAGCAGCAGAAAAACAGGAAATCCCAAGATCAGCCATAGCGTGGCGATTCCGCGGCGATCACTCGCAGCACTTGGGTTCGGGAATTCGAAAAACCTGCGCATAAACGTATGCCTTTTAGTTCTCATAGGCAAAAGTCGTGGAGACTTCGATAATGGTGTCGTCGATCGAAAACCCGAAACTCCCGAGAAGATCAGGAATGTTTTCCGAGACATCCACGCAGACCGTGACGCGGACATACGGTTGTCCGAAAGGATAATAGTCTACGTGAGCAACGCATTCGCAATCAGCAGGTGTCGCCGGACTATCGATTTGTGTTTCTGCGAGACCACCGACATTGTGTTGCAGCGTGACGGAACAGGATTCCGAAACACCGGCTTCGCTGAGGTGTTGATCGATGGCTAATCTCAACCGGCTTCCTCCTCCGCTGGTGTTGAGAGACGGGATTCCCGCGACGACCTCCTCGGAAGCGATTTTAGCGCCATAGCGGCTGGCGAATGCCACTTGCTGAGAAAGCGTATAGAGCATGCCAAATTCGATGACGGACAAAAACAGGATAAAGATGATGGGGAAAGTGAGAATGACTTCCAGTGTGACAACTCCGCGACAAACGCGCGGGGAGCTCATCGCTTTCCAAGGTCCATTGTGTCGTGCTGTGAAGTTTCTCATGGCTGACTGAAAATGCAGTTTTGGTGCCGTTCCCAATAAAATACTTGGAAATCTGTCAGAGAAATCAGAATTGGCATTCGCAATGCTTCTGTTCCAGATCAGTTGTTAATCGAAGGCCCTTATTAGGACTGGTATCATGATTCGAAGGACGTGGGGAAAAAGACAGAATCACCGCAAAGGTTCCGTTTTTGTTGAGTACATTCTCCTGCTAACCATTGTGGGAATCGGCGTTATCGTCGGACTTGTAACCGTGCGGTCGGCGTTGGTTTCCGAGCTGTTTGATTTGGCGGATGCGATCAGTTCGATCGTGATCTAGGAGAGGTAACTCACATTGATCGTTGATGTTACAGGGATCGCAGGAGGCAGGTCGCCTCGCGTGTAAACCGGTGTCGGCTTGAGTTTACGAGTTGTTAACCATGGGAAACAGTACTTGTTATCTCACGTTAATTGTTGGGTGACATCAGATGAAATCACACTGTTTGAGTCTTCCGTTTTCGCCTCGCCCTCGGCGGCGTGGTGTCGTCACGCTTGAATTCATTCTCTGTCTGCCCTTCTTGCTGATTATCATCTTCGCCGTCTTCGAGTTTGGAATCCTATTGCTAGTGAGCCAAGCCGTCACTTCCGCGGCCATCGAAGGTTCCAGGCACGCGGCTGAATTTGGCGCGGAGCCCAATAACGCTATCTCGGTCAATGATGCGATGAAAGAATTCCTGGCAGTTCATCAAATCGAGTTGGATCAATCAGGATCTGCCAGTGGTCTTGGGGAAGCCTATCTGTTGATTCAGTATGGGGAGATCACGATTCCCGATCGAACCGAGGTCTCAAACATGTCTTTTGAATATGGAGATTCCGAT
This sequence comes from Planctomycetaceae bacterium, assembly GCA_014762625.1. Classification (GTDB taxonomy): domain Bacteria; phylum Planctomycetota; class Planctomycetia; order Planctomycetales; family Planctomycetaceae; genus JABURQ01. Next base: position 38,733 of record JABURQ010000027.1, on the reverse strand, counting down.
CTCGCGGTGACCCCAGATCTCCCTGGAACTAATCAGGTTCGCGTGACTGTTCGGACTCCTGTGACCGACTTGGCAGGCGTCAGGCCAGTGCCTGACTGGTTAGAGATGTTTGGATTCTCAATAGACGGAGCCATTTTCGACGTCCGTTCGACATGTCTACTGGAGTAACAACATGCAACCGATTCTTCGAGAATTAGTGATTTGGATGATCCAATTTGTTTGTCTTTCGGTGGCCCTGCTGATTGCGGTCCGAATCGTGACCCGAAAGCGACGAATTACTTCTGAAGCCAACGGGGATTGACGAAACATGCACCACCTCACCACAGCAGAAATCATTACTTCTCTGAGCCTAGGGGTTTTTACCTCATGGGCTACCGTGAGCGATCTTAGAACTCGTCAGATTCCCAATGGACTCAATCTGGCCGCTTTAATTCTCGGTCTGGTTTTCCAATATCTGTCCCATGGCTGGGAGGGATTGGGGAATAGTGGACTCGGTTTTGTGCTGGGATTCGGGACGTTTTTTGTCCTTTGGTTAACGGGGGGAGGGGGTGGCGGAGACGCCAAACTGATGGGGGCTCTCGGCGTTTGGTTGGGATTTCGCCCTACACTTTACGTTCTTATCTTCAGCATGATGTTGGTGTTGATATTCACGGTGTTTAATCGTTTTCGTCATGCTTACCTCCAGAAATCAAACGCCCAATCTGGAGAAATCGAAGAGCAGGGGGTCGCGTTAGCGTTGCCCGTCACCATTGCGACGTGGAGCATTATCGTCGCTGACATATTGATGGAGTCCAGAACTCTCATCCCTCTTTGAGTATTAAATGGGGGGGGTATCCCTAAGAGTGGCGAGAGGCGGTTACTGTACAAAACCGTTGATAATACTGAACATCGTGTGGAAAATTAGCATCCAGATTGAATATTTGCAACATTTTAACTAAATGGCCAATTTTGTGTTTTACATAAAATCCCCACCTGATGGTAGGATTTCTCACGAAAGCGGATCCGTCAAGCTGTTTTTTCAAAATCTGCAAAATTCAACAAAATTCCCATTTTAACAACTCCGACTATACCTGTTTACACAATTCTGCAGATTCAAAATTCAACCGGAGGCTCAAGAGCTTCTGGCGACCAACATCACTATGTGCGACTCCAGAACCGTCTACCTCCTTACTCATTCTCAGCAAATTCGCGATCTTTTCGAGAGCGTTCCTGCATTGTCTGAGGATCTCGTTCTATGCGAGAAGGAGGAGCTTGGAAAGCTCCGTCAAGCGCTTGAGTTCAAGGAAAGTGCCGTGGTGGTGATGGATTTGAGACCGCAAGCTCAGCAATGTCAACGGATTCCCTGTCTTGAGCTACTGTCCGAGTTTTCAGAGAGTGACTGGAGATTCGTGGGGATTACTGATGGTATCCACTCTCGTAGTCTAGCGGAGCCTGTCTTTAGACTGGTTGATGGATTTCTTGATTATACCAGAGACTGCTGTACGCCCGAAAATTTGCATAAGTCGCTGGTGAAGCACTTAGAGGGAGATTCTCCGGTTTCGAGGAATCGAAACGGGGTACGTATTGGAGGCGAAAATGTCTTTATTGAGACATTCACACCAACCATGGTGCCGGTTCTCAAGCAGCTTGAAAAGATTGCTCGACACAATGTGACACTAATGTTGATTGGAGAAACTGGTTCGGGAAAAACAACGCTGGCGAATCTCATGCACCGGCTCTCTTCCCGTTGTGATGGTGTTTTTCACACCGTAGCTTGTGGGGCGCTACCAAAAGAACTGATTGAGAGTGAACTATTTGGTCACACCCGTGGGGCCTTCACTGGAGCGGACCGCTCCCGGATTGGCCGGTTTGAGGCAGCCAACGGTGGGACGCTGTTGCTGGACGAGATTGATCTCTTGGGCCCGCCTGAACAAGCGAAATTATTGCGAGTGATCGAAACCGGCGAATTTGAAACAGTCGGGTCCACGAACACTCAGACGACTAGTGCACGTCTCATCGTAGCTTCCAACGTTCCTCTCGAGGATCTTGTGGAGCAGGAAAAGTTTCGACCGGATCTGTACTATCGCCTCAATGTGCTTCAGTTTCGACTACCACCTCTCCGAGAACGGAAGCCAGATATCATACCCTTGGCGCTCCGAATGATTGAGAACCTCTGTCAAGAGTATGAAATCTCGATTGATTACATTCATCAGGAATTCTTGGACTCTCTGGAAGGCTATGGTTGGCCCGGAAATCTCAGGGAACTGAAAAATCAGCTACGACGTGCCGTCCTGTTTTCCGATAATCGGGAGTTGCGGATCGATCATCTTACGAGTCAAGTCAGGACGGGGCAGGTGCCGCCCGATGATCCCGACACGAATACACAAACACGAACGGATAAGATGCACGTCGAGCAGCCAAGCGAGGCCGCCGTTCCTGCCGACACGGATACCAATGAGACCTTGGCGGTTCGCATTGCCCAGAATGAACGCGAAATACTGATTCAAACGCTCAAAGCCAATCAGAATAGTCGAACTGACACCGCCAAGGCACTTGGCATCAGTCGCGTGGGGCTGTACAAAAAGTTGAAAAAGCATCAATTGATGGAAGAAAAAACAGCCTGAGACGTTACTCCAAGGGGGAATTTGTTCTCCCGTCTCACTCCTGAGAACTCGTCCCGCGAAAACGTAGCGTCAATAACGCAGTGAGGGTAAACAGGTCAAGCAGACCGAAGCAGGAAAGTCCCCCAGCGTGGTTTGTTTGTTCGGTCTGTTCCCAATCACGCCGTCACTCACGGATTTGTCGATACAGATTGAAGACGCCCGGTTTTTCCGCAGCAAGTCAGAACGCTCCAGTGAAGTTGGAGGTGCTTTAGTCAGCGACCTCACCGAAAGCTGAGGCGGCCTCCGAGACATCCAATACCCCACCGCGCTGATTTGCTTCTTGGATGAAGTCTCTCATTTTGAGTAGAGGTGGTCCCATTAACAAAATGTAGATGGGAGGGGCTAAGCATAGGACCACCGGAAACAGTAGTTTGATCGTAGTCTTATTGGCTCTCTCATCAGCCCGTTGCTGAAACGTACGACGGACACCCACCGCAAATTCGGTAACCGCCTCGGCGACATGAATTCCCAGTTTGTCCGATTGTGTGACCAGTGACGCTAACGCATTGACGTCGGGAGTGTCTAGTCGATCTGCAAAGTTACTGAGTGCTTTAGCCATGGAATCAGCTTCAGAGTGTCGCCGGACGAGTTCGAATTCGACTGCGATCTCCGGGTTAAAAACCTCGATCTCAGAGGCCACACGTTGCAAGGAATCGCGTAACGAGAGTCCGGATGAAAGGCACATGTGGACAATATCCAAGGCATCAGGAAGCCCTTTGTGAATCTTTGTGATTCGTTTCAGGGCCTGATGGGATAGTAGGAGTCTCGGTAGAGAATAGCCTAGTAGAGCTGTTAGCAAGCCGATCCCAATTAACACGGGGCCCATTCCATTGCTGGGAGGTGCCAGAACGGCCAAGATTCCGAAGCCGACCAAGATCATCGTTACCAACGTATTGCGCGTCGAGAGATAGTCGATGAGAGCCCAAGGACGATAATAGCCTGCGCGTTTGAGGTCCTTTTCAATTTTGGCAATCTCTTTGGCCGACTGCGGAAGAGCTCCCGCCATCGCCCGTTGAAATGCACTGGGGGCGAGGGGACGTTTCGGATGGTCGTCACTCAGATTCAAGTCAGAGATCGAACGCGCCCGACGTTTGCTGTTTCGGATTGCTTCCGAGATCAGAAAGACAGTCAGACTGATGATCAAAAAAGTTCCGACGGCAACTAGATTCAGAAACATGACGAACCTCATTTTTTTGTTGTGACTCACGAGTGGGCAACTTCAAATACCTCTCAAGCCCAAGGGCTATTCTTCTTGCTTGAGCAAGCTGGCAACCCAGAACATCCCCAATAATTCCAGGCCGGCCGCTGTTAATAAGAGGCTCTGGCCCAACGGATCGTCCAGCAACACTTTCATGTGGTCTGGTTGAAGAACGAACATCGTCGCGTAGGCAATCGGGCAAATAGTCGCAATTAACAGCGCAGACGTTTTACCCGCCGCAGTTGCTGCTCGAATCTTCTTGTTGGCGTAGAGCCTGTCCCGTACCACTTTTGCCATCCGGTCCAAGGTTTCGGGGAGATTGCCTCCGGCGAGTCGCTGTACCGTTAGCGTGGAAGCGAGTATCCGCACCTCCAGAAGCTGAATCCGACCCGCCAGAGACTTCATCACCGCGGAGAATGATTTGCCTACCTCAAGTTGCTGAATACAGAGACCGAGTTCATTGCTGAGATGACCTTTCATTTCCTCGTTGGCCAGAGTTAGCGATTGTTCGAGGCTTCTGCCCGCGCGAGTTGACCTTGCCAAGAGGTCGAGCAACTGTGGAATTTCTTCTCGAATCTCCAACATGCGTTTGCGTCGTTTGAACATGAACCAGATCAGCGGTAACGTCATACTCAAGGCAGCTGTCATCAACCCGACTTCGGGACGATTCAGAAATAGCCAGACGGCTCCTCCCAAACCCAATCCAGTCGTCACACACAATAAGCCGGCAGACAGTGAGGAGAACGGTACCCCGCTTTCGAGAATGAGTTGATCGAACCAACGATCGAGTTTCTCCAACGAGGTACCTGCGGGAATATCGGCACGCTTATTCATACTGCGGAGCATTCTTGATCGCTCCAGGATCGACGGGGTTTTGTTCGCCCCCCCAGCCATGACTAAGTCGCGATACAACATGCCCAGAGTGATCGTGCCCAATGTAATGGCAATGAAACAGATTAATACGACGATAGTAAGGCTCACGGTTTGCTCCTTAGAATCAAACTACTAAAGGCTACAAGGGGTCCGACGTTCATCAAACATTTCATCGGGAAGACGGATACCGCTCGCACGCAGTCGGTTGAGGCAGTGTGGTCGGTATCCGGTCGTATAAAAATCGCCGCGAGCGGCCCCCGTTGAATCAACTCCGGTTTGTTCAAATCCAAAGATATCTTCGAGTACAAACCCTTTCTCATTTACCCCGATGATCTCGGATACTCTCATCACCCTCCGCGCTCCCCCCTTGAGCCTTGCCAAGTGAACGACGAGTCGGATGCCCGCCGAAATGTATTGCCGCACGACGCTGACTGGGAGTTCATAGCCACTCATCGCGACCATCAACTCAAGTCTCGCTAAGGCGTCGCGAGCATCATTTGAGTGGATCGTTGTCAGTGACCCTTCATGTCCAGTGTTCATCGCCTGTAGCATATCCAGAGCTTCGGGCCCACGGACCTCACCGATAATGATCCGGTCAGGCCGCATCCGCAAACTGTTGCGGACCAGGGAACGCTGAGAGATTTCTCCGGATCCTTCGCTGTTTGCCGGTCGAGTCTCCATGCGGATGACATGCTTGTGCAACAATTGCAATTCGGCGGAATCCTCGATTGAAATCAGACGCTCATCAGTGGGGATGCACTCCGCCAAAGCGTTCAGTAACGTCGTTTTACCAGCTCCCGTACCTCCCGAAATGAGGAAGCTGACGCGAGCTTCGATCGCGGCGGTGAGAAAGTCCACCATGGGAGTCGACAATGAACGATTCGCGGTGAGATCATCCAGATGCAGAGGTGTGGCTCCGAATCGGCGAATAGATAGTGTTGGACCGTTGAGGGCCAGAGGAGGTAAAACCGCATTGATTCGAGAACCATCCTCCAGTCTGGCGTCAACCATGGGGCTCACTTCATCAATCCGACGACCCACCCGCGAAACAATTCGCTGAATGATTCGAACGAGATGTGCTTCGTTGGCAAAAATAACGGACGACTCCTCGAGACGCCCGTTTCGTTCGATGTACACTTCATGCGGGTGGTTGACCAGGATGTCGCTGATCTCGGAATCCTTCATTAAAGTTTCCAGCGGACCGAGACCAAATACTTCGTCAAACAGTTCGTTCAGCATCCGCTCACGTTCGTCTCCTTTAAGCTGAGGGGCTTCTTCTTGGCAAACATCCGCGGCGACTATTCGAACTTCCTCTCGCAATTGCGAATCATGCACCGTCGCGAGCATGGACAGGTCCAGAGACTCCACGAGAACTTCGTGAATCGTCACTTTCAGTTTCTGGAACTGCAATTCGTCATCCTCCACAACTCTGAACGGGGTTCCAGACTGTTTCAGATTGAGTTTGGTGGGTACAGAAGACATGATCTGACCTATCCGTTACGTTAAGAGTGGTGGATATTACTTAAGGCCTCGAACAGTGTCTGCTTGAGTCACTGATTGTCCGGCTGTCCTTGCAGGTAGTATCTCCTGCGGTTGTTCAACAACGGGTTCTTGGATCAACTTATTCAATTGAGAGTGGTTGGAGGAATCCGCAAAAGTCACCGTTTGTTTTTGCCCCGCCCTGTATATTTCCACCTGTTTAGGCTTTTGCTGCTCTTGGATTCCCAGCAGTTGACTCAGCGTCATGGCCGAATTTTTGATGGAGACGGATTGCAACTGCTGATTTTCCTGGGGATTTCGCAAAACCAGTGACAGTTCACCCCGACCCTCAACCACTTTTAACGCGGTGGCCTCCTCAGGAAGCACAGAGAGAGTGACCGTGCCATCCTGGCGACCTCGATCATCCAGAGAAACCACTTGATCTGGGATGATGGCTGCTCCCAGAGCAAGCACTTCAATATCTTCCAGCAGGTTCACGGTGATTTCGGGGGTCTGATCAGTATGAGTCGCTCGAAACAACACATCGACGTGCGATCCAGGACGAGCAAAGCCCTGCACGGCACCAATGTTCTTGATGGGAATGGTGACCGCTCGAAAACCGGGTTTCAGATTCGCGCTAATTCCTGGTCCCATGCTGTCAGGAAAGAAACTATTGGGCTTGAAGACGGCTCCTTCTTCAAGCTCTATCGCGACCACCTGACCAATGATTTGGTCGGTGTCGGGCATAAAGGAGACCTTCGAGAATTGCGACTTCTTGAATTCCTCCTGAGTAAATGAACGCACGACGATATCGCTCAGCGAAAGTTCCTGACCGACCTGAATCTTTCGAGCAGCTACGGGAACGAAAATGTTTTCCGAGCGAGGTGCTTCGGTCGCTTCGGCCACGGGAACCGGTTTCTGTTCGAGATACTGTCGTACCGTGTAGGCTCCCGCCAACCCCAGTAGGATCGCGAAGATGGCGACAGTCATGGTGCCTGGACTGATTTTGGCCATGATGATGGTCCTTCTGAATAAGATTTGTGTTTGAGTTTCAAGGATGTTCTATTGAAATTAATCTGAGTGACTATGTTTGTCCTTCGAAATCTATTACCCGCTGGAAAAGAAAGCTTACGGTGTCCCTCCTTGTTCACCTCCAGCCGGAAGTTCATTCGGACCAGGAGGGGGGATAATGAGACTAATCCCTTCCGGTGTGCCCCCAGAGAAGGTAATCCCTCCTGAAGGGTTGCCGTCGCCATCCAGCAGGTTGGGATCGACGATCCCGTGTTCGGGACTCGATCCCGGCACGACGATATTGTTTTTAGGATCTTCGAGATTGGCGATTGCCCCCACGGTGTCTGTGTAAGATGTGGAGCTAACAACGATCTCGCCCATCGGAGTGTTGACGATGTTTTCGTAGTAATACGATTGATTGAGGTTCTCAAGAGCGAGCGAGGCGTCTCCATATTCCTGTATGATCTGGTCTCGCAGGGAGACGAAACCGGCGACCATTCCCAGGCCGAGCAAAGCGACCAGCAAAATGGCTTGTGAGGCTTGAATCACCCCGCGCTCATCTTGCCAGAAACGTCTCGTGATGCGTTGTATGGAGTTTGAATATCGCTTCATGATCGCTAGCAGGCTGATCGTAAAACTCATCTCTGAGTCCCTTTCAAAACTAAGACCGACCCACCTGCAGCCCGAACGATTCGAACTACAGGCTGGGTCAATCCTATAATTCTCAGCATTACGGAGTGGCTGTCGGTGGGTTTTGCAACGGACCGAGTTCTGTGAAATCTTGATTCCCTTGGATGACGAGACAAGAAGGCTCGGCACCTGGGGTATCTTGTATATCACAATAGTCCACTTCGTCGATGTACGTGCTGCCAGCAGTGGCTGCCGAATGACCAGTGATACCCCAATAGGTGTAGTCCTGATCAACCGAACCTACAGCTTGGCCCACGTCACCCAACTCCTGCACGACTCCGTCGCGGACTGCAGTCAGTCCACTAATCATCCCAATGACCAGAATCGTGGCCACCAGAACCAACTCCGACGAGATGACAAAACCGGCTTCATCGCGCCAGAAACGAGAAAGAATGTTTTTCATTCTGATTCTCCCTTCAAAATTGGTAGTAAAAAGCGAAACAAGTCAGCCACGAGTAGCCGGAAACCACGAATGACTAACCACAAAGTAGGATCCTGATGTCCCACTTCGCAGGCCCTGTGCCAAACATGTTGAGTTCACAGCTTCTTCCGCAGATCATTTTTTAAGCCTGATCGAAAAATCCGTAAGGTGTTGAATGGAAACACTCTGCGTGAAATGGGATCTGGCGAGAAATTCCTGGAAGAAGTTCGAAACCTAAGTGGTGTCTGGTGGCGCAAAGATTCTGTATCCCCCTGTTAACGCCACCGATACCGATTGAACACGGACGTGGCTACCATCAAAGCCAAGCGAAGGAAAACGAATTCTAGCAGTACAGTGCGAGATAAGAGGGAGAACCGTTCAAAGCGCACCCCGATGCAACTCAGGGGCATCAGAGGTTTCCGCTCGAGTGGCCTGGCGGGAAAGAGGTCTAAACATAATCACTACAAACAAAGGCAACTGTAGCTAGACACATTAACGTTGACGCGGGTGGGCTAGCGTCAGATCAACATCTGAGGGGAGTTTTCCACGCCACATAGCCAATGCGCGTCCCGCATGTGTTAAAAAAGTGTAATTCGCCTCCAAGGCTTGAGGCGTCAACTTCAGAATCTGACTTGATAACCAATCCGCGGCACGAACGACGACCTCTCGAGGTGGTTGTAGTTCGGACGGAGCCAAAGCCCACCATTCGAGCGTATGTCCGGTCACCAGGAACCGATCCGTCTGTATCGGCAGCCTGGCCTCCTCGCTCAACTCGGTCATACCTTCAATTTCCGTTCCCGGCCATTGGTCCGACCAGAATCCTTCGGAGGACTGTGTGGCCATTAATCGGTCGGTTACGTCGCGTAGGTGATCGATAACCTCTTGTCGAACCTCGGGACTCAAAAGTGGTTTCACTTCATCGATTCGCAAAAACATGACAAGGGTATGGAGACGATGATTTCCGCGGCAGACCCCTTGAGCCAGTCGCTGTCGCATTAACCTCTGTGCCAGATTGTCAAAAGTAATTCGCTGCCCTTCCTGGCTGTACCAACCATCAGTGGGCTCAAAATACTCGGCGAACGCGAGAGCCGACCATTCGTATTCGGCTTGATTGAGACTGAAATTCTCCAAAGCTGAACGAAGCATCTCGGAAACGGAGAATTCCCCATCATTGAGTATGATCGGATAGTCCAGCGGAATTCCTATTTCTCCCAGTCCCGCGAGCGTGTGATCGACATGGCTGGACGTGGAGGAGCCCTCCTGGACTTTCACGAGCAGTCCGTACTTGCCTGGCTCAAGTAAGGCGGCAGCAGATTCGCCTTGGTTGCGGCGAAATGAACGTTCATCCAAAAGAATCTCGAGCATCTCCACTCCGGAGAGAGACTCCGGATCCCGAAAATTTGCGTACGGTCCCCACATGCGCAGCGCGTGGTCGATGTGGTTGATCTTCGACCCGGGATGACGAAAGCGAGGTCGCATTTTCCAGAGGACCTGAGACAAGGTTTCATCACTAATGACGGATGGATCATCATACACGGGCCGGATAGCGATCGGTTCATTCCGGAATGTCGGTCGTTTGCGAAATTCCGCTTGCTGTTCAACGAATGTCATTCCTCCCCAGAGGAAGCCTCCGGCGAGCAAGCAAAAATGAACGCAGGGGATGATCGAGCCCAATCGAGTGGCGGCGGTTGCTGTTTCGCTGGCTCTCATTACAAATTCTCCGCGGCAGAGCCACTCTGGTCCCGAATCATCCTTCTGCGAAACATAACGGCCTGTTCATCCTGATAGGAGATCTCCCAAGTAGGAGAGTTTTCCAGCACATGCACGGTGGAGGAATGCTGTTGGGCGTCGAGGATGATGCTATTGATGCGATAACGCTCCACTTTCTTTTCCCATCCCAAGGAGGCATGGAGTATGTCGCGTTGATCGCGAAAGAGCGTCTGTGGACAGCGTCCCAGGTTCTCAAGGGAGAGGAACAACTGAATTTGTTCCGGGCCTGCGAAAGAAAGCCAATCTCCCCATGCGGTTGGATGCACGACTTGCCCTAGCGGTGGAGCTGAACGGAGGTGAGATGCGAGGTTGACGGGCGTTTCCCGACTGATAATCTGGTCGGGACCACGGGAAGTGCCTCCCAGAACCAGGCCTCCGAGGGGAGACAAGGCGAACCCGAGCCAGATCGGAAGGAGAGTAAGCAGCGTGTAGCGAAAGTCCTTGGAAGTCAGATCTCGTGAATCTCGCCTCACATCTTGTCGTTCGGGAAAAATGGATGAAATTCTCTCTGCCAACAAGGGCTGAATCATCAGAACCGTCAAAGGAACTGACCAGATCAACGCCGATCGATCGAGCCAAGTTAAGCCCCACAGTACAAAACAACTTAAGGGGAATCCCCGAACGAGGGACGCACGACTTGTCCGAAGCAGGACGAGTACTCCGACAATCAACGCTCCTGTTAGTACAGTGGAAAGATTGCCGGGGACCAGTGGTATCCACCAGCGACTTGCATAGTCTGAAACAAATCCGTTGAGATAATCGGCGTGCAGAAGAACCTTGATCCCCTGTGGATTGCATAGCAACCCTAGCATTCCGGCTTCCAACGCGTACACGTAGTTTCTGAGACACCAATCGCTCCAGATCCCTCGAATTGATTTCTTCTGGAAGATGGCTCTGACGACATTTTCGAGGCAGGCTCCACATAAAATGATGATCCCGACTGTGAATGAACCGCTGGAATTCACCCAGAGAAACATTGCCAGGCCAGTGATCATGATCGTCCAGAAGCGAGAGCGCTTCGTCTCCCGGATACCCAGATGGGTCATCGCCCCCAGCAACAGTGCATAGGCGATGATTCCTCCAAAGGAAGCTTGGACGCTTTCTGCCGACAACGCCAATTGGAATCCGACCAAAGCGACACTGGCGGAGCTAATCAGATGTCGGTTGTGAATCTGATTAAACAGAACAAACATGAGACAGAGTGAGAACATGATACAGCATGACAACAGCAGAGAGACTCCTGCGACGCCCCACGCCAAGCTAGTTTTCTGAAGTAGGATATCCAAGGCGAATTGGCGTGCAGCCCCATCCACACCGCTTAACAGAGGAAAGTGGTCGGACGTCGAAAAATGAGCCCAGAGTCTTCCTGGTGCCAGTGGGAGATAACTCTGCATGAGCCAGCACAACGAGAGCAGACTCGTAGAAACGACAGCAGAACCTCCCCAAGCCCAACGCGCATCGAGCAGGGGAACTAAACCGACCGGTTGATGGTGATTGATTTTCGGCGGGGATTCTGCGTTGGCCATGCATCAGCTCACAAAGAGGAATGTGAGCTCGAATGCAGTGCAAAATCGATACCAACCCTGCTAACCCTCCATTTTGTAAACTCCTGGAAACACCGCGCATCAAAAAAGTCGGCCATATGCTGGCCGACTTCAAAAAGTTATCAAACTTCTCAATTTGATAGTTACTGCATTTTTAAAATGTCCTGTAGGTTTGGAAGTTCCTGCACTCGCTGGTGGTAAACAGCTTCAGATTCCTCGTTGGGAAAATCGTAGGAACTTTCCATTTCTCGATAAATCTCCTCAAACGGGGCTCGAGAATAGGGGGCATTGTAATTCAGCCCCATCTGAACGGCCTCTTCCCGCTGACGAGTAACGTGGAAGTAATTGTAAGGACGGAAGTAGTAATAGCCATTGTTGACTGGATAATACGGTACATGAGAAGGCATGTCGGGATAAAATCGGACCCCACATGATTGAGGGCAAATCTTGCAACACAACTGGTGACAACAGCAAAATGAGCACCACCCATTGTCGCACTCTTTTTCATGACAGTGATTGGGGCAGGTATCGCAGCTGGATTGGCAAGCAGGTGTTGTTGCCGTACAGCATTCTTCCACGGCTTCCGGGCAGCAAGTGATTTCCGCGTAGAAGTTTTGAGTTTCTGTGAATATGGGAATTTCATTCCCGTAATCCATGACCGGACCAGTGGTTCCAGCGCCCGGAAGAGGAACGGGCTCCCCCATTAGTTCCGCATGAAGACTCCCCACCACGCTCAGGCAAAGTACGAAACCGATCGCAGTCGCGGTTGGTTTGATATTCATCATGCTCACCATCATCAATAGAACTAAGGAGACGTATTTCAGTCTTTTCGGAGTGTAGACGATTCAAAACCAACTAAAATACAACGGCGATCATTTCCCTCCAGGTTTACCTAAATTACATGATGAGTTTCACCAGATTCCAGGAGGTAGGTTTCGCAGAGCGACGTGATATTTTCGACGAATGTGGTGTGAATGGCACTGTAGTTGCAAAGAAGCTTTGTCACTTTAAATTGGTTCTGTAAGGAAACAACGTCGTGATTCATCCACACCGCTGTTGTGTCATCCTCTTGATTTGTTGGCTGACAGGATTCTCTCAGGCTTATGAGCTGCATGCCCAAAGTGAGCCCAAGGCCCGAAATTCTCTCATTCGTGCTTACCAGGAACTTATTGAGCAGAGTGAGTTTGACAATGCGGAAGATGTCGATGAACTGCATCAGATCCTCCTTGAGTCCGATGAGCTTCTCACGCGCATCAAACAATCCAATGCAAAGGCGATCAAGAATGTCAATCGCCGACCTCCTCGATTGGCGACGATGCCTAATGTGGTGTTAATTCTGGTGGATAACCTCTCGTGTCAACAACTCGGCTGCTATGGATCAGAATCGGGAAAAACTCCCGCTATTGATCAACTTGCCGCGTCGGGGCTCCAATTTTCACAGTTTCTTTCCGGAAGTCCCCTAGACCAAGATGCCTTCTGGTGCCTGATGACAGGACGGCACGCAGGCGAAATCTCCAGAGACAAGGAAGGGGAGCCCGTTCTCAGTTTTACGAAACTCACTCTTAGTTCACATCTTTGGCATGCGGGTTATGAAACCGGTTTTTTCGGAAATTGGCCTCTTCCTAATACGGACCCGCTGGAATGCTATTGCGACCTGTTCGTGGGGTGGACTGACAACTCTCATCCCAGCATCGCCTACCCTAAGTCAATCAACGTCAATGGGCGGATCCAGGAGTGGAACCAGACTGAGGAAGCTTCCATCAACGCCTGGAGCTTGACTACGGCGCAAGCACTCGCGGCGTTGGAGCGTCGAGATTCGCAGCGACCGTTTGGCTGGATCCTCCGATATCATGCACTGAACTTTCCTGAAGTGACGAGTGAGATTGAGATGCTCGATGCAGAAATCAGCCGTCTTCTTAATCGGCTGGACCATCTTGCACTGAGAGAACATACGATGATTTGGTTACTGGGAGAGACTTCGACTACTACCCCCGAGAGAAACGATGTGGACGAGACGGTCAACTCTTTGAAAAACATTCACATGGTAGTCCCCTCGATCATCAATGGTCCTCGCGCTTTCCCCGGTAAACATGAGGCGTCAGTCCTTACCGGCGCATGGGACGTGACGGCAACGCTGACATCGATCGTCAGAGATCGTCGATATTACAGAGGAACTTTGGGGCACTCTCTCGCGGGGACGCGGTTCTCAAACAAATCCCTCGATGAGAGAGTCCTTTACTGGAGCGTTCCGACTGCGACTGGTGACGCTGTTCAAGCAGCAAGGTGGAGGACATGGAAAGGAGTGATTCGTCCCGGCGATCCCAATATCCAACTGTTTGATCTCAAGAACGACCCTCGTGAAGTGACAAATGTGGCACAGGACCACCCCGAGGTTCTCAAGAAACTGATTCAGCAAAAGCCAGGTCGTTAGCTACCAATAGGCTGTCAACGGCTCCTTGCATTGATAGAGCTTTCTGGGGGCTTTCTTCGACCACCGCTGTGCCAACCCGAACTTGGAAACCTCTCACGGGCTAAGTGCTGCTTCCCAGGCCGAGTTGAGCAGGCTGTTCTCAAGTCTTCATTCTTGCAAACTGGAGTGGGGAAACATGGTCCTCACCTGAAACAGACGGATGTTTGCTCGCCTCAGTCGAGCAGCTTTATGAGAATGTGACTGTAATTACCGATTAAACGCGTCCCCCCGCAATACGTAGTCCATGATTCGACTGGACTAGCGATTCAGGAATTAGGATCAAAAATCGACAAAAGGCATCGTCTCTTTTCCTGAAAACTTTTGGAACCGCGAACATATTGTGATACATTGATGCGATAGCGCAGAGGCTCCTGTCGATCAAGGTTGAGTTCATGCTTTCTTTCAGTGGTTCGCCATTCTCGCACTGTGATGGATTTTCGCGTCGTTCTTTCCTGTCACTCGGCAGTTTGGCGATGGGAGGGCTCAGCTTACCGAAGCTCATTGAAGCCGAAGCGGGTCAGGGGATCGGAAGCTCTCATAAGTCGGTGATTATGGTCTTTCTGACGGGAGGGCCGCCACATCAGGACATGGTGGACCTGAAGCCGAAAGCACCGGTAGAGTATCGCGGCGAGTTCTCTCCCATTTCGACCAACGTCCCCGGTATCGATATCTGCGAACATCTGCCACGTCTCGCCAAACGTATGGATCAACTTGCAATCATTCGTTCGCTCGTCGGTTCGGAAGGTCGCCACTCCGCCTTCCAATGTCTGCACGGCTATCCGACACAGAATCAGCCAACCGGAGGTTGGCCCTGTTTCGGTTCTGCCGTATCCTATTTGCAGGGACCGGTGAATTCCGAGTTCCCCGCCTGTGTGGCGTTACAACCCCGAATCGGGGGACAGGCCTGGAGCGATCCGGGCCAACCCGGATACGCGGGAATGCGGCATACACCTTTTTCTCCCAACGCGAGTGGATCACAGGGCTTGACCCTCGAATCAATATCGCAGGGACATTTGCAGGGTCGCCGATCGCTACTCAAACAAATTGACAGGCTCAAAGCGGAACTCGATACCACGGATGTGATTGACGGCATGGATTCGTTCTATCAACAGGCGTTCGATATCCTGCTATCGGGGCGTCTGGCCGCCGCTCTCGATGTGGAGAGTGAGCCGACCGAGATCCGGGAACGGTACGGCTACGGCTCGAAGGAACCGGCCGGGTATGGGGATGCCGGCTGGTTAAGGAACGAAGACTTTCTGATTGCCCGACGATTGGTGGAAGCGGGTGTTCGCGTGGTGACATTGTCGTTCGGTCGTTGGGACTGGCACGGTCAGCCGCACGGGACAAACTTCGATAATGCCCGCGATCATTTGCCGGCTTTGGACCAGGCACTCTCTGCATTGCTCGATGATCTCTCAGAAAGAGGTCTGGATCAGGATGTCTCGGTGGTTGTGTGGGGGGAATTTGGTCGGACTCCTAAAATCAATAAAAAAGGAGGCCGCGATCACTGGCCTCGTGTCGGGTGTGCAATGCTGGCGGGAGGTGGATTGCGAACGGGGCAAGTCATCGGGGAAACCAACGAACGGGCCGAGTTCGCCACCAAAAGACCGGTTCACTTTCAGGAGGTGTTCGCGACTCTGTATCACTCTCTCGGGTTAAACGTCGATCAAGCCACGATTCGTGATTATTCCGGTCGGCCTCGTTATTTGGTCGATCATTCCCAGTATCAACCTCTGCCTGAATTGATCTGAGGAGATCCGATGCGAACCGCCACATCTCTCCAGACATTCCGACACAACAATGCCGTCTATTCCGTTGCCTTCTCAAATTCCGGTGCACAACTGGCGTCGGGGAGCCTCGATAAAACGATTAAGCTGTGGTCGCTCAAAGAAGGGACGGAAATTTCTCAACTCAAAGGGCACCGGGAAGCGGTCTGTTCCCTGGCGTATCTTCCCGGAGACGAGACATTGCTTTCCGCTTCGCTCGATAAAACTCTCCGCCTCTGGGACGTCAAGTCGGGGGAATTGCTTTCCACACTCTCCGGGCATCAGGCTTATCTCACCTGCATGGCGGTCAGTAATGATGGAGCCTTGGCTGTTTCCGGTTCCCAGGATAAAGACCTGATTGTGTGGGATTTGGCGAATCGTTCTCAACTCGCCCTGCTCAGCGGTCACAGTGATTTCGTCGATAGTGTCGCGATCTCTCCAGATGGGAAATTGATCGCCTCGGCAGGTCACGATCAGGTGATTCGGTTGTGGGACATCGAGCAACGGAAAGAAATTCAGCAACTCGGTCCGCATTCGTCACCGATCTGGTCGCTCATCTTTTCTCCGGATGGGAAAACGATCGCCGCTGGTGATGACGACCGGGTGATCCGTCTCTGGAATCTCGAAACCGCCACGCTCCGTGGGGAATTCGCCGGCCACACCGGGACGGTTAAGTCGTTGATTTATTCGACGGACGGATCGCTGCTCGCCTCCGGGAGTTCCGATTCCACGATCCGCTTGTGGAACGTCCAATCGGGAGACACGGAGTCGGTTCTCTCCGGTCATCGCAACACCATTTACGATCTTGCCTTCTCCCCCGACGACAAACGTCTGGCCTCGGCATCATTCGATCGCTCCCTGCGTTTGTGGGACTTATCGCGTTAGAACGCGTGTGCTGACCAGGCTGTGATGATTCTTGACGGATGAATTCCGGGATGTTCGATATTTTCAAAATTTGTGGCTGAATCTGTGGGGACGATCCATCATAGTGTCAGTCTGATCGCAGCCCATTCACGGAACCAACAGGACAAATCGTTGCAACAAGTGACTTCTTACTACACCAGCGTTCGGGTGGTCCTGGGAATACTGCTACTTCTGGCTGGAACCAGGGGATCGGTGGAAGCCCAAGCGACGGACGGTACGGAATTATTCGCAGGGGACTTTGTGAAGTCGGTTACTCCGGAACTTCCCATCGTCGGCAATCGCTGGAACCTGTTGCGATTGTCACTCTCCAACCCCTACGAGCGAGCCGTCGATTTACAGGTCGCCCTCTATTTTGATATTGATTCGCGATTGCAGTACAGCCGGCGGGTTCAGATTCCTCCCCTGACTCATATTCGCACTTGGCTGCCGGTGCTCGTGCCCGACACCAAACATATCGTTGATCGTGCCTATTCCTATCACGTTCTGGTCCGTTCGTTGGGAGACTCGACGGGGCTCATTCCCGATCGATTTGGATCGATGCAATTGGATCGCACGCTTCAGTACGAAACGAACGAGCCGAGCGTCGGAATCATCCACTCCTTTCCTCAAACCGAGTACCTCGACACGGAGGTTGTGGAAAGTCTGAACGTTGGCGCTCTCGAATTTCTACTCACTGGACGTTTCAAACGGGGAATTCGCAGAAACTGGAAAACACTCTCACCCGATTTTGCGAATGTGGGTGATACGGGATTGCAGTCACTCGATCAAATTGTCCTAGCGAACAACGAACCTTTGAATTCTCCCCAGACTCAGACCGCCTTGCGGAGATGGATGTTCGGAGGCGGGCATCTTTGGGTCATGCTCGATCGGGTCGATTCGAAGATCCTGGAGTTGATTCTCGAAGACCGGTTTCAGGGCCAGGAACTCGAACGGGTCGAATTGACGAATATTACTCTCGTCGATGCAAAGAATAATGTTCACTCCACACAAGAGTACGAGACACCGGTCGAGATGACGCGGTTGTTGATTGACAATGTGGACGTTTTGTTTTCTGTCGACGGCTGGCCGGCCGCCTTCACCATTGATTACGGTCAGGGGGAGCTTCTGGTTACTACTTTGGGGCTGAACGGTTGGGGGCGTCCGAGGCAGCCATCAAACTCTCAAAGAAACTACGAAACCGATTGGGAACGCCAAGTCGTTTCTTTTCCAGCGCTCGACGACATTTTCTCACGATTCTTGACGGTTGAAGAGAAGAAGATCCGGCTGGAACCCGTGTTGACCGAGCAGGTGGAAGGCTCGATCGGCTTTCAGGTACCGCCTCGATCGCGTGTAATCGGGATCTTGATGGGATATGCACTGCTTTCGGTCGGTCTGGCGTTTTGGCTGGGGAAGAGTGGTCGACTGGTCTGGTTTGGGGCCTGTGGTCCGGTGTTGGCTCTCCTGGCCGCCGGTACTTTGCTCGGCATGCGTCCCGCGGGTTGGGATGTTCCGCCAACCGCAGTCGTTTCGCAACTTGTGACCCCGATTTCAGGGACACGGGACGTCGCTATTGATGGAGTCGTCGGTTTTTACGCGACCGAAGCATCGCCCCTTTCATTGTCAGGCAATGAGAATTCTCGGATGCAACTCGATCTGGAGGGGTTCCGTCATGGGATCCGAATTCTGACTTACGACGATGACCTTCATTGGAGTTGGGAAAATCTGACTACTCAGCCGGGTCTCCATACGGCGGAATTCGAGTCGACTGAAATCGGAGAACGAGTCGAGGCAGTGGCGACCCTCAATGCTGAAGGAGTGACGGGAACATTATCACTTCCGGAAGGACTGACGCCGGAAGATGCCATCATCGATTACACTCAAGGGCGTATCGGTGTGCAGTTTATGGAACGCGGCCAATGGACAGCGTTGGAAAACGACACGTTGAGTGACAATGAATTTTTGAACGCGAATCTGCTCGGAGATGAACAGCGACGGCGTGTGGCCATCCTGTCGCAACTGTTGGACGGCTCGGAGAGACTCTGGAATTCCCGGCAACCACACCTGCTCTTTTGGACGCGTCCCTGGGAGATCGATCTGAACGTTGATGACAACTATCAGCGTGAAGGGGAAGCACTTGTGGCTGTTCCGATTGAACTGCAACGTCCACCGGCCAACTCACGAATCACGATACCCGGGCCTCTGCTCCCGTATCGGGAAGTGACTGGTCCCGACGGCAAGCGACCAGCAGGACTCTACAATCGAAAGAAACAGGAATGGCTCGAAAAGAAGTACACCTCTTCGACGTGGCTTGGATTTGAAATCCCAGAGGTTTTGTTGCCCCTCTCGCTGGAGCAGGTTGACGTACAGATTGCGGTGACGGGACCGGTTGGTCAACTGGAACTCTGGGTGTGGGATGGTGAGCGAAGGGTCAGTCTCCGAAAATGGGAAAAACCGGTCGGCCAACTTTCCGCAACATTTGATCAAAATGACAACTTGATGGTATCCGCTGACGGACGGTTGTTACTGTATCTCTCTGCTGGCGAAGGAACTTTTGATCAAACGACATCCGAGGAGCAGGAGCCGCGCTCTGACTGGCGTATTGAATCGTTCGATCTCTCCCTCCAGGCGACCACCCTCAAGCCGGAGCCGTGAACGAGAGTCGAAAGTCTCTTCCGTTTCAGCAATGACGCACACCTTAGACTGATGGAAAACTAATTGTGACGACGAACGAACTCATCTCGATTCAGGGATTGACCAAAAAATACGGCGACAAAGTCGCGCTTGACTCGCTCGACTTGTCGATTCCTTCCGGTCAGATTCTCGGTTTGATCGGACCGAACGGGGCCGGAAAAACCACCACGATTAAGATCCTGGTCGGTCTGGCACGCCCGACGAGCGGTACGGCGCATGTGGCGGGGGTTGATTGCGTCCGGAATGCCAAGAAGATTAAGCGAATGGTGGGCTACATGCCCGACAAGTTTGGTTCCTATGAAAATATGCGGGTGTTGGAATACCTCGACTTTTTTGGGGCCGCCTTCGGGTTGAAGCGACGCGACCGTCGCCGTCGCATCGAAGAAGTGATGGAAATGAGCGGCACCACCTATATGCGTGATATGCTCGTTGATTCGTTGAGTCACGGGATGTCGCAACGACTGGGAATTACGCGCACCCTGTTGCACGATCCGCAGGTCTTGATTCTCGACGAACCGGCAAACGGCCTCGATCCTCTGGCCCGGATCGAGATGCGGGAACTGCTCTTGAAGCTCGCGGATGCCGGGAAGACTCTGCTGGTCACGAGCCACATATTGCCGGAGCTCTCGCGGATCTGTCATCGTATTGCGATCCTGGCACAAGGAAGATTGCGGGCTTGCGGAAATGTTGCTGAAATCAGTCGGCAGATTTCCCCACGTCGTACGATGGAGGTGCAGCTCAGTTCGGAAGCCGATGTTTCCCAGGCGGCGGAGGTCATCCGTCGGCATATGGAAGAAGAGGCCGAAGTGGTTCCCGCACCCACCGAACGACTCGTTCGGTGTCGCACATTAAAGTCGGAAGCCGAACTGGGGGAACTGCTGGCGACGTTAGTCGCCTCTGGAATTCAGGTAACTCAGTTTCGGGAACTACAAACCGATCTTGAAGAAGCTTTCATGACTTTCGCGCGGGAATCGGCCGAAGATGTCGTCCCGGAAGCCTCAGTGCCAGCGGAAAGTGAGGGCTGAGATGCTCAATCCTGTCCTCGATCGAGAATTGATGACTTTTCTGCGCGAGAAGCGAACGGTCGCCGCCGCCTGCGGTCTGACGATCCTGTTAGCGCTTCTCGTTGCCTTACGCTGGCCGACAGAGCCGCAGGTCGCACAAAGCGGTACTCGCCCTTTGCAGATATTCCAGCTTTTCACCGGTGGGCTGCTCATTACTCTGTTACTGTTGTTTCCGGTATTTCCCGCGACGTCTATTGTCAAAGAGAAACAGCGTGGCACGCTTACTCTCTTGCTGAATTCGCCACTCGGTCCGAGACGGATTTATTTCGGGAAGCTGGGAGCCGCACTCGGCATTGCTTTGCTGTTTCTGGTGCTGAGTCTGCCGGCGGCGGTCGCTTGTTATTCCATTGGAGGGATCTCGGCCGTTCACGACATTGGCGGGGTTTATGGAATCCTGCTTCTAACGGTCCTGTTATGTTCGACGCTGGGCCTGTTGATCAGTTCGCTGGCGGAATCGCTCGACGCCTCGATTCGCTGGACGTACTCCACAGTGTTGACCCTCTCGTTTCTGCTGCTGATTCCGCACTATTTTTTCGTCGGGTCCAGCGGCTGGAAAGGGGAACTGGTCGAATGGCTTCGCTGCCTCTCCCCGGTGGCGGCGCTGATGTCACTGATGGGAAGCGGGGATGTCGGAGCGCGGGGAGTCGTGACTCAGATTAATGTCCCGTTGCGATTTACAGGACTGGCTCTGGTGATCTCGGTGGTGGCGGCGATCTGGACAGTCCTCCGCCTGAATCACAAAATTTTCGATCGCTCACGCGCCGCAGGAACGATGGTGGACGATCAGCATCTCGGCATTCGGCTGGTGCGACGTGTGATGTTTCTCGTCGATCCCAAACGCCGATCGAATCTGATTCCTCCGTTCATCAACCCGGTGATGGTGAAAGAGTTTCGCTGTCGCCGTTTCGGTCGCTTGCATTGGCTACTGAGGCTCGTGGCGGTTTGCGGCGTGATGTCGCTGGCACTCGCCATTCTCACGACCACTCAGACGATCAGTTGGGACGTCCCTACCATTGGCGGGATCATGGTGCTTCTGCAAGTCGCTCTGTTGGTGTTATTGACCCCGGCCCTGACAGCCGGGCTGATTGCCACTGAGCGGGAAACGGGCGGCTGGATTCTCCTTCAATCGACGGGAATGTCGGTTTACCGCATCGTGTGGGGAAAGTTACTGTCGGTCATATTGACCCTGGCGCTGGTGTTGTGTGCCACCCTGCCGGGATATGTCATCATGGTCTATATTGATCCCGGACAGCTCGATCAGGTGGAGCGGGTGGTGATCTGTCTCGTGATTACCGCGGTGTTTTGCATGTTGCTCAGCGCAGCCGTCGGAGCCTTGTTTCGGCGCACGGTCTCTGCCACCGTTTCGGCCTATACCGTGCTCTTGCTGATCTGCGGTGCCCCGCTGCTCATCTGGTTGGGACGCGGTGATCCGTTTGGGCATGAAGTGGTGGAATCCGCCCTGATGTTCAATCCGATCGCGGCGGCGTTTTCGGTCATCCGGATGGAAGGATTTCGCGACTACGATCTGCTGCCGTTCAACTGGTGGTTTATGGGAATCACATCGATCGTCAGCCTGGTGGTCCTGATCGGTCAAACTTACCGAGTCTCTCGTCCCGAGTAAAAGTGGAATTCTCGATGCGATATTGGTTCATAGCGAATTTTGTTTGTCTGATCTCCCTGATGTGTGGAGGCCAGGTTCCCGCGGAAGATCTGCGTCCAACATTCCTGATGTTGAGTGATCCAGAATTCGATTCACCTGAGTCGTTACAAGATGTTCTTCCCGATGACATTGTGGAACTGTGGCGATCTTCGCTCCAGCGGCCGGAAATCTCCTATCGCCTCTCGGCGGCGATCGATATTCGTTCTGCTTCGCAAGCAGGCTTTGAGGAAGTCAAAGCCGCCATTCCCGAATTACGCCAGCTCCTGTCTGCGGAAGAGACGACTTCGGATGTCCGCACCGTCGTCGCCCAGACGTTGATCGAACTTGACGCGCGGGAGGTGGCTGAGGAATTGTTTCGCGTTTCACTCGCCTCGGACTCACAGTATCGGCAACTGGTCGAACCCGCGCTGGCCCGATGGGACTTTCCAACCATCCGGAAAGTCTGGAGAGAGCGTCTACAGCAGAAGTTAACATACCGACGAGACTTAATTCTGGCATGCGAAGGATGCGGTCGCGTTCGCGACGAACAGGCGCTTCCCGATTTACTCCCCCTGGTGCAATCACAGGAGCGTCCGCGCGATGTCCGGTTTGCGGCGGCGAAAGCCGCCGGCCTGATCGCCTCAAGCGACCTTGAAGCAGAAGTTGAACAGCTCCTCGGGTTGGAGTCGCCTCCCTTGATCAACAGGTTGTGTGCTGTCGCCTTGCTCCAACGACATGATTCGGCCCTGTCTCAAGAGCAGTTGAAGAACCTGTTTGGCGATCCAGCGGGCCCGGTAGCGACAGCGGCAATCGGGCGTTTGTACGAGATGGACCCTGGGCTTATCTTGGATTTACTCCCTCGTGCCTGGGAGCATCCCGATGTGAAAGTCCGCAAGGTCGCTGCGGATTGTCTCATTGATCTTATCACGCCGGAGCGAATTGAGACTCTCTCCCGTCATCTCAACGACGCGTCCCCCTCCTTGAGAATCCATATTCGGGAAGCGTTGCTGGAGTTTGCGAAAAAATCGAACCTCGAACCCGCAGTTCGTAAGAACGCGACGGACGTCCTAAATGCAGACGACTGGCGCGGGCAAGAGCAGGCGTCTCTGATTTTGGGACAACTGGACCAGGAAACGGTGATGCCGCGTCTGGTCGAATTGCTCGAATCCACGCGACCGGAAGTCCAGATCGCCTCTGCTTGGGCTCTGCGAAAAATCGCCGTCAAAGAATCTCTGCCTGCTCTGCTGAAACACGCCCAGAATCAGACAGATAATCCCCAAGGATCAGACCTGACAGCCGTCGATCGGCAGGTAGCGCATTTGTTCGAGGCGATGACCATCATGGAATATCGTCCCGTGATCCCCCTGATGCGCACTCAGGTTCCGAAACCACCAGATGTTGAAGGAAATCATCGCCGCTTATCCCGTGGGGTTGCCGTCTGGGGGCTGGGATATTTTCTGGCGGATTGGAATGATGATCAATTCGCGGCACAATTGATGGGACGCATTCTGGATGTCGGTGGGATGATGCCTGATGAGATCGAATTGGTGCGACGCATGAGCGCGATCTCACTTGGTCGAATGAAGGCGGAATCGCAATTAGCGGCGATGAAAAAATTTGTCGGCTCCACGGTGCACCACGATCCTGTGAGTGAGTCCATACGATGGGCCATTCAAGAGATCAGTGGTGAGGAGTTGCCGTATTTTGAGATTCCTACTCGTGTGCTGCGGCATTGGAGAATCCAGCCGGTTGTTGAAGAGTGATGAAATTCATCACCTGCAAAAAAATGTGCCTGATTCCATAAATCGAGATTACAATAGGTCTTGAAAACACTTTTGGCTAGCTCAGACTTCGCATCAAATGAAGTTGGATAAGGACGATGTTCATAAGCAGAACGCATTTTTACTGTCTGCGATCGGTGATTGGTTTCGCGGTGTGCTGTCTGTGTTCTGTTTCACTTCAAGCCGATGAGGCCACCGATCGTGAGTTCTTCAACTCGAAAGTAGTTCCCTTACTCACAGAAAAGTGCCTTGGGTGTCATTCGCATGCCGCTCGAACAATGGAGGGGGGGCTCACGCTCGATTCCAAGGCGGGTTGGTCCGTGGGGGGAGATCGCGGACCGGCGATCGTACCGGGCAAACCGAACGAGAGTCTTCTCCTGACAGCGGTCGACTATGAAAAAGACGACCTGCAAATGCCTCCCGATGAAAAGCTTTCGGATGCTGAAGTCGGCATTTTGCGCGAATGGATCCAGCGCGGAGCTGTCGATCCCCGCAAAGTAAATAAACCTGAAGCCGATTTGACGGATTGGTGGTCGCTCAAAAAACTGGTCGCGCCACCCGTTCCGGGCGAGGGACACCCGATCGATGCGTTTGTTCGACAGGGATTGAAGGAACACGGAATCTCGCCCGCCACCCGAGCGGATCAGACGACGTTAGTGCGCCGACTGTATGTCGATCTGCATGGATTACCGTCGACACCGGAAGAAGTGACGTCGTTTGTGAAGGACGACGATCCGCAGGCTTATGAGCATCTCGTCGATCGACTCCTGGACTCGCCCCGCTATGGGGAACGTTGGGCTCGTCATTGGCTGGATGTGATTCACTTTGCCGATTCGCACGGCTGCGAACACGATGTCAAACGCCCGCATGCCTGGCGTTACCGGGACTATGTGATCCAGAGGTTCAACGCGGATGTCCCCTGGGATCGTTTCATCCGCGAGCAGCTGGCCCCCGACGTTTTCTTCCCGGAGGAACCGCAATTGATGGCGGGACTGGGATTCATCGCGGCGGGACCGCTGGAACTGAGTCGTGCGGGAACCGCTCCCGTCGCTTTCGATTACCTCGATCGTGACGATATCGTGACTCAAACAATGGCCGCATTCGTCAGTACCACGGCGAATTGTGCTCGCTGTCACACGCATAAATTCGATCCCATCACGCAAGAAGATTACTACTCACTCCAGGCCGTCTTTGCCGGGGTGGGGAAGGGGGACATCCAGTTCGATGCCTCTCCGGAGGTCTATCAGCGACGACGCCAACTGGAGCAGCTACTGGCGGTCGCCCGGGATGGGAATGCCGACTTACTCCTGCAATCCCGGTATGCCGAACTCGTTCGTACCTGGGAGACGGATCGTCAGTCCGATCCGGTTGAGTGGAAAGTGCTCTCTCCGGACGTCTTCCTCTCAGCAGGCGGTGCGACCTTGACAAGACAGTCAGATGGCTCGATTCTGGCGAGTGGTCACCTTCCCGATCAGGAAACCTACACCGTCACATCAACCGTGGGTCTGGAAAAGCTAACGGCGATTCGGCTGGAAGTCTTGAAAGACGAACGACTTCCCATGCATGGTCCGGGTCGGGCTGGTAACGGTAATCTACATCTCTCGGAAGTGGAACTACGATACTTCTCCCCTGCGAGTGAGACACCCATCCCGTTAAAAATCGTCCGAGCCTCAGCTGACTTTGATCAGGCTGGCTGGACTTCGGCCCAGGCGATTGACGGGGATGATCGATCGGGCTGGGCCATCCATCCCAGGGTAAACGAGTCACACAAGATCGTGTTTGAGTTGGCCGATCCCCTCCAGATGGTGCCGGGAGGAAAACTGGCGATTTCCTTGAAGCAGCTCTATCCACCCAAACACTTGATTGGACGGTTTCGACTCTCGGCGACGGATGCGGAAAACGGTGCGGCACAGATTCTTCCCGAGGAGGTCAGGCAGACGCTGCAGAAGCCGACCTCCGAGAGATCGGAGTCGGAAGCTGCCGCGATCGCGGCAATCGTTCTGAAATCGTATGCAAAACGCGAATTAGAGTCCTTACCATCCCAAGAGACGGTGTACGGTGTCTCGTCCTCCTGGTCACACGCGAAGAAACTACCCTCTCCTCAATCCCCGAAAACAGTCCATTTATTGCGACGCGGGGAGTTTGATCAAACGGTGCGGGAGGTTCAGCCGGGAGCGCTATCGGCCCTTTCCCACTTGCCGAGTCGTTTTGATTTGGCGGATCCGATGGATGAGTCTCTCCGTCGAGCGGCACTCGCGGACTGGTTGGCCCACGAGGACAATCCGCTCACGTGGCGGAGTATCGTCAATCGCGTCTGGCATTACCATTTTGGAAATGGGCTGTGTGAGACGCCGAATGATTTTGGTCGGATGGGGAACGAACCTGCAAACGAGGAGTTACTTAATTGGCTGGCGGTCTGGTTTCGCGATGAAGCAAAAGGGTCGCTCAAAGCACTGCATCGATTGATCTTGACCAGTCAGACCTGGCAGCAATCGAGTCAGGCCGCATCGAATCCTGTCGACTCGCGAAACCGTCTCCTCTGGCGAATGAATCGACAGCGCCTGGACGCAGAAACCTTCCGAGATTCCGTGCTGCAGATGGCGGGGCGGCTCGATTTGACCATGGGCGGTCCAGGGGTTGAACAGTTTAAGAAAACGAAGGGACCGCAGGCGACGCCGACTCTCGATTACGTGGCCTTTGACTGGAATGCCTCGGAGACACACCGCCGGAGTATCTATCGCGTCGTCTGGCGGGGGATTCCGGATCCGTTTATGGAGGCGCTGGACTTTCCCGATTTAGGGTTGTTGGCTCCGAAGCGAGGCTTTTCTGTCTCGGCCTTGCAGTCGCTCTCGCTCTATAACAATGACTTCGTCCTGCATGCCAGCCAATGGATCGCCGAGCGGATCGAGCAGGAACGAAGTGATCCAGGCGAGCAGGTGAAGCGAGCCGTGCAACTGGTCTGGTTGCGAGTCCCCACGCCCCAAGAGCAGGCGGTGTTTGTGGGTTATACGCGGCAGTACGGCTTGCCCGCTTTGTGCCGCGTTTTATTGAACAGCAACGAATTTCTGTTTGTGGACTAAAGACATGGATCGTAGATCATTTCTTTCACAGGCCGGCGGGGGCTTCGGCAGCTTGGCGCTCACGGATCTGCTCCTGGGGGAGACGCCCGACTCCCGTCCTCCGGAGTTAAATGGGGGTCTGCATCATCGGGCGAAGGTGAAACGCATCATCCAGTTGTTTATGACCGGGGGAGCGAGTCCGATGGACACCTTTGACTATAAGCCCGAACTGGAGCGGCTCCACGGGCAGAAACTCGGCCCCCAAGAGAAACCGGAAGGTTTCACGGCCATGCCGGGGGCGCTGATGAAAAGCCCTTTCAAATTCAAGCAGTATGGCGAGACGGGACGCTGGGTGAGCAGCGTGTTTCCGCACCAGGCGAAGTGGGTCGACGAGATGGCTTTCCTGATGGCGATGTCCTCCAAGACCAATGTGCACGGTCCCGGAACCTACATGATGAATACCGGGTTTCTGCTGCCGGGTTTTCCCTGTTTGGGAGCGTGGATTTCGTATGGATTAGGAAGTCTCACCGACAACCTGCCCACATTTGTGGTCCTACCGGACGCCAAGGGGTTACCCTACAACCAGCGCGGTCCCTTCTCGGCTGGATTTCTGCCCGCCGTTCATCAAGGTACGGTGATCAAAGCCGACCAGCCGAATCCCGTTCCCGACCTCTTTCCCGATCAGAAATTTTCGTTCGCGACTCCCGAGGCGAGTCGTGATGGTCTGGAACTGTTACGTACGATCAATCGACAGCATGAGAGTCAGAGAGACACTGATTCTCGACTCGAATCACGCATTCACTCCTACGAGCTGGCGGCCAGGATGCAGTTATCGGCTCCTGAAGCGTTCGACCTGTCGCGAGAATCGGCTTCCACGCATCGGTCCTACGGCACGGACCAGCAGCCGACGGAGGATTTCGGTAAACGCTGTTTGCTGGCCCGTCGGTTGTGCGAACGGGGGACCCGATTCGTACAGGTTTGGAGCGGCCCCCAAGGAGCAACCGGCAACTGGGACAATCATGGCAGCATCCCGAAGGAATTACCGCCGATTGCCGCCAGCGTCGATCAACCAATCGCCGCACTGCTCGAGGATCTCAAATCGCGGGGGCTGTTTGAAGACACCTTGCTCATCTGGACGACCGAATTTGGTCGTACTCCCTTCGCTCAGGGAGGTGAGGGCCGCGATCATAACGGGGGCACCTTCGTCACCTGGATAGCGGGAGCCGGGATCCAGGCCGGTGTTGCTTACGGCCAGAGCGATGACTGGGGCTACCAGACCGCGGAAGGGAAAACCTACTGTTACGATCTGCATGCCACCATTTTGCATCTGCTGGGAATCGATCACCAGCGACTGACGTTTCGCCAGAACGGCATCGACCGGCGCCTGACCGACGTCCACGGTCACGTGGTCCACGAGATTCTCACCTGATGGGGCTTGAGCCTACAGAACTAACAGAAACTTTCATCAATCTGGTTCCACGCATCCAGAGACTTTATTTGAACTCAATTCCCTCGCCATTCCGAGCCAAAATGGAATCGGAAGATTCGTCCTAAGTGCGGCTGGAAAGAAAATCGACCAAAGTATCAAGGCTGACGTTGAGAACCCCCGGTGATTCTTCGGAAGCTGGACGCTCCGAAGCCTCGAAAGTATTGGACTTTGTCAGTTGATTGCCGTCGAAATGGGGCCTTTGTGGCTGCTTTGGTTGTTTGTGGTCTGTATTCGCCAGGAACATTTCAATAAAGCGTTGTTGAGGGTCCATAATCATAAAATCTCACTTGAAAAGAGCTGAAGGTAAACTTCAGGTTGGCCCGCTGAGGAAATTAACGAACCGATCTTTCAAAACTGACGAGTACGTTGCCTGATTTTTTCTCGAAGAGTCCAGGTTCCCAAAGCGGGATAAGTCTCATCGACTCTGCTTGCCGCAGAATGATGTGAAAAATCAACATGCCTCGGGATGGTTTCTGGTTTCACGTGCGATCTATGTAGTAAAAATTGGTGTTCCAGAACACCCGAATATTGATGGATTTCTTTGGCTTCGGATCGTTACCGCCCACTCCAATCATTCGTGTTTTGAGGTGCTTGTTTTCTAGATCGACACGGAGTTACTGCACCATGCAATGAATTTCAGGACCAATCCCCAAGTGAGGATGAATACCTGTCGAAGCTGTTGAGAGAGAAGGAGCGTCAGGTCAGAAGAGGCTTTCTCATGGAGACTGACAGAAAAAGAGGGCACTTCTCGCAGGTCGGAGAAAGCCAATCATTGAGAAAAATGAGGCATATGTGCAGTAGTGAAGAGAGTCGTTGTCGTGTTCTTGTTCCCCAAAAACATGCCTATCAAGCGGGAAACAGGCTGGTCTAGCGTGTTTGGGTAATGAATGAGAGAGATTAGAATTCACTTTATTCTCAAGGATTTTAACTTTAGTCTGGATTTTGGCAATTCTTCCGGTTATAAATTGACCACTGGGAAAAACCCCTAATAAGAGTCTCTAGTCAAGACTGCACTAGCGCGAGATGCTGTGAACTTGATCGGCCCCTTCCAGTCGGGAAATCTCTAAGGATTCTTTTATATTTGGAGGATTTCTCGTGTCATTGTTGCAAAGATTCAACAAACTGTCAGAAACGAGACACCAATATCAATTTGAATGAGAATACGAAGTAGAGTTTTCAAAGACAATTATTGAAATTCCGCCTTCCACCAACTGGTTTTGCTGAATTTCGCATTCCATAGATGTTTCAAATGACCAACAAGAAATGATTGGGCCTAATCCATGATTCCGGATTTACAAATAGAATGTGATCCAAATCTGGGTGATAAAATCATTGTCACCTCTGTTGAAACCGCGGAGCAAATTCGTCTCATGTTGGGGGGGACGGATTGCCTGATTCTCACCACCGCTGATGAGGACGATCAGGTAGTCCGTATGGGGCCAAAATTATTTCAGGAGTTTGAACGGTACATGGAAGAGATGATGAACTTCATCGAAGAATGCTGAAGTTGCAAATCAGGTTCAGCTGTTAGGCGGCACTGTCGCGATTCTCTCGCCCTCATAAGGTGCATTCGCGAACCTCGAAGAATCTCTTTTCTTTTCTGGCTGAGCAAATCAATTTTATTTTGCTGACAGAAAGATTTCGAGTTTTCCTCACTCTCTGATATTGGTTGTCTCTCTGAGGGCTCTTGCCGCAATCTCCCCCTCCCGCTTTCAACTTGTGTTTGACTTTCCACTTGTGTTCGAATTGTGGAGTTATGCCAAGCGAGCATAAGAGTGAATTTCTGTGGGGTAAGCTTATCGCCTCAGGTGGGGAGATCGACGCGAGCCAAAATTCTTCATCGGGCTGAAATATTTCCGAAAATTTATTCAGAAAAGAGTGTGGGTAGTGGATTGGGCTAGGGGATGCCCCTATAATTATTCTGGGGCAATTGTTATCCAGTTGACGTTGTTTACGTAAGCTGAAGCCTCACAGGAACTGAGTATTTCGGGCCAGAATTGCTCAGGCATATTTTCCCCTGCCACTCAGAGAAGAGTGCCGTCATTACAGTGGTCCGATGTTTAGATATTTTGGTTGGTGTTCCGTTTGCCTTCAGCTTGCACTGTGGTTTCAGAGTTCTGAATTAAATGCAGGTTTTCTGCAAGTTAATCAGAACGTTCTGGTTTCGGTCTCTTCCTGGCAAGAAGAGGCTCTGCCGGAGAGTATTCTTGAATGGGAACCAACGACCTCATCCGAAAGTTTTCCTCTGCCCATTGAAGATTTCCGGTTAGTTCAAAATATTCTCTTGCGACAGGAGGCAGATCCGTCCGAGCAGCGAACACTCGACCACCGTCGAAATCTGAGAGAACCACTGTTCGCGTTCGATGCCACCCGTCTCGTGGAGCGGCAGTCTGAGAGTTTTGTGGATGTTCCCATGGGCTTTCCTTTGACCTTCGATGCCGAAGGCGTTCAAGGTCAATCACTTCAACGCATTAATTTCGTGCCCAACCTTGATTCTCACCCCGTCACGGGGGTTAGCTTCGATTCTCCCAACGATGATTTGTGGGTGACGACGCGGCAGGGGGTGTATGTCGCTCGATCTTCTACCAGTTTCCGTCGCTTCCATCCAATGGATGTGGATGAGGCATTCCAGTTCACTGATGACCCTTTGTGGGATGTTTACAACAGGAAATTTGCTTTTGTCCGCGGTCTGCAAGTGAATATTCAAGGGGTTGGATTCTTGAATCTACCACCTGACGATCAGAATTCAGTGACAGCCATGGATTTTGACAATCGGACCGGTGACCTCTGGGTCACGACCGATCAGGCCCTTTACGTTGCGCGGGCTGGTGACAATTACCAATCACTCACGACCTCCCACTCCTTCCAGCTTCCTCCGGGAACCCCCTCTCGACAGTGGGATATTGATAACGAACTTTTGGCGTATATATCTGAGGGCCGAGTTACGATCGAAGGGATCGGTTCGCTCGATCTTCCGACAGCAGAGCCGACGCCGGCCATCGGTCTCGATTTTGACAGTCATTCGGGCGACCTGTGGGTGATGACGAAAAGCGGCTTATTTCTAGCTTCAGCCAAAGAAGGCTATCGTGAACTCACTAATAAACATCCCCTCGATTGGTTCCCAGGGACTGAGGATCCGGATTGGGATGTAGATGGAAACGAAGGAGTTGGCGGGGGGGGCTCCAATTTGAATGCGCTCCTGGCGAATCAGTCCCCCTCCAGTCAGCCTCGCGTCGGCAATCTATTAAATCCTTCTGGTGGCAACAGTTTTTCGAACCTGGGTAACGCCTTCACTACCGCTTCTTCATATGGAGGAGGTGGCGGCGGTTCATTCGGTGGTGGCTCATACGGTGGCGGTGGTTCATTCGGAGGCAGTGGTCAAACTCCCTCCGGCGCAGGTGGAGGAACCAACAATCCTCCGCCGACAAACCCTCCAGGGGGAGGGGAGCCGGGTGATGGGGAGCCAACTCCTACAGAGGATATTGTCACCCCCGAGCCTGCTTCATTATTGTTGTGGATCTCGGCAGCCTTGGGAGGGGTGTATTTAGAGCGTGTTCGTCGCAAACGCTGCATCAACGGCATTGTGTCTGTCTGATAATAACCGGATTTCGTTTTTCGGAGATAGTCAGCGAAAAGTCACTTCGCCGCGGTATAGCGATACATGCGGGGAACTTCGGGAGCGAACAGCCCCACACTGTTCCACGGTTCAATCCGGTCTTTCATCTGTTTGCTGAATTGATTGATCGCCTCATCAGGCAGACCGGGGATCGAAACCAGTTCTGTCAGTTCAGTTTTTGAGTCAGAGACGACTTCTCGGAAACGGTTGTCGTCGGCGAGCAGAAAACCGCTTTCGAGTAGAGACTCCCCAAGCCAACGCTGTTCGAAAGTCGTCGCGGCGGCAAAATAGAGCATGCTCATCACTGTAAACAGGCGAAAATCTCGCAAACCGAGATAGCAACTGGAAATCAAGTCATCTAGAAGCCGAAATTGGGCGAGCGTCTCTCGCGAATACTCCTGGAGTGCTGGAAGGAGATCAGGGACTGATTTGTTCAGGAGGATTTGAGCCAGCCGATGAACTCCATATAACGTCTGAGCAATTCCTGTGCTGTGCAGCGGATCGATGAACCCAAGCGTAAATGGCAAAGCGGCCCAATCCTCGCCCGCAGCCTGTGAACGCAGACGCTGTAGGCGGTGTGTCTGGAACAACCGGCCCGGAAAGGTCGCCAGCTGCGAACCTGCCAGCATTTCAGAAAGCACGGGATGATATCGAACAGTGTTCGACCAGAGTTGTTCCGGGTTTTGCTGAGTTTCTGCCGGGACATCGGCAAAGACAAAACCCAGGCTCTGCCGATCGTTCTCAAAGCGAATCTGCCACATCCAGCCGTCTCGAAAAAGATGGTGAATCACCGAATCCTCGATGGGATATGGGTAGTCCTCCAAAGATGCGCCCTGACTCGTCAACCATTGAGAGAGCGGGGGCAGATTCTCCCAATGGCTGTAAACGGCGTGAGAAGTCGTCGAGAGAGTGTTTGTGGTGTCGGAAATCTGTAAGTGGTTCATGACCACTCCTGCCGGGCCACTGGCATCCACAAGGAAACTGGCCTGGCAGGAGGTCTCGCGTCCGTCACTTAGGTATGTGACCTTCCAGTCGCGAAGTCCTCCATGCTCGATTGAAGTCACCTGAGCGTTTTCAACCACTTCCACACCTCGCGACTTTGCGACGTTCACAAAGTATTGATCGACATCGGGCCGATACCACTGAGTGTCGGCCTGTTCGCGAGAACCGTTGGCGGCGACCAGCAATTCGTGAGGATGACTGGGGCAGGCTTGAAAACCGGAGCTCTCTCCATGCCAGAAATAACTGAAACCTCGTTTGCAACCGCACAGGATTTCGGGGTGCTCTTGTCGCCAGCTTCCGAAACGGACGAGGGGGCGAAGTTCTTCGAGGTCGTAGGTGTTGGCGATCTCTTCCAGCAGGAAATCGGCAGCCGGCGTCGATGACTCACCGATCGCAAATCGAGGATGGGACGATTTGTCGAGCAACCCGACAGCCAAGCCGGATGATTGCAGGATCGTGGCCAGCAAGCTCCCTCCGAAACCGGAGCCGATCACCACGACATCGAATGAGGATTTCATGAACCGCACTCCGCACAGGAGATCGGCGGCAGAAGGATCTGATGCAGATTCATCCGGTTGAGTCGTTCCAGACGCTGGTCACGACAAGCATGACACGGGAAGAACGCTTCCACGTCCCACAGATCCACGAATACCCGCCCCCGCTCTGTTCTCAATCCTTCCTCCAGAACAGTTTCAAGCGAGTCGCCTCGCGGCGGCGCAAACGCTCCCTCGGTCTGCAGTCGATCCATCATTCCATTGCCAGCGCGTGTGGGAATGACGGCACAGCAGGACACGCCGCAATCGAAGGCATAATCTAGCGATTTGAGCGTCCATTCGACGGCCTCCGATTCATTCAGAAAAGGTGGCTTCAGCAGCAGAAAGGTGCGGGTCTGGATTCCTTCCGCATGCAGAAAAGTGGTTGCGCGTTCGAAGTCATTGAGCGTCATCTGTTTGTTGAGCGACTCGAGGACTTGGGGATGGCAGGTTTCGAGTCCCAGTGCGATTTCCAGTGTCGCTGGTGCAATCAAATCTCGAAACTCCAGGCAACGCTCGTGACACAGGTTGGGATGATTCTCGACGATCACATTGTCAAAAGTGCGGACGAGTTCGGCAATTTCTGGATAGTCGTCAGGAGGGATCGCTTTGGGGTCAAAGAAATTGCCGCTGTTGTAGAGTTTGATTTCCCGAGCGGGGGAAAGTTGCCGGAGTCCCCAGCGAATTTGTTCGGGAATATCTCCGGGAGAAACCGATTCGACGAGCGTCTGTTTCCAAAGGTCACACATCAGGCAGCGGAAGGGGCACTCGCGGTTGGTCAGAAACAGGGTGGCCACATCGACGAGTGTGCCCGTCGCGTTATGTTCCCGTTCTACAAAAAAATTGTACGGTCGACGTGGATCAAGCGTGGCTCGATCGGGGCGAAGGGCGACAATTTCCTGGGTCGAATACTGGGGGAACGAGTCAGGCATAGAGTTCGGCGAAAGCTTGACGATAGTCGGCTTCAGAAGTTGGAAATAACTGGGTGAAGTTGGCTTCCGAAGCCGCTCCATTCTGGAAACGCCTTTTTTCATAGACAGGCATGTCGAACCCGGTGACCGCTTTCACGCCCCGGCGGACGATCTCTCCTTTGAGCGAATAGAGACGTTCGTGATCCCAGTCGGTCAACTCGATGAACGGAATCCCCTCCGCCACTTCGATGACATTCGGCAGTGCGTACGGGCTGAATCCCTTGAAGCCGAGTTGTCGAGCGGGCGCCCAGGAGCGAATATGTCCGCGAGACTGTCCGCCGGAATAAGTCAATGAATGTTTGACGGCATCGATGCCCCAGCCTTCCTGATAAAGCATGCAATTGTTAAGCACGCTGCGAATGGTCAGCTCCGGGTTGTCTTCAATGGGATAATCCTTGAGGTTTTCATCACCGCCGTCACCGTCGACCAGCCAGATCCAGTCCGGATAGCGTTGGCGAATCCCGCGACAGAGTGCCAGTCCCATTGCGGCAGCCTGGACATCGAGGGGTTTATAATCTTCGATTGTACGGATTACCTCGCGATAGTCGATTTCGCTGGGAGTGACGTCAACGGTTTCCAGAAAGAGTCCCAGGTCGAGTTCCTGCAGAAATTGAGCGGCCTGGTCGGCATCTTCTCCCGAGCCTCCGACATTCAACGTGAACGCTTTGAGACGGGAAGGTGACTCTCCTCGTTGCAGGAGTAAATGATACAGCACTAAAAAGAGAGAGCCGCTGTCGATCCCCCCCGAGAACATCACCCCGATCGGATCCTGCTGGGGAATATTGTCGAGCCAGCGGTCGCATTCCCGAGACAACGCACCGAGATAGGTTTCCCCAATCGAATCGAGGTCTGTGGGGAGTTGATTTTGTTGAGGCGCAAAAAAACGACGGTACTCCGGATTCGGGTCGGGGCAACCGATCAATTGTAACTCGGTGATAAAATGAGCGGGTACCATCCGTGTGTAAGAAGGGTGAAACTGGTCCCCGAGTCCTTCTCCCTTGAGGAAGTCCTTGATCTCATCAATTCGCTCTGCGACCACCAGACACGGTCCCTCGGAGCGTTTCGCCAGGAAATATCGCATCGGACGCCCCAGAGAACGCGCCATGCGGATCGTTTGCCCCTCTTTGTGCAACAGAGCAAAATGACCGTCAATCTCCCGAACCTGATTGACGTCCCCGGAACTCAGACGCTGAACGGCGTCCTCCACAGTCATGTTGAGGATCTGGTTTTGCTCGGGATCGAGTAGATCGACGAGTCGTTCGACATATTGAAAGGTGCTCATGATGGGCCGTCTCAGAAAGGGAAGGAATTCGTGGTTCTTTATCTTGAAAGAAACAGGTCGTGATGGCAAGAAGTGGATGCAGTGGAAACTTGGTTAGCAGGCTGTTAACAGCCCGTTGAAAAACTTGCCTTTGCTGCGAATGGTTTTTTTGAGCTGAATCACATCGTCACAAATTCTCGATGAATCATGGGATTCACCTGCAAGTTTTTTCCTTGCGCTCATCTCAAAACTCTCATTCTCGCAGAAAAATCCGTTTCTTAACACGCTGCTAAGGCTCCTTGTCTTTGGGGAGGAGCGGAAAGGAATCTGCGACTTCCGTGGGAATTCGTTTCGGTTGTTGTTTGCTGAGACTGATAAATGCCCAGTTGGTTTCAGCAGTGGCCAGAACTGTGTCGTCTGACGGGCGAATCATTTTGTATTTTCGGCGAGATGTGATTTTCTTGAGATCGCTGACCCAGGTGAGAACAACGATTTCATCACCTTCATAGGCGGGTTGCAGGTATTCGATGAAATGGGTGCGGGCGACCCAGGCCGCGTCGATTTCCCGATAGCGGGCCGAGAACCAGCCACACTCTCGAGAATGGGCGACTGCCGCGTCCTGCATCCAGCGAATATAGGAAACGTTATTGGCGTGTCCCATGTCGTCAATGTCGGTAGTCGTGACGAGATATGGGAATTCATACAACGCTGTCATCCGAAAATTTCCTGTGCAAAAGCGCGATGTTAAACTCTGACGGTTGGGAGGAGTGTGAGGATGCTGGCTTTTCTCCTGAAACCGGAGAAATCTCAAGCCGATCTTCTTCTGTATGATGATACTCGACAGCGTTCCCACAATCCTCCGCGCCCATCCGCAATACCATCTGCTGTTGAACGCCTATCTCGAATGTGACCAGATTGA
Organism: Planctomycetaceae bacterium; assembly: GCA_014762625.1. GTDB lineage: Bacteria > Planctomycetota > Planctomycetia > Planctomycetales > Planctomycetaceae > JABURQ01. Next base: position 1,941 of record JABURQ010000027.1, on the reverse strand, counting down.
ACGAGATCGGCAAGAAGAATTCAGCGGCTGGTTATCTCGCGTCAATTCCGTCGAGGGAATCGAGCCGGAATTCATGTCGCGAATTCACGGAAAACTGATCTCTCACGGCCTGCTTAAGTTTGAGTTAGGAGACCGGATGGAAGGTATGCGGTATCAGCTTTCGGAGACCGCTCGGAGAGGGCTGAAACAGTTGGAGCAGTCGGGGGATTCTCCCGCATGCGAAGAGGATGAGGAGGACGAGATCGACTCTCTCACAGATGAGGGACTCGAACTGGATGATGCCGCTTGAAATGAAAACCCCGGTCGTGGACCGGGGCGGAAGAGAAGAGATCTCTGACAAGAGTTGGCGTTTCCAGCGTTCTAGTTGAGTGAGGTTTCCGGATCCCATCCGGCGACCGCTGCTTCCGGAGCGAGGACATAGATTTCGACGCGTCGGTTTCGCAGTCGGGAAGCTTCGTTTCTGTTAGGCTCGACCGGTTGGAACATGCTGTATCCAGCAGCTCCCATGCGAGTTTCTTTCACACCGGCCTTGGAAAGGGCCATAACGACAGAGTTGGCTCGGTCCGTGGAGAGATGCCAGTTGGTCGGATGCTTTTGCATCGTGGAGGAGTGCGCGATCGGCTTGTCGTCCGTATGCCCCACCACAAGGATATGAAATTGTGAGGCGGCGGGATCGTTAATCAAACGGGCGAAGTCATTGAGAAGTTGCTTGGAGGTCGATTTCAGTTTGTCGCTGCCGGAATCAAACAGGATATCCGAATGGAATTTACTGACACCCGTTTCCGGATCAAACTCGAACTCCGGATACAGGCGAGCCAATTCCTCGAATTTTTTCGTCAGATCGTTTCCCAGCGGATTTTTGGATTGATTCAACAGGCTCACATAACGGTTATGCAGTTGCTCCCGTTCGCTATTGAGGTTTGCCAGCCGTTGATTGGCTGTTTGCAGTTCGGAGTTCAAGGAGGCGGTTTGTTGCTGTAACTGGGAATTCTCCGATAACAGAACCTGATTTTTCTGCCATTGGTGACGAGCTTGCAACTGGGCTTGCCGGATATGTGGATTCGGGACGGAGTGACACCCGGAGAGGAGAATCATGCTGATCAGTGTACAAACCGAGATTGCAGCTCGTTTCAACGAGAACATAACTTGCTCCTTGAACGTGACGGTCAAAAGGCCGATGAAGTTCGTGGACAGGACGAATTGTGGAGAGGGATGTTTGTGGAGTCCGAGATGGACCACGGGTACGGCGTGAGAGCCGGTTGAGAATGTTCGGAAAGAACACTCTCGGAAGGAATTGTCTTTTAGATCTTCTAAAGTCTCGCTTCCAGACGGATTTGTCGTTTTTTTGACGCCATTGGAAAATCTACCAGACTGGTCGGCAGATCTTGCCGGATCTTGGGTTGGCAGAAAAAAAGCCCCGGTCCAGAGACCGGGGCTTCAAGTGTTGGTTGATTCAGGAAGCTGAAGCAAGACGGGCTCTTACATCATCCCTTTGATCATATCGAGCAGGGCTGAATTATAAGGGGCGGGCTGTTCGTAGCTCCACATCGATCGCATTAAATCAATCATCATCAAGCCGCAAAGTGCCATCAACAGACTGGAAATCACTACGCCCACAAAGACGCCGGTTCCCATTTCCACCTCGGGTGCGGCTGCGGTTCGCATACCAACTGGGGCGGCAAATTCGCCGGCAGACCCCATTTCGCCGAAGTCATCGTCGAAATCCTCATCGACGGCATCAAAAACGTCCAGATCATCGAGTTCATCGTCATCACCGATGACAGTTTCTTCAACCATCAGATCATCGTCGTCGAATCCCCCCATATCGCCATCGTCATCGAAGGCGTCTTGTTCGAAATCTTCGTCTCCGCCCCCGCCCATCGTCGGGGAGCCTGCGTTTGGTTCGTCGTCGTCGTCGAGCAACAGGCCGCTTGTGTCGTC
>JABURQ010000158.1:2500-46586 GCA_014762625.1 Planctomycetaceae bacterium | reverse complement strand
CGGCTCGTGGGCCCGGAGATGTGTATATGAGACTGGAGTTTTCCTCCCCCCGCGGAACGTTCGAACCTGTGCGGCGGGGTGGGGGCGGGTGTCGCGCATGCGTTGTTCGCGTTCACAGGTGTGGGGGCGTGGTTGATTCTGGCGGGGATGGTTTCGCTGACGTACGCCATGTTCAAGCGAGAAGAGGTTAAAGATCGATTGTCGCGTTGGTTGGGCGGTTTGCTGATTGGCCTCTCGGTTTGCGTCGGATTGCAGATGATTCTTCCCGGTCTGTTCTCAGGAACGGTCTACGGCAGCGGCGGGTATCTGGGGGCGATTGGTGCGATGGTCCTGTTGCACGAGTTTTCTTGGGCAGGCAGTTTGACGTTGATCGGTTCGATGCTGGTGGGAGGCCTTCTGTTGGCGTCGGAGACTTATGCGGTGCGAGCGCTGGCGACGGTGTTTTCGGTTCCGATGAAAAAACTGACGGCACGACTGAATCCTTACTTTCTCCGCATGCAGCAGAAATGGGCCGCGCGTCGCGCCGCCCGACTGGAACGCAAGCGGCTGAAATCCGAACAGAAACGTTTACAGGCGGAGCGACTGGCCCGCGAAGAGGCAATGAAGAATCGCCAGCCGATGCCGATTGAGCGACCGGAAGAAGAGGCTGCTCCTCTGCCCGTTCGTACTCCGATGGTGGTCGATCAACCCCACGTTTCGTTCGCCAACGATCAGTGGGAAGAGGATGACGATGAGGATGCCTACCATCTACCTCAGTACGAGTTGCTCGCCAAGCCGGTCGAAATTCCGTACGACACTCTGACTGAAGCGGCGGCGACGATGGCCGCTAAGCTGGAACAGACCTTTGAGGAGTTCAAACTCAACATCAAGGTCGTCTCAATTGAAACAGGGCCGGTCGTGACCCAGTTCGAACTGGAACTCGAAAAGGGCTTGCGTTTGTCCAAGGTAACGTCCCTGGCAGACGATCTGGCGATCGCGTTGCGCGTTCCTTCCGTTCGCGTGGTGGCCCCGATTCCCGGTAAGAATACGGTCGGCGTCGAAGTTCCCAACGAGAAAACCGCCATGGTTCGCTTGCGGGAGTTGTTAGCCGTTTGTGAAGAGGAGACTCAAAAGGCCAGCATTCCCGTTTATCTCGGGAAGGATGTCAGCGGCAATCCGCTCACGATGGACATGGCCAAGATGCCTCATCTCCTGATTGCCGGTCGGACCGGAACGGGGAAATCGGTCTGTTTGAATACGCTGATCCTCTCCATTTTGATGACGCGGACTCCCGACGATGTCAGGATGCTGATGATCGACCCGAAAATGGTCGAACTGAGTCCGTACAAAAAAGTGCCGCATTTGATGCACCCGGTCATTACCGACATGAAGAAGGCGGAAGCTGCCCTCGAGTGGGCCGTCGAAAAGATGGAGGAGCGATACACGCTTCTCGCGAAAACCGGCGTGCGTCACCTCGATACTTACAATCAACTGGGGAAAGACGAAGTCCTCGATCGATTGGGGATCGAAGCTGATTCCGCGGAAGCGATCGATGTTCCCGATCATATGCCGTACATCGTGATCATCGCCGATGAAATGGCCGACCTGATGATGACGTCCGGGAAGGATGTCGAAGGGCATATCATTCGACTCGCGCAGAAATCGCGTGCGGTGGGGATTCACCTCGTCCTGGCGACTCAAAAGCCGACCGTCGATGTGATCACCGGGTTGATCAAATCGAACCTGCCGGCTCGTATCTCCTTCCAGGTCGCCAGTCGGACCGACTCGCGCGTCGTGCTGGATGAAATGGGAGCCGAGAAACTGCTCGGCAACGGGGACATGCTGTTCCTCGCACCGGGGACGAGTAATCTCACCCGCGCTCAAGGGACGTACGTCAGCGACGATGAAGTGAATGAAATCATCGAGTTCTATTCGCAATACGAACCGCATTACGCCGAAGAACTCCGCGATCTCGGCAAGAATAACGAAGCCGCTCCTTCCGCCGGCGGAGAACGTATTCACGATGATATGTACAAACCGGCGATTGAAGTCGTGATTCGCGAAGGTCGGGGTTCGGTCTCACTGCTGCAACGCGCTCTTGGAATCGGTTACGGTCGTGCGGCTCGGCTCATCGACTACATGGCCGAGGATGGCGTGGTCGGTGAATACAACGGTTCCCAGGCCCGCGATGTGAATTACACCATGGAACAATGGGAAGCGATTCAGAACGAAGAAGCGGAGATGGGGGTGTGAGCCAAAACGGAAAGCTAGCTTAGACTTTCTTGATGATATGCGAGAGAAGATCTGCAATGCCAAAACGTACGACGAGCACGAAGCCGGGCACACGAAAAACCATGCGAAATGTCTCGTATGAAAGTCTCGTCGTCAGCTGGTTAATGCAGGACGGCTGGCAGGTCTTTCAACCGATTCTTGATCATGCTCACAAAACAGACATTCTGATCTCTGATGGCCCGAACTTTCATCGCATACAGGTGAAAACGTCTGATCAAGCTAAAGACTCGATGAATATTCAAAATCTCTGGGAAGGCTCGTATGTCGATTGGGTCGTCCTATTTGCCAAGAATTCCAACTGGGGCTATGTCTTTCCGGCTTTCAAGCAAAAGAGTCGGAAACTCAATGCGGAAGGACACCTTAAGTTTCAGCAAACTCGTTCGGCGTTTCTCAAGGCATTTCACCAGTTATGATCACAGTCACTCAATCTCATTGAGCTCTTCCTCTTTCATTTCTTTCCGCGCGCTGTGTCGGATCGTCAGTAGATAGACCGTTTGGTCTCGAATTGTGAAGAGAACCCGGTAGCGACCAAATATCATCTGACGCACTTCGCCGCTCGAGTATTCATTTTCGAGAGCCAGTCCGCAGGCTTCAGGTTGCGTCGTGAGCGACATCAGTTTTTCTTCTAGCTTAGTCCGCCAGCGCCTGGCGTTTTCGGGAGAGCTAGCATAAATGTATTCGAAAATCTCCTCGAGATCGTGTTGTGATCTCTGAGAAAATTCAATCTTGAAGCTCATGTTTCTCGTCGAGTTCGCGGAAGACTTGATTCATTGGTTTAGTACGTCCTGCTTCGATGTCCGCGAAGCCCTCTTCGATTGCCTGGACCGAGGCTTGAAGTTCTTCGTCCGAGCTAACTCCCATCAACTCGCGATAGACTTGCATCGTCATGACGACCACTTTGCCATCCGCGCCTTCGGCTTCAATCAGGCCGTGGTGCTGATGCAGTGCTTGATTCAGTTCGTCGGTGATTTTTGGTGACATGACAATAGTATAGCATTCTTGGAGTGTCGCGAAAATTGGAATTTTGAACGATTGACTGAAATCTCAGTCGTGGTGACCGCGATTCCTGCGTCTTCGAATAAAATCCCGGTTTTTCCTGCTCAATTGACTCTCCCCGGTCCCTCGGGTACTATTTTTTCTCAAGGATTCACTCATGAACCGCAACAACATCGTCATTATTGACATTCTGGTCGGCATTATTGTGCCGTCGGAAACGGTGCGGCTGTGAGGTCATAACAGAAATCGAAATTTTCAGACCCTCAGGCCGCAAGCCTGAGGGTTTTTTTATTGATTGAGCCGGTCAGAATGTTAACAGACGAAATCAGCCGCTGGGCGCTAGCCCACGGTTATTGTGAGTAACCGGACGCTAGCGCGTTCCGGCTGATTTTGCTGAAAAGAAATTGAGTGGTAGGACCGGTTCCACCGGCCGGATACAGATTTCCTCCTCACCCCGTCCCTCTCCTCCAGAGGAGGAGAGGGTGGCATGCAGGTAGGATCATTTGATAGCAGGATAGCGTTGATGAAATCCTTCTCCTCCTCGGGAGGAGAAGGTGGCCGAAGGCCGGATGAGGAGGCGTGAGAAACCTTCGATATTCACAGTCGGCCGACCCTCCGTGTCGGCAAATTTGATCAAAAACCTCGAACAGAATGGTCTGCACAGCGGACCCTACAAACAAATAACAATTCAACGGGTGCCACTGGCGTCTCGCCAGTGCCTCAAAACTGAAAACCTAACACTCCAAACTTATCCACGAGCATCCCATGAGTCGCATTCAGATCTACGACACCACGCTGCGAGACGGCAGCCAGGGTGAAGGCGTCAACTTCTCCTTACAGGACAAGTTGCTGATTACCGCCAAACTCGACGAACTGGGCTTCGACTACATTGAGGGGGGGTATCCCCTCTCCAATCCCAAGGACGAGGAATTCTTTCAACGTGCCGCCGACATGGACTTGAAGAATGCCAAGGTATGTGCGTTTGGAATGACGCGTCGTCGGGGCGTCGCTGCGGAAGACGATACCTGCATGATTGCGTTGCGGGATTCGAAGGCTCCCGTTTGCACGGTGGTCGGCAAAACGTGGGACCTGCACGTCCACGAAGTGTTGCGGGTTGACGAAGACGAAAACCTGGCGATGATCCGGGACTCGATTGCCTACCTCGTCTCCGAAGGCCGCGAGCTCGTTTACGACGCCGAGCACTATTTCGACGGCTATCGAAACAATCCCGAGTTTGCGCTGAAAACCATCAAAGCTGCCGAAGAGGGGGGCGCCTCGATTGTCGTCCTCTGCGACACCAACGGCGGTTGTCTCCCCGAGCAGGTCGCGGAAGCGGTCGACGCGGCCCGAGCAGCGCTCGATATTCCGGTCGGCATCCATACCCACAACGACGGCGATCTCGCCATCGCCAACACGATGGCCGCCATCGAACATGGGGCGATCCAGGTGCAGGGAACCATCAACGGGATCGGCGAACGCTGCGGCAACGCGGACCTGATCAGCGCGATCGCGAATCTGGCGATCAAGAAGAATTACAAAGTCCTTCACGATGAAGGGGTCCAACATCTCACCGAGTTGTCGCGGTATGTCTACGAGCTGGCCAACATGAGCGGTCGGAACGGACAACCGTTTGTCGGGCGTTCTGCCTTCGCTCACAAAGGAGGCATGCACGTCCACGCCGTCAATCGGATCGCCCACAGTTACGAACATATCGATCCCGAACTGGTCGGTAACGAGCGCCGCATTCTGGTGAGTGAACTTTCCGGACGTTCCAATATTGTCGCCAAGACGACCAAGCTGCGGATGGATCAGGACCCGGATTTGATGACCAACATTCTGCAGGCGGTCCAGGATTACGAAAATCTGGGATATCAGTTTGAAGCCGCGGAGGCGTCTTTCGATCTGCTCGTGCGTCGCGTGGCCGACACCTTCACGCCGCATTTCCAACGAATTCACTATCGGGTGAACGTCGAGACGACCGCGGATTCCGAGCCGCTGACCGAAGCGACGATCAAACTCAAAGTCGGCGATTTCGAGCAGCACGTGGTGGGTGAGGGAGACGGCCCGGTCAATGCTCTCGATACGGCGCTCCGCAAAGCGCTCCTTCCCCACTATCCGAGCCTTTCCGACATGCATCTGGTTGACTATAAAGTGCGTGTGATCAATTCGACTGAAGGGACCGCCGCCCGCGTGCGGGTGATCATCGAATCGGCGGACGAGGATGACGTCTGGAGCACGATCGGCGTGAGCGAGAACATCATTGAAGCGAGTTGGCTCGCTCTGGTCGATAGCGTTGAATACAAACTTTACAAGGATAAGGGAGCGTTCGAATCGAACGGAGATTGACGAAAGCGAATAGCCGTAGGTCAGGCTGTGCCTGACACGAGAGAGAATCGAGTTGAATGTGAACAGTTGAAATCAGCCGCTGGGCGCTAGCCCACGGTTGTTTTAAGAAACCGGACGCTAGCGCGTTCCGGCTGATGACGATGAATGGCAATGTCGGGTGTCATGCCCTCACTTGCGTGGGCATGTTGGTAAGATAATTTGACAACTGAACAGCGTTGATGAAATCCTTCTCCTCCTCGGGAGGAGAAGGTGGCCGAAGGCTGGATGAGGAGGAGATATTTAATATTCGACATTCATAGTAAGCCGACACTCCGTGTCGGCATATTCGATTAACAACGTCAAACAGAACGGTCCTCACAGCGGACCCTACACATAAACATTCAACGGGTGCCACTGGCGTCTCGCCAGTGCCTCGATCGATCAGCTATAGCGTCCCCTGCCAGCTTGCGCTGGCGGCTCAAAATGAAACGACTTTTCAAAACTTTCACACTTTTCAAACTTTTTTACTATGACCCAAGACATTCCCAAGCAGTACGACCCGCAGGACGCCCAGCAGAAGTGGTACCCTTACTGGGAATCCAACGGCTTCTTTAACGCCGATCCCCAGGAGGACAAGCCGTCGCACACGATCATGATCCCCCTGCCCAACGTGACCGGTGCGTTGCATATGGGGCACGCGCTTAACGGCACACTGCAGGATCTGATCACCCGCCGCAAACGGATGCAGGGGTACGAAGCTCTCTGGATGCCGGGGACCGATCACGCGGGCATCGCGACGCAGGCGGTTGTCGAACGGCGCATGTTCGAAGAAGAAGGACTCACCCGCCACGACATCGGTCGTGATGCCCTCGTCAATCGAATCTGGAAATGGAAAGACACCTACGAAGAGCGGATCCTCTCACAGCTCAAATCGATCGGGGCGAGTTGTGACTGGCGACGGACACGATTCACGCTCGACGAAGTCTGCGAGAAAGCGGTCCGCCGAACCTTCTTCAAGTTGTTCAAAGATGGCCTGATCTATCGCGGCAAACGTCTCGTCAACTGGGATGCGCACCTTCAGACTGCCGTCGCCGATGACGAAGTCTTCTCCGAAGACGTGAACGGTCACTTCTGGACGTTCCACTACTATGTCGTCGATGAGAACGGCAACGAAACCAATAAGAAAATCTCCTTCTCGACCACTCGTCCCGAAACGATGCTCGGCGATACCGCCGTCTGTGTCTATCCGGGCGACGAACGGTACGCCGATCTGGTCGGGAAGAAGGTGCGCATTCCGCTCAACGGTATTCCTGAAGACCGGCGCGATATTCCGATCATCGAAGACGCCTTCCTCGCGGATAAGGAAAAAGGGACCGGGGCGGTGAAGGTCACCCCGGCTCACGATCCGAACGACTACGCCTGTTACCTCCGGCATGTCGGCAAAGAGGACGAGATCGGCATCATCAATCTCCTCAACCCGGACGGCACGTTCAATGAAAACGCGGGTGAGTACGAAGGGTTGGATCGTTATGAAGTCCGTGAGAAGGTGGTCGCGGCGTTGGATGAAAGCGGCGTTCTCGAAAAAGTGGAAGACCGCGTCGTGCCGCTCAAACACAGCGACCGTTCCAAGACTCCCGTTGAGCCCTACCTGTCGGATCAGTGGTTCGTCAAGATGGACGATCTCGCACAGAATGCGATGGATGCCGTCGAGGATGGCCGCGTGAAATTCTATCCCGGCCGCTATGCCAAGACGTATATGGACTGGCTGGGAGAAAAGCGGGACTGGTGCATCAGCCGCCAACTCTGGTGGGGACACCGGATCCCGGTGTGGTCTGCGACACTTGATGTTAGTGGTAGCTTTTCTAATGAAGAAGAATATCAAAAGCATAAGGCCAGAACTGACCAGGTTCGAGTTGATGCCGAGAAACAGCTTGCGGAGTTCTTCAGAGCAGCTGGTGTTAGTGAAGGCGAATATTGTATTGAAGTTGAAGTCGCCACAATAAGGTGTTGCACGGGCTCCAAGCGTGCAGAAGATGCGATTTCTGCTCTCAGGGATTTCAAAGAGAGCTATCGGATGAAGGAACGAGTTTCGGGTGTGGAAAACCCACCTGTAATGAACAGGGTTCCGGAATTTGAAGATGCTACGGATGCTGCATTTGGAATCAAGACGTTCTTTGATATTAGGCAAGACCCCGACGTTCTTGATACCTGGTTCTCGTCGGCGCTCTGGCCGCATGAAACGCTCGGCTGGCCCGATGAAGATCACAACCCGCCGCTCAATGGCGAACCGGATGATTCGGGCGATGGAGAAAACAAGGTCCTCCCCTACTTCTATCCCGGTGATAAAAGTGTGCTGGTCACCAGCCGCGACATTATCACGCTGTGGGTCGCGCGGATGGTGCTCACCGGTCTGTACAACATGGGCGACATTCCGTTCCATCACGTTCACGTCCATCCGAAAATTCTGGACGGCTTCGGGCAGACGATGTCCAAGTCGAAAGGGAACGGCGTCGATCCGGTCGATCTGATCGGCAAGTACGGGACCGATGCGGTTCGATTCACGATTGCGTCGTTTGCCGGCGAGACTCAGGATGTCCGCCTGCCGATCAATTACGAGTGTCCGCACTGCGAGACGCTGGTCGATCCGAAACTTTACGAACTCGATACGATCACCGTGGTGGTGCCGAGTTCGATGAAGGGTGAGTTCCCGATTCCGCAGGGCGAACCGAAGCCGACGATGGTCTGCCCGAAGTGTAAAGAGGAAAGCCAGTTTCCCACACCGCTCTACACCCCCGATCCCGATGTCTCGATGGCGACGATGGATTCGGAACGGTTTGAGTATGGTCGGAACTTCTGCAATAAGTTCTGGAACGCGGCCCGCTTCGCGATGATGAATCTCGAAGATTACACACCGGGCACGATTGACGAAGCCGACCTGCGACTCGAAGACCGCTGGATTCTGAGTCGCCTGTCATCGACGGTGCAGGAAGTGGACCAGTATCTGGAACGGTATCAGTTCGACGGGGCGACCCGTTCGCTGCGGGACTTCATCTGGAACGAGTTCTGCGACTGGTATCTGGAGATGATCAAACAGCGTCTCCGCGACGACGAACAGAAACCGGTCGTGCAACGCGTGCTCGTCGGTGTGCTGGATACCCTGCTCCGCCTGTTGTCGCCGTTTACGCCGTTCATTGCCGAGGAATTGTGGCATCGACTGGCGGAACTCTGCCCGTCGCGCGGTCTGCTCGAACCGAGTGATGCGGCCGAGTCGGTGACGCTGGCCCCCTGGCCTGACAGCGAATCCGTTCCCAAGTCGTGGCAGGATCGTTCTCTCGAAGCGCGGTTCGGTCGTCTGCAGGAGACGGTGGTCGCGATTCGGAACGTCCGTGCGGTCTACAACATCCCGCCGTCGACGCCGATGAAACTCTACATGAAGTGCAACGACGAAGTCGCCAGCGACTTAAGCGACGTCTCGGCACAGTTTGAGAATTTGTCCCGCATCATTCTGGAAGCGGCCGGTGCCGACATCACCCGGCCTCCCGCTTCCGCGAGTTTCACTCTGGATGACGCCGACGGCTACATTCCGCTGGAAGGTTTGATCGACAAAGAGGAAGAACTGGCCCGTCAGAAGAAGGAGCAGGAGAAAATGACGAAGCTGATCAAATCGACGGAAGGCAAACTCTCGAACGAGAACTTCGTCAGCAAAGCGCCTGAAGAAGTGGTCGCCCAAGCACGAGAGACACTCGCCGGCTACAAGAAACAACTCGAAAGCGTCGAAGATATCATTCGACAGCTGTCGGAGTGACGGTAGGAGGTAGGAAATAGGATGTAGGATTCAGTTTCGACGCGAAGACGCGGAGGCGGGAAGAAACGCGAAGAGCATGAATCATTCGTGTAATTCGATTCATTCGTGGTTAAAGTGAACTGATCGTTCTGACAGTTTACCCACCATTCTCGCAACAAGATCGTCGACGATGTCAGTGTGTCTGACCATATTCCCCACGACGAATGATCTGATTGGTCGATGGGGCGTGCTTTTATACACTGGGCCGATTTGTCTCTGTATCGCCATTGGCATTCTCTGGTTCTGGTGGAAAATGCGAAACAGAGATTCCGATGAGCCGCTTCCCGATGAAACGCCGCCGCGTGTGTGGTTGATCATTGGGATTGTAGGTTTGACTGTCGGTGCAGCGCATCTCCTTTTCGTCTGGTGGTCGGTTTGGAATGAACTTTCTTTGCAATTTGACCCTGGCGATGTGGTGGAAATGGAGATTCAACGTTTTGGCTATAACGATGTTGGTTGGCAGGAATTGGATCCGCTTTCGCCCGTGATTTCACTCACCGATCCCCAACAGATTCAGGAAGGTTTGCAGACACTCGATTCATCCAAACCGTTTCATTCCAATCATGAATCTCCCGTCGATGGGTACTCGCTGCGGCTTGAGTTTCGTCCCGCGACTCAGCGTTCCGATGTCTTTCTGGCCGTTCATCAGAAAACTTCACGCACACGCAACGCCCATCTGGTGATTCCCATGGAGGGACCAACGAATGGCGATGGTTTTGTGGGTGGAGCGTATCAATGCGACGCATTCCTGGCTTGGTTTGAATCGGACATCGAGACGATGTTCGATGAGTAGAACTGGTTCGGGTATTCTCAAGGAATGTTGTATCACCGCAGAGAACGCCGAGTGAGCAGAGGAACGTTTTATGCTGTGGCAGAGATATTTTTTCCTTCGTCTGGGGTTGATCCTGTTCTATGTGATAGCTGCTTGCTTTTGGGTCATGTTCGCTTTCGATCCATTCCCGTATTTTCTGGAGAGGTCGGAGGGCCGTGCAGCCCTCTTCATGATTCTGAGTTCCTTCGGATTGGTGGTAGTATCCTCGGGGATGTTGGGCGTTCGCATTTGGGCCTATCTGGGAACGTTTTTTTCTGGTTGTCTGATCTTTATCGCTGCTTATCTGTCTGCAGGAGAGTTAAGATCGGTGTCCAGTTTGCTCTCTTTCTGGTATTGGGGGAGAGTGTACTGGGGGTTGCTGGCCGGCTCGGGCATCGGATTGTTTATTGTCACTTTGCTTCTGACCAAAACCGCGGGGAAACTGGAATGATTGAGGGCGCAAAATAGGCAAATATTTGGAACACTGATCTTCGCTCATCTTCACTGATCAGGTTCAAAAGTCATTAGCGATGATTCGTGGAGATGAGCGTTTTGTTTTCTTTCTTTTCGTGCCTTTTGGCGTTTTTTGTGGCCAAAAATCATTCGTGTCATTCGCTTTATTCGTGGTTAAAATAACCGCATGAAATATTCATACATCAAAACCATGCTCACTCCCCTGCTCTGTTTGTTCGTGGTGACGGCTCAGGCCGGGAAGCCATCGTGTACCGAGACCGCCGACGATCAGCGTCCTGTCGTCGTCCTGACGTTCGATGACTCGGTGAAGTCGCATTACACCATCGCGCGGCCTATTCTGAAGGAATTTGGCTTCGGCGCGACGTTCTACATCACTGAAGGCTTCACGTTCAAAACGAACAAAGACGCCTACATGACGTGGGAGGAGATCAAGCAACTCCACGACGACGGCTTCGAGATCGGCAATCACACCCGCGATCATCTCGGCATCAGACCGAAGAACTACAAGAAACTCGACGAGCAACTCACGGGCATCGAACAGCAGTGCCAGAAGCACGGCATTCCCAAGCCGGTGACATTTGCCTGGCCCGGTAATGCGATTTGTGAAGAAGCGGTTCCCATTCTCCAACAGCACGGTATTCTCTTCGCGCGGCGTGGTACCGAACCGGAGTCGCCGTACAAAATTGGTGACGGACCGACGTATGACCCGGATCTCGATCATCCGTTATTCATCCCGACGACCGCCGATGCGCGACCGACCTGGAAACTCGACAACGTGATGGCGGCTGTGAAGAAGTGGAAGCCGGGCGAATTTGTGGTGCTGCAATTTCATGGCGTCCCGGAAGCCGAGCATCCCTGGGTGAATACACCTGAGGAGCAGTTCTTAATCTACATGCGGTTTCTAAAATCGCAGAATTGTCGGGTGATCGCGGTGCGAGATTTATCCAGGTACACGAATCCGAAAGAGTATTCGCACGGTCCGTGGCACGGGATGAAAGCCCGCGGAGCGGAGATTGTGAAGTAGACTTCAGGCCGAGGCATCCGGCTTGGGTTGTTGTCCAAAGGAGAGGCTCAGAATCGGGATGGCGATGAGTGTGATCAGGGCCGAGGAAGCGAGTCCTCCCACCACGACCCGGGCCATCGGAGCCTGTAGCTCTCCCCCCTCTCCCCAGCCGAGCGAAATCGGCAGCATGGCGAGGATGGTGGTGAGCGAGGTCATGACGATGGGACGGAAACGACGGCGCCCCGCTTTCAGAAGGACTTCTTTGCGGCTGAGGTGCGGTTCGTCGCGTTGAATTTGGTTGATGCAGTCGAGCAGTACGATCGCGTTATTCACGACGATTCCGGCGAGCATCACGATGCCGATGTAGGACTGGACGTTGAGAGTGGTGTTGGTGAAGACGAGGACAGCGATCACTCCGATGGCTCCCAGCGGAACCGAACAGAGGATTAACAGGGGATCGATGAGCGATTCGAATTGCGACGCCATCACCATATACATCATCACGATTGCCAGAATGAACCCGAACAGCAATGACTGGAAGGCTTCCTGCTGTTCTTCCCAGTCGCCGGCGATATTGACGGTGATTCCATCCGGAAGCGCGAGCGCGTCGATTTCCGCTTGCAAGTCTTTCACCACATCGCCGAGCGGACGTTCCTCCACTTCCGCGGAGACGCTGATGAGTCGTTGCTGGTCGAGGCGGTCGATTTGAACCTGGGATTCTTCTTTCTGGAAATCGACGAGGCTTTTCAGCGGGATGACCTGTCCGCCGGGTGTGGAGACGCCGACCATCTGGATGTCTTCCATGTGATTGCGGTCGTCTTCCTGCAGACGGACGAGGATATTATATTCGTGGCCGTCTTCGCGGAAGACGGTCGCTTCGGTGCCGCGAATCGTCGTTTCGAGAGCTTGTGTGATATCGCCGACGCGAATGCCGAGATAGCCGGCTTTGGAGCGATCGATATTGGCGGAGAGTTCGGGGCGAGCGTTGCGACGGTCCAATTCGACGTTAATGAGACCGGGGGTGGCCGACATGGCGGCGAACATCTTCTCGGCGATGGCGCGGGCGGCTTCGAGATTGTGTCCGCGAATTTCAACGACCATATTTCCTTCGCTCGATCCGGTTCCCCGCATCCGGAGCAGTCGTCCCATGCCGTTGTCGGTCCGGGCGCGGACGGTGACTTTCGTTCCTGGAAGCTGGCCGATTTCCTCCTGGACGACTTTGCGGATGTCTTCGATAGTTCGGTCGCGCTCGCTGCGTGAGGAGACGTTCATGATCACGCGGGCCTCGTTCCAGTCGTCCGCCTCGTCGGCTCCATCGCCGATAAACGACGACATCATGACCATCTCGGGAACCGTCTTAATGATCGCCTGCTCGACGTGAGCGGCCTGTCGGTCGAGCGTCGGTAGCTGAATTCCGGGAGTCATGGTGGCGTTGACGAAGAGTCCTCCTTCGTCGGCGGTCGGCAGGAATTCGGTTCCTACGAACGGCCGCAAGCCGATAGCAATGCTGAATATCAGCAACAGGAAAAACCCGGTCACTCCGGGGTGATTGAGGCACAGCGATAAGGACTTTTCGTAAGACGCTTCCACACGCCGCAGGATTCCGCGATTCATCGCGTGGAAAAGGGCGATGGGAGTTTTTCGAGACTGTTGTGAATCGTCAGCCGACCAGTACGCCGCCAGAACCGGGGTCAGCGTCAAACTCGCAATGAGAGAACAGATGAGAGAATACGCCACGACGGCCGCGAGTTGATGGAGAAGTAAGCCCGTCGTTCCGTCGATGAACATCAACGGAACGAAAACGATCAGAGTGGTGATGGTGGAGGCGATGATGGCGGAGGAGACATCGTTCGTGCCGACGATCGCGGCCTCCCGAATCGGGATTCCCTCTTCGCGTCGCCGATAAATGTTTTCGAGTACCACGATCGAATTATCCACCAGCATTCCGATGCCGAGTGCCAGTCCTCCGAAGGAGACCATGTTCAACGTGAAACCGTTGAAGTAAATCAGGACAAAAGTAAACAGCACCGAGAGGGGCATCGAAATTCCGATCACCAGAGTGCTGCGGAAGCTGTGCAGGAACAGGATCAGGACAATCACCGCCAGCCCCATCCCCAGCACGGCGGACTTTTTGACGTTCGTGATGGCGTCGCGAATGTAGTCGGATTTGTCGAAACGAATCGTGAGAAACGCTCCCCGCAGAGACTGGTTGATGCGGGCGACTGCTTCGTGGACGCTGTCGGCGACGTCGATGGTGTTGGCTCCCGCCTGCTTGAAGATGTAGGCCATGATTCCCGGCTCACCGTTGACGCGGGTCAGTTCCGTTCGCTCTTCCTCGCCGTCGATGATGGTGGCGATGTCTCCGATCCGAACGACGGCCTCGGGAGTCTGTCGGACGACCGTATTTTCAATCTCCTCGAGACTGCGATACTCCCCACGACTGCGAACGAGCAGTTGCAGGTGCCCTTCGTCGAAATCGCCGGCGGGCTGGTTGACGTTGTCGAGTTGCAGGGACTGGATTACTTCATTGACGCCGAGGTCGAGGGCTTCGAGCTTGTCGCGTCGAATGTTGATCTGGATTTCTCGAATCGTGTGCCCCCGCAGACTGACGCGAGCGACACCGTCGAGTCGTTCCAGTTGCGGCAGGATGGTGTCTTCCGCCATCTGACTCACTTCGAGCGCCGGTTTGTCGCTGGTGAGTCCCAGATAGAGAATCGGCTGGTCGGCGATGTCGTAACGTCGGATATAGGGTTCTTCGACTTCTTCGGGGAAATTGGGGGTGACTTTCTGGATCGCTTGTCGCATATCGCCGATGGCGGCGTCCAGATCGGTCCCCCAGGTGAATTGAACCCGAATATTGCTGCTTCCTTCGAGACTGCTGGAGGAGAGTCGTTCGGCCCCATTGACCGAGCCGAGAACCTGTTCGAGCGGGCGGGTGATCAGGTTTTCGATCTCTTCCGGACCGGCCCCTCGATAGACCGTGGAGACGGAGACAGTCGGGAATTCCAGATCGGGCATCAGGTCGACCGACAGTTTACGGAGCGCGACGACACCCAGCAGGATCACCAACAGCGACGACATTAAGGTCGTGATGGGGCGATTGACGGCAAGTCGAGTGAGATTCATGAGTGTCTACTCCGCCGCGGAATCTGAGGTGGGATCTTGATCGACTTCCGCGTCGCGAAAGGCATACTGCTCGACGGGACTTTCCATGACGGTGACGGTTTCGCCGTCGGTGATCAGACGATTGCCGAGAGTGACGATCCGATCGTCTGTCGAGAGCCCCTGTTTGACTTCAACCAGATTCCCGTCGATGATTCCCTTTTCGATGATTTGTTTGTTCGCGGTTGAAGTTTTGGGATCGACTACATAGACGTACGGCTTGCCGTTCTCTTCGAGAACAGTCGCCAGCGGAATCACGTTTGCTTCGGGACGTTCGCCGCACAACAAAGAGACGCGGGCGTACATGCCGGGCTTCAGGTACGATTCTTCATTCTCGATGCGAATTTTGACGGCGGCGGTGCGCGTCTCGATATCGATTTGCGGCGCGATCGATTCGACGAATCCCTCGAATGATTTGCCGGGATAGGCGTCGACTTCGATCCGGGCGGTCTGATTTTCTTTAATCTTGTCGTAATCCCGCTCGGTGACGTTCACCACGGTATACACCGAGGAGATATCGACGAGACGCATCAGAATGGTGGCGGAGTCGGCCAGGTCGCCCGGTTCGGCAAAACGTTCCGCGACGTAGCCCGGCATCGTGGTAGCAATCGAACATTCCTTCAAGTCGATCTTGGCGCTGAGGACCGCAGATTTCGCCTGATCGACCATGGCCTGATTCAGTTCGACCTCAGCGTCGGCAAGCTTCTTTTGCGATTCGGCAGTGAGGAGTTCCTGTTTGGTGACCACATTCGATTCGTACAGTTTTTGAATGCGGCTCAGATTGTCTTGTTGTTCCTTGAGTTGTGTCTGGCTGGCTTTGAGTTGGGCTTCGCTGACTTTCAAGGCCGCTTCCGCCTGAGCCACCATTTCATGGGCACGTGATTTGTCGAGTTCCACCACAACTTCTTCGGCCTCGACGAATTCACCGATGTCGTGACGGATTTCGGTGATGTAGCCGTTGCTTTTGGGACGCAGCGTGGTGGCCGCATTCGGTTGGAGGGTTCCCACCAGTTCGATCCGGTCGGAGATCGGCTGTTGCTGGAGTGTGATGACTTCCACCGCTTGAGGGACTTTCTCCCGTTTGGTCTCCGCGGTTTGAGATTTCAGCTCGCTATACTGATAGACGGCGTAGGAAACACCCGCACAAACGGCAACCGATAGCATCATGAGAAAGGCTTTAACAGTCGTGTTCATGGAGAAGAATGTCCTAGGGAAGCGGTTGCTGAAGTCGATGAACTCCCGGAGAGATCGACTTTGTCAATGTGGGAAAATCACGTGGGTTTAATCAACTTGGGCAGGTATCTGAGGTTGGAGTCTGAATGTCGAAGTCGACAAATCAACCATCCTCTATTTAAGCTTCGGATACCGAGCGGGGCAACTGGAATCCCGGAAGATCCACTCGTTTCGATTTTCTACGTCTTGCAAATTCGATGCATTCCGATTTTGATAGCGTTCATACCCGCGGAACGGGTATTGTTTGTCTGACTGATACAATATGCGATTTGCACGCAGTGCTGCCGCGCGAACGCCGAGAGTTACAACCAGGAGAGCCCCTGATGGATTTGTTGAGTACGTTGTCTGGATCGTTGATGGAAGATTTCT
Source organism: Planctomycetaceae bacterium (assembly GCA_014762625.1). Lineage (GTDB taxonomy): Bacteria > Planctomycetota > Planctomycetia > Planctomycetales > Planctomycetaceae > JABURQ01. Next base: position 30,098 of record JABURQ010000158.1, on the reverse strand, counting down.
TTCCCGAAGGATGGGATCTGGCGAAGATTGACGCCTGCGTGGATGACGATCCGAGCACGATTACCAAGCGGCAGACGTGGTGGCATAAAAAGTTTGAGCCGGTCCCCTGCGAATCGGTTACCGATTTCGACATGATGCTCGGTCATGAGATTGCCATGACGATCAAGCAGGCCGCCGACGAAGGTCGGGACTTGGCGCTCATTCTGCCAGTCGGTCCGATGGGGATGTATCGATGGGCGGTTTACTTTCTGACCGAGTGGAACGTCTCCTGCAAGCACGTGCATGGCTTCAATATGGATGAATGGTCGGACGCTGACGGGAAGACTCTCCCCGCCAATAACACCGGAGCGTTTCAATACGCGATGGAGCAGGCGTTTTACGGCCCGCTCGGCAAACTGACCGTCCCCAAGAAACAACGGAATTTCGCCACCAAAAAGAATCTCCCCACTTACGGCGACAAAATTGGGGAGCTGAAATCAAAAGGGGCGATGCATGCGGTGATTTTCGGTATCGGTCGCGTCTGTCACATCGCCTTCTGGGAACCGCATTTCGCCGCCGAGTATGATTCCGAAAAAGCGTGGAAAGCGGATACGCACCGCATCGGTGCGAAACTGCATCCCCTCACCATCGAACAGAACGCGATCACCAGTTTCAAAAGCCGGACCACGCTGGTTCCTGCTTACGCGAATACGATCGGTCCGGGATGTTTCCTGGGTGTCGATAAGATCATCGGCGGTGCGGACGGGACACTTTCGCGCGGGATGCAATGGCAGGGTTTGTCACTTTGGATGACGTTGCGGCATAAGCCGTCCACTTGGATTCCCTCGACCTATATGCCGACTCAGCCGGGGCGTCTGTTCTTCCTGACGGAACTCGCGGGGCCGCTGGTCGCGGAGTGCAACTAGAGTTGTTCCTCAGACCGACAGTTCGAGGACTTCCTCTTCCACGTAGATCGGGAGAGGCGGATCGTAATGCATGGCGAGAGCGACGGCGTCACTGGGGCGTGCGTCGATCTCGACCGTTTCGTCCCCCTGCTTGATGCGGATGACGGCGTAGTAGGTGTGCTCGACGATCTGATTGATCACGATGTCCTGCGCTTCGCCGCCCAGTTGATCGATGATCGACTTCATCAATTCGTGTGTCATGGGGCGACCGAGTGAGAGCTGCGGATCCTGGGAGACGCGGCGGTCAATGCTGGTCGCCTCGAAAAAGCCGATGACGATCTGCATTGTGCGGTCGCCATCCACCTCATTCAGAAAGATCGCCTGTTTGTCTCCGATTTCGCTGATGATGATCCGCGAGAGTTCCATATGGACGAGCACGACATTTTCCTCGCAATAGTTTTCAGGACGTGAGCAGCGAACGATTCAGGCTTGCTTCCATTATAGAGGGCTGTAAATTGATGCCGCAACCACAGCGGGCAGGTTTCATTCGGTTCATGGGAAACGACAGCGGCCACCCTTTTCTCGCCCGAGTCAGTTCTCTAGAATCTGGAAAACATCACACCATCAGGAGGATTCTTATGCGTCGCCCGATTTACTCTCTTGCTCTGCTTATCGTCGGTATTCTCTTGCTCAATTCAGGTCGGTCGTGGGGATTGCAGGAGACAGACTCCGACAAGCCGGAAGCGGCCGCAGAGACGCCAGAATCCTCCACCGATCCCAAAGCCGAGTGGGAGAAGTTATCGGCTCGCAAGAAAGAAATCGCCGAAACTCTGGCTGGGTTGCGTCAGTCGTTTTCTGCGGCCTCGGTTGAAGAAAAACGCCAAATTCGAGCTCAATTTCAAAGTCTGGTGGATGAATTCGCCTTGGAGGTCTCCCCGGAAATGAGCAAACTGGCGGACGAAATTTACCAGCAGAATCCTGATAACATGGAAGCCGCTGAGTTTGTCCTTCAAAACGCCTGGCGGAGTGGCGACTATACGAGAGCAGTCAACGTTGCCGACAAATTACTGGAAGCGGGGATAACTTCGGACCTCGTACTGAATCTTGGTGGAGCGGCCAACTTTGCGGACAATCACTTTGAAAAGGCTGTCGAACTCCTGAGCCAGGCCGATCAAAAGGGAGTTCTTGATTTCAATACCGGAGGCCGGTTCTTCGGCGATGCCAAAGAGTGTGTCGAGCTGTGGAAGAAAGAGCAGGAAATCCGCGAGCAGGAAGCGAATGCCCCCGAGGGGGAGAAGCTGCCTCGTGTTGAACTCACCACCAGCAAAGGCAAAATTGTCGTCGAACTGTTCGAAAATGAAGCCCCCAACACCGTTGCGAATTTTATCTCTTTAGTGGAAAGCGGATTTTATAACGGCATCAAGTTTCATCGAGTGGAACCCAACTTCATGGTTCAGACGGGTGACCCCAATTCCAAAAACGACGATCCCAGCGATGACGGTCTCGGCGGTCCCGGCTATACCATCAAATGCGAATGCTTCAATGAAAATGCCCGTATGCATTTTGGCGGATCGCTCAGTATGGCTCACGCCGGTAAAGATACGGGAGGTTCCCAATTCTTCATTACCCATCGGCCGACTGTTCATCTCAATCCGAACAATGGCACAGAGTATAATCACACGGTGTTCGGGCGCGTGATCGAAGGGCTGGATGTCGTTCGCGACATCAAACAGGATGATGTGATCGAGAAGGCTGTCGTGTTACGGAAACGAGATCACGAATACAAGCCGGAAACGACACCCGATCCGTCTGCGGAGAAGCCGGCGGAAGAAGAATCTGCAGACAAGAAGGACGGAGAGTCAAAAGACAAATAACTTAGAACGTCTATTCAGATTCGTTGTCCCAGTTCTGGAAAAAGTTCTGGATGCGGACGATCTCTCCCAGGAGAAACTTGGCCGAACTGAGGTGGCCGGCATTCAGCCAGACCAGTTTCGCGTGCGGACCGATTGCCTGACGGAGGGCGAGTGTCGCGGCGGGAGGAACGACTTTGTCCTCTCGCGCGGCGACCATCAGGACATCGCGACCGCGGAGCAGGTGTCCGTAGGTAGCGGGATCGACCGGTTGCATCAAATTGATGAACGATTCCCGGCTTCCGCCCTGCTCTTTCCATTGTCCGCGAAATTGACGTGCTTCCGAATGATCGAGTCCCCACAGGATCTCGGCCAGATTACCGCCACCGAGGTAAATGGCAACTTTTTGAAAAGTGGGCTCGGCAGGGGCCGACAAGGCGGACATGATTCCCCCGAGGCTGATTCCGGTGATCCCTAAGCGAGTTTGGTCTACCTCCGGACGGGCTCGCAACCAGGCGGCTGCCCGGCGGATGTCGAGAACGGCCTGCGTCATTCCTTCGACGGTCTGTTCCGGGATGCGCGAGATCATCCGTCGTCGATTGTCGGGTGCGCGTCGTTCGCCGTAATACGGCATCTTGATAAACAGGGCGGCAACTTTTTTGTGGGCGAGCGAATTGGCCATCACCTGCGACAGTGGGAATTCGCCACCTAGAATGTGTAAGACGACAACCGCCGGAAACGGTCCTTCTCCCGCGGGGAGAAAATATTCTCCGTGGACAGTATTGTTTGCCTCACTTTCAGTCGTGACGGGAGAGGGGAAAGTCACCTTGAATGATCTGACGGGTCCGCGTGTTTTATCGGGTTCGATTTGCGATGGGAACGTATGACGCTGGAGCTGAAAACGCTCGGGAACATTCTTCTCTTGTTCTGTCGGCTCGAAAGTCACTTCAAAAGAGTCGGGAAGGTCGAGAAACGTTTCTGCGGCTTCTGCCGCGGAGCTGCAATTGAGGGCGAGGCTGAGCAAGAGGTAACCCGCGATGGAAAGTCTCGTCAATTGATGCATGAGGACTCCTCCCGGTGGATAGTGTGTTTCGCTTGTGGAACTATTCTTCTTGCGAATTGGAGGGAGAATTGTTGGAATCTGAGGGCTGAGATTCTTCTTGTGTCGTTTCCGCCTCGTCGGATTCCTGAGAAGTCTGTTCCTTGACCTTCAGAGACTGCGCGGACTGACCGATCAGCTTGGTGACCTCTTCGCTGTTGAGGGATTCTTCCTCCAGCAGGCTGTTCGCGATGGCGTCCAATTTATTGCGATTATCCTTCAGGAGTTCAGTGGCTCGCGATTGAGCTTCATGGAGGACGCGTTGAACTTCCATGTCAATTTCTCGCGCGGTCTCTTCGGAGAATTGGCGATGTTCGTGAATTTCCTTGCCGAGGAACGGATGCTCCTCGCCTTGTCGGAAGGCGACTGGCCCGATTTTGTCGCTCATGCCCCAATGGGCCACCATTTTTCGGGTTAAACTGGTGGCGCGTTTGAGATCGTCTTCGGCGCCCGCGGAATACTCATCGAACACCAGTTTTTCTGCCGCCCGGCCTCCGAGCATCATGGCGAGTTGAGAGTGGAGTTTGCGTTCGCCCACATTGAACCGTTCTTCATTGGGCATCAACTGGGTTACGCCGAGCGCGCGGCCTCGCGGCACAATCGTGACTTTATGGAGCGGGTCGAGTTCCGGAAGCAACCAGGCAATCAGAGCATGACCTGCTTCGTGGTACGCCGTATATTTCCGCTCGTCTTCATTGATGGTGTCTTCGCGTACGACTCCCATTAAGACGCGGTCGTGTGCCGCTTCAAAATCTTCAAGCGTGACGCGACTGGAATTTCGTCGGCTGGCGAAGAGAGCCGCTTCGTTGACCAGATTTTTGAGTTCCGCGCCGGAAAAACCGATCGTCGATCCGGCGATTTTCTCCAGATCGACACTGTCATCCAGAGGGACGTGTCGCGTATGGACTTTCAGGATGCCGACCCGACCTTTTCGACTTGGCTTATCAATCGTGATATGACGGTCGAAACGTCCCGGTCGCAGGAGTGCGGGATCCAGAACGTCAGGCCGGTTGGTGGCGGCGATTACGATCACTGCTTCCGATTGCTCGAAACCGTCCATTTCACTGAGAATCTGGTTCAGCGTTTGTTCCCGTTCGTCGTGGCCGCCCCCGAGTCCTGCACCGCGTTCGCGACCCACAGCGTCGATTTCGTCAATGAACAGAATACAGGGGGAGTTTTCTTTGGCGGTTTTGAAAAGATCGCGGACCCGGCTGGCTCCCACGCCAACAAACATCTGGATGAATTCCGAACCGTTGATGGAATAAAACGGAACTCCCGCTTCACCGGCGGTCGCTCTTGCCATTAGAGTTTTTCCGGTTCCGGGTGAGCCCATCAGGAGCACTCCTTTGGGAATGCTGGCTCCGAGTTTGAGAAATTTCTCTGGGTTTTTGAGGAACTCGACCACTTCCATGAGTTCTTTTTTGGCCTGTTCCATGCCGGCGACATCGTCGAACGTGGTTTGTTTGTCATCGGCGCGGAATCGCTTAGCGGGACTGCGCGTAAAGTTCCCGAGCATTCCGCCTCCGACCGGATCGGAGTTGCGGCGCATCATGAACCAGAAAAACGCGATGATCATCAACGGTCCCAGCATCCAGAGGAAGAGGAGTTCTCCTCCGCTGTCCTGATTCGATTTGGCGCGTGTTTCGACTCCTTTGGCGACCAGTGAGTCCGCGAATTTGGTGTCTTGCGTGACTGACGCGGGCAGATCGACGTTGAAGTCTTCTGATAGCTTTTCGGAAGACTTCTGGGGATTGACGGGGGCTTTTTTCCAGGTTCCCGTGAGGAGGTTTTTGTCGTTGTAGATCGTCGCCGACTTGACGTTATCCTCTTCGAGCTGGGAAAGGAAGAAGTCGTAGCTGACGGAATTTCCGTGGGAACGCGGATTCTCCTGGAACATGTAAAAAACAAGGATCACCCCCAGAACCATGATGAGGACCCAGGGGATCGGAAACGGCGGGCGTTGATCGTCGTCCGAAGGATCCGGAGTTTTCCGCGAGGGTTTCTTGGGAGGTTGCGAATCTTGAGGTGTGGGATTGGAGTCTGGTTGCGATGCCATATTCTCAGTTTTCTATAAACACCGCGAACAGTTCAGATTCGCAGCGATCTCGTCGATTTCGAAGTCGATTGATGCCTGGATACGATCTCTCCATGGGACGGATGATCGCATCGCGGATTGATTTGAATTGTAGTGGATTTCCGTCAGTCGGCGAAACCGTACCGCACGATGCAATAGAGCGCCTTGAAGCCGTCTCTCCAGCCGATTTTTTTCCCTTGGTCATAAGTTCGGCCCGAGTAACTGACGGACATCTCAAAAATGCGATAATGTCGTCGAGCGATTTTTGCCGTTAACTCCGGCTCGATGCCGAATCGATCCTGTTTCAGAGTGGGGAGCATGTTCTGGATGGCTTCCCGACGAAAGACCTTAAAACAGGTTTCCATGTCGGTCAGATTCAGATTGGTGAAACAGTTGGAAAGCATCGTCAGGAATTTGTTTCCTAGATAATGCCAATAATAGAGAACCCGGTGAGGCTGATCTCCGAGAAAGCGGCTGCCGTAGACGACATCCGCCTTGTCTTCGACGATCGGCTGGATCAGACGCGGATATTCGGAAGGATCGTATTCGAGGTCGGCATCCTGGATGATGACGATGTCACCGGTCACTCTTTCGAAACCGGTGCGAATGGCGGCCCCCTTTCCCCGATTGCGGCCGTGATTGTAGGATTGGACGGTATTCATCGGATCGTCGGCGTATTTCTGCTTGAGCGATTCGATGATTTCGGCCGATTTGTCCTGGCTGTAATCATCGACCAGAACAATTTCCTTTTTGATGGGGACGGCACAAACCCGAGACAGGATGGTTTCCAGAGTGGCTTCTTCGTTGTAAACCGGAATCACGACCGAAAGAGTCAGGTGATCGGGGATCGCGTAAAAGCCAAGTTGCTGACAGGCAACTTCACCCAAGGTTGATTTCAGGTGGGTGTACCATGCGGACGAAAAGGGGCGAGGTTGGTCCTTGACCACGGAGGCTGAGCCGTCGTGGAGTTCTCCGCCCTGCTCGGTCGCAGGGGAAGCCGAATCCTGTGGGGTAGGTGATGAAGCGGATTCCGTCATATTGCCCTATCAGATAATTCGTTGGATAAGATCGTGTTATGTGTCTGTTTTATCAGATTTACGGTGAAAAAAGCGACTATGGGGGATTGGATCCCGGAATTTTTGCCCGATAGGATGGCAAAATCTGTAAATCCGGATCCGGAGCATCCCCGATCTTCGGATGAGACCTCACAGCAGCTCGCAACGGAAAGATTCGATTATGGCTTTGCATCAATTTGAACTTCTCAATGTCTCTCAAAAGGTCGGAAAACCCGCTTGGGAACTTTCCGCAGAGACTGGTCCTCAGTTAGCGGAAACAGAGAGTTGGTTCGTGGAGTTGCGGCGAATGCGAGGAGGGATGTCGGACGGCATCGATGTGGTGACGATCAATAATGGGGTGCTGGAACTGGATCTCCTGCCGACTCGAGGCATGGGCATCTGGAAGGGAGAATGCAATGGGCTCCGGTTGGGATGGGACTCTCCCGTCAAATTGCCTGTTCACCCCAGCCTCGTTAACCTCGAAGGACGAGGGCAGATCGGCTGGCTGGATGGATTCAGTGAGTGGATTTGCCGCTGTGGATTGGCTTTTAATGGGCCGCCGGGACCGGATGAGGATGGCAGCCCACTCACACTGCACGGCAAGATTGCCAATCTGGCGGCTCATGAGGTTCACCTGGAAATCGATGACGAAACGGGGCGTCTCACTTTGACGGGGGTTGTGGATGAATCCTCGATGTTCGGAACGAATCTTCGCTTAACCTCCAAAGTGACCCTGTATGCCGGTCAGCCGACGATTCAGATCGAAGACACTGTGACGAATTGCGCAGCGGTGCCTCAGGAATACGAGTTGTTGTATCATATCAACCAAGGGGCTCCATTTTTGTCAGATGATTCTGAAGTGCTTGTTCCGTTTACCGAAATGTCTCCTCGAGATGAACGGGGGGCTGAAGGTGTTGAGACCTGGAATCGCTATCAACCTCCTGAAATGGGTTACGCGGAGCAGGTTTACTTCTTTAAGCCTGCTTCAGACGACGATGGAAATGGGCAAATACTGCTTCAAAATGAGGCTGAGAACATCGGTTTGCACCTGACCTTCCAAACAGAGACTTTGCCTTTTCTGGCGTTGTGGAAGAACACACTTCCCCACCAGGATGGCTATGTGACCGGGATGGAGCCATGCACCGACTTTCCGAACCATCGCTCTGAGGAGCGTCAAGCGGGACGCCTCAAGTCGATAGACGGGGGGGCCTCGGTGACTCATCAATTGCAGCTTCGTGTGGCGCGAGATGCGGACGAACTTCATGCGGTTTGGCAAGTCATCCAGCAGGCTCAGAAAAGCAGCAAATCGGTCATTCATCCCACCCCTTCGTTCTGATCGGCGGGACATCCACAGGGGGCAAAAAATGTTTGAAACCTACGGTTTTTGCTGAAATCGGGGACGATCTCGCTAGCAGATCCCGGCGGGCTTTTGCTATCCTTACCGGGATACCCATTTTCGGTGGTGGTGCGGAGGGTCCGTACCTCGAAGTGGGAGACCTCTTTTCAGACAGAAGAGCGCCTTTCGGAATCTGGTCCGTTACGGCAATGCTCGGGATTATGACACCATGGTAGATCGTCAGTTAGAACGCGAATTTGCAATCGGAGACGAAGAGCTCGATTTGCAGATCGAAGGTGGCTTGGAAGGGTTGGATGTCTCCAGCTCTTCTGAAATGGATCAAATTTACGAAGAACGCGCGGAAACCTACGAAATCAACGAGATTGTCGAAGGGACCGTGGTTCGCATCGATGACGATGAAGTCGTCGTCGATATTGGATATAAGAGCGAAGGCATCGTCCAACGGGACGAATGGGAAAATGACGACGAACTCCCCGAAGTGGGAGATAAAATCGAAGTGCTGCTCGAAGAGTTTGAGGATGAATTGGGAATCATTCTCCTCTCGAAGCGTAAAGCCGATCGTCAACGCGAATGGGAAAAAATCATCTCCACACACGCCGAAGGCGACGAAGTGGTGGGGGAAGTCACTCGCAAAATCAAAGGCGGATTGCTGGTCAATATTGGTGTCCCGGTCTTCTTGCCGGCGAGTCAGGTCGATATTCGCCGACCACCCGATATTGGCGACTACATCGGACAGGAAATCGAGTGCGTGATCCTGAAAATTGATGAATCCCGCCGAAATATCGTGGTTTCTCGCCGCAAACTGATCGAAGAAGCCCGCAACAAACTGAAAGCGAAATTGCTGGATGAGATCAAAGAAGGCGATTTGCGCAAGGGAGTTGTCAAAAACATCGCCGACTTCGGGGCGTTCGTCGACCTCGGTGGACTGGACGGTTTGCTGCACATCACCGATATGTCCTGGAAACGGATCGACCATCCGAGCCAAGTGGTGAAAATCGATGAAGAGATCGAGGTGAAGATTCTCAATATCGATCGCGTCAAAGAGAAAATCGCCTTGGGGCTCAAACAGAAATTCCCGTCACCTTGGGACAATGTCGAGACCAAATATCCGGTCGGTTCGACCGTCAAAGGCGAAGTGGTCAACGTTATGTCTTACGGTGCCTTCGTCAAACTGGAAGACGGCATCGAAGGTCTCGTTCACATTTCCGAAATGTCCTGGACCAAGCGGATTAATCATCCGAGTGAAATGGTCAATGTCGGCGATGAGGTGGAAGTTGTTGTGTTAAATATCGATACCGACAAGAAAGAGATTTCTCTCGGTATGAAACAGACACAACCGAATCCCTGGGACGAAGTGGCCGAGAAGTATCCGCCCGACTCCAAGGTCAAAGGAACTGTGCGCAACCTGACCAACTACGGTGCCTTTATCGAGCTTGAAGAAGGTGTTGATGGTCTGTTGCACGTGAGCGATATGTCCTGGACCCGAAAAATCTCCCATGCCAACGAAATGTTGAAAAAAGGAGACGAGATCGAGTGTCTTGTGATTTCGGTCGATGAAGATCGGAAACGGATTGCTCTGGGGCTCAAGCAGATGGACGAAGACCCTTGGGAAACCCGTATCCCCGAGAAGTATCAGCCAGGGACGATTGTCAAAGGGACCGTCACCAAGATCACGAACTTTGGAGTGTTTGTGGAATTGGAAGAAGAGCTCGAAGGACTGTTGCACGTTTCCGAGTTGGGAACGGACGAAGTCGAAAATCCCGAAGAAATAGTGAACGTCGGTGAAGAGATCGAAGTTCGGATTTTGCGGGTCGATACGGCAGAACGGAAGATTGGGTTGAGCCTCAAGCTCGATGCAACTCCCGAAGAAATCGCCGCTCAGGCAGCAGGAGAGCCGACGTCGGGAGCTCCTCGGGAAGAATTGAAAGGTGGAACCGGCGGAGGTGCTGGCCCACTGTTCAGTATGCCGCAGGCTGAGTCAGAGTCTGAAGAAGAAGCAGATTCTTCAGAAAATCAGGAAACTCCTGATGATTCTGGCGAAGGAAATATTGATAATGAGGATGAAGAGGAACCTGCCTCTGAATAATCACGTTTTATATTGATCAAAGACCCGAAGGGCTGGTTGGTCAACCAGCCCTTTTTTATTTGTAAAGTGTGAATTTTGTATAACTTATGTACTTTTTCTTCCAGCAAGGTTGCACAGATTTTCGAGGCTGAGAAAGATCTGATCGTTAAGTAATGTAGGGAGAATGGTGGGTATATCCGGGCTGATCAGCACTCCCCTTAAAATCACAACTTTGGAATTTTTTTTCTCGTCAAGAAGAAACTCCCTGAAAGTTCGATTCGATATAGCAAACCTATCATCCGATAATTGAAATAGGCCGCAGGATGGATGGCCGTTTGCGTCTGGAGACAATAGCAACAGGATGGAAAGGTAAACACGGAGTTTGCCGCTTTGTCGACAGAAAAATTGGTTCATAGCGAAAATCTTTCAGCAACGGAACATCCATGCAAGCAACTCGAACTCGTTCGAAGTCTGTCCAATCCCCTATGGAGACTTATCTTCGAGAGATCAATCAAACTCCTCTGCTAACAGCCGATGAGGAAAAAGAGCTCGCCTATCGAGTTCAGTCGGGTGATCTGGAGGCTCGCGACCGTATGGTTCGCGCGAATCTTCGACTGGTCGTTAATATCTCCCGCTCTTACACAGGTCGAGGCTTACAGATTCAAGATCTGATCGAGGAAGGCAATCTTGGACTGATGCGTGCTGTCGAGGGATTTGATCCCACGATGAATACCCGTTTCAGTACTTACGCCAGTTACTGGATCAAACAGTCGATCAAGCGATCCATCGTCAACTCGGCCAAGACGATTCGTATTCCCGCTTATATGGTTGAGTTATTGTCGAAATGGCGGAAGATGTCGGCCCACCTGCAGGACGAATTAGGACGAACACCGACCCACGAAGAAATTGCCAAGAAGCTCGATATCTCCAAAAAGAAGCTGAGAATTATCAAGAAGGCGATCAAGCTTCATAATTCTACTCCCAAATCGTCTGATAATTCCGATGAGGGGCTGTCGCTCGGAGATCTCGTCCCTGATGAGCGTGTGAAAGCCCCCCAGGAAGAGATGATCGAGAATGACAATCTCAAACATGTCTACCAATTGATGGAAGAAATGGATCCTCGCGATGCGGCGATTCTGAAAATGCGATTCGGGTTGGATGACACGGAACCAATGACGCTTAAGGAGATCGGCGAAACACTCGGACTGACACGTGAGCGAGTCCGTCAGATCGAAGCTACCATTCTTAAGCGATTGGCTCGCAGTCTTAACGGCGAACTCGTTTGATTCGTCTGCCTCAAGTTTCAGTCAGATTCATCACTCCCTCGATTTCAGATCGAGGGAGTTTTTTTATTCGCCTGACGCAATCAGTTCGCGGGATTCACTTCCCGAAAAGCGAAAACATCCAGCAGCCCGATCGGCATCGTCGGGAGAACTTTGTCCGAAGGGCTAAAGGGATATGCGTATGCAGCCACTTGCCCTGAATTGAGTTCCGAAATATAGAGGACGCCATCGGCTGCCTGGATCTTTCCGGTGCGGGAAAACGGCACCGTTCCAGCAGACATCGTATACAGCGGTTTGGCTTGGGGACTCACGCCGAAGTCGGGTTTGATGTCCCGACGGTAGAAGCGGGTGAAGCGTCCGGTATTAGGGTCCAGCGTCGCGCCGACTAATTGTCCGGTTTGGTAATTCAGAGTGAAGATGCTTTCTACATCCCCTTCTCTTGTGCCGGTCGGGACGGTCAACATCGTCAGGTGGTCGTTGCGATCAGCGGTCTCTCCCGAGACAGTTTCGCTGGGCCAGAATTGGCTCGCAAAGATACCGAAGGTCATTCCTAACCCGGCACAGAGGATTTTTGTCAAGCTCGAACTTTGCATGGTCTCAGCTCCTTGATCCCGCCGAAGTTTCGAAGTTCAGGTTCATGCTATCCGCTGTTTATCGAATGTTCCAGATTCATCTTTGAATTGACTGAAAACTTAGGTTTCACCCCGGTGCAGTCCGGTGAACGGGTGGTTGTTTTTGCGATTCTTGCCGTTTATCCTAAGTCAGTCCATCGCTGGGGCCAATCATTGTGCCCTGGTGAGGTTGATGGACGACTTTCACACTCAGATTGGCATTTCTAGACGAGGATGATCAGACATGGAGACAACCAACGGGGAACTGAACCGTAAACTCAAAATGGCACTCGTGGGAGGTGGGCAAGGTTCGTTCATCGGACGTGTCCATGCGACCGCCGCCATTCTCGATAACCGAGCCGAACTGGTTGCGGGTGCATTGTCGAGTAATCCCGAACGCGCGAAAGCCTCCGCGCCATCATACGATATCCCGGAAGACCGCGCTTACACCTCCATCGACGAACTGGTCGAAAAGGAGTCAGCCCGTCCGGAAGGTGACCGAGTCGATTTTGTCTCTGTAGCGACTCCCAATCACACTCACTTTGATATCGCGAAAAAAGCGGCACAAGGTGGGTTTAACGTCATTTGTGATAAACCGATGACATTCGATCTGGCTCAGGCGGAAGAGTTGGCGAAGATTGTGGAAGAAACCGGAGTGGTATTTGCCGTCAGCCATAATTACACCGGTTACCCTCTCGTGCGACAAGCACGCGAGATGATCATGAACGGTGAACTCGGGGAGATTCAGGCGATTCGGTCGAATTATATCCAGGGGTGGTTGCGTTCGCGGCTCGAACAGGAAGACAACAAACAGGCCGCCTGGCGGTCTGATCCCTCCAAGTCGGGAGCAGCGGGCGGATTCGGTGATATCGGAACCCACGCCTATAACCTCGGTCGTTACATGACCGGTTTGATCCCATCCGAAATCTCCGCTAACCTCAAGATCTTCGTGGAAGGTCGCTCTCTTGACGATTACGGACACGCCGTCATCCGTTATGAAAACGGGGCCTTGGGAACTGTGACAGCGAGCCAGATCTCCCACGGTCGCGAAAACGACCTCTTCATCGAAGTTGACGGCACCAAAGGCGCGATTCAGTGGCGTCAGGAAGAGCCGAACCAGATGGTCTTTCGACAAAACGGCAAGCCGCATGCGTTGTACACGCGCGATCCGAATGCTCCTCATATGAATGAGATGGGAGCCGCGGCCTGTCGCTTGCCGGCGGGACATCCCGAGGCCTTCTTTGAGGCTTTTGCGAACGTCTATCGCTTTGCGTACGACAACATGATCAAACGCGCCACCGGACAATCTTTCGAAACTCGCGATACGATTTACCCCAACGTGTATGATGGTGTGGATGGGATGAACTTCATTCAGCAGTCCGTCGCGTCGAGTGCGGATAACGGTGCCTGGTTGCCGCTCAAGCACGACGCCTGTCGGAGTTGATCACGACGAATGTATTCGACCGGCCTGCGGAGTCGCTTCGCGGGCCGTTTTTATTGACAGAGGGAAGACGATGCCATGAATGAGTCGCCGGACACGAACGACAAGAAAAAGATCCCTCTGCATATTCAGATTTTGATCGCTTTGATCATCGGAACCGTCATCGGTCTGTTGATCAATCCGGGAGAAATTCCGATTTCCGATCCGATCCGCGGGACGCTCGTTCCCGGTGACGGGGAATCGATCGTGTTAACCGAAACGGGCGAATCCGGAACCGTCTATTTTCAAAAAACTCTCGATTCCGTCGACCGACTCAAACGTGGTTTCCCGTCACTCGCGGAAGAATGGACCGGCGAACCGCTCGAGTTCGAGGTGACCGAACCGAGTATTTATATCGTCGAAGAGCCGACGCAAATCATTGTCCGCTATGCCCGAAATCAGTCGCAGCGGTCGGCGGTCAGTTCCTTCTCGGCGGCCTCCGCGTCCGAGCTTCCCTTTCAATGGAAACCATTGTATGAGGAGCATGGGGGCGGAACCGGACGCAAACTGACGGCTGCGTCGAAGTACGTCGGGGATTTGTTCCTGCGTCTGCTCAAAATGATCACCATACCGCTGATCGTCTCCTCCCTCGTGACGGGGGTGGCCGGTTTAGGAGAAACCAGCCGCTTCGGTCGCATGTTCGGTCGCACCTTGCTCTATTATTTCTCGACCTCCGTCCTCGCCATCACGACCGGGATTTTGATGGTTAATCTGATCAATCCGGGAGTCGGGGCGGTCCTCCCCGGCGGTGGCGAGATGGTGGCGGGAGAGAACGAATCGCTCTCCGGAGTGTTCCTGGGTTTATTGAATAACATGATTCCCTCCAATCCGGTGCAGTCGCTGGCCGCCGGGGATTTTCTCTCGATCATTACCTTCAGCATTCTGTTCGGAGTTTTCATCATCTTCACGGGAGGGAAAAGCGCCGAGACGCTCCGCAGCTTCTTCCAGTCCTTTTTTGATGTGATGATGAACCTCACCATGGCGATCATCGCGCTGGCTCCGATCGGCGTGCTGGCGTTTATGGTGTATGCCACCTCGACGCAGGGACTGGAAATCTTTCAAACCCTCGCCTGGTACATGTTGGCGGTCGCGTTGGCGCTATTGGTGCATGCGGTGGTCATCCTGCCGTTGCTGGTAAAGTTCGTCGGTAAACGATCGCCCCTCGAGTTTGCCCGCGCGATGTCCCCGGCCCTGATGACGGCGTTTTCCACCGCCTCCTCGAATGCCACCCTCCCCCTCACGATGACCTCGGTCGAAAAGCGGGCCGGCGTCTCCAATCAAACCAGTTCGTTCGTGTTACCGTTGGGGGCGACGATCAACATGGACGGTACGGCTCTCTACGAAGCGGTCGCCGTGCTGTTCATTGCCCAGGCGATGCCCGGTTCCGAACTCGGACTCGCGCAGCAAGTGATGGTGGCGATCACTGCCCTGCTGGCGAGTGTCGGAGCGGCGGGAATTCCACACGCGGGACTGGTGATGATGGCGATCGTGCTACAGGCGGTCGGCCTGCCGCTGGAAGCCCAGGGAATCATCATCGCGGTTGACCGGGTGCTCGACATGGGCCGGACGGCGGTGAACGTCTGGAGCGATTCCTGCGGCTGTGCGATCGTCGATCGGTTCGCCGATACCGGCGAGGTTGAGGCTCCCGCTGTCAGTCCGGAAGCCGCGTGATCCCCACGGCTGACGCCCCTCCATCGGGTGTCGAAACATGTTTTCCGTGTTCAGAAAGAATTCCGCTGTTTTGTTGAAAACTCCCGAGGTTTTAGAACTTTGGCTTTTTGCAAGACCTCAAGTTGCAAAGTTCAAAACGCGAGTGGAAAACGATCGTTTTTGACCCGATTTTTCACATCTTGCGCAGAATTTGTTTTTGTGTACTGTTTAGGGAGCAACTGAGTCCGCCGAGCGGTCAGCGAGGATCAAGGACGAAGGCGGTAGCCATCTTGAAGTCAGTGGTGTCAGAAACTAGAAACTGGCAATTAGCAACTAGCTGTCTGGTCGTTAGCTGGTTGGCGAAATCAGCCGCTTGGCGAGCAAACTCGCGAGAGCGAGTGCGCTAAGAAGATGCTTAGCCTTTCTCTGCGATTCTCTGTTGAGCGCAATCGCACCTATGTCTTGAACGGACCGAAATTTGTTTCCAGCAACTGACCACGAACCACTGACGACTCACAAAAATCAAATTGCCATAGATCGAACTCTCTACCTGACACCGGTTCGTTGTCAAACAGGGGAGTTACTACAATGATTTCGGTCCCAGCCAGAACCACAGGCCGATCGTACTCGCAGCGAGGGCGAGTCCCAGAAGATAGGCGACCCAGAAGTTGATGCCGAGGCGGTCGCTCAAGGCGAGCGGAACGAAGAACGGAAGCCCCAGGGGGACAAGGATGAGAGTCTCGCGGGCCAGACGCGACACCACCGACAGATCCTGATCTTTTTGCCAGACGGCAATGAAGGCTACCAGGCTGACAATCGGTAACGTCAACAGGAGCGCGCCGAGTCGCGGCAGGCGGTCGGCCAATTCCGACACACCCGCCACCACCAGACCCGCGATGACTGCTCTCCACCACATAGCGTCTCTCCTCTCTGTAGTCGAAGATTATTCCACGGCGATCGGCACGTCGTAAGTCACTTCCTCAGCGTCCGGAGCAATGATCCGAAAACGAATGGCCACGGTTTCGGCATCGGCAGGAATCATCAATCCACCTTGAGCGTAATGAGCCGGTTCTTCGGGGGTTTCCGGCTCATAAACCGTGGGGACTTCCTCGGCGAGGACAGTCTTACCGTCTTCACTAACCAAGGCATTGAAGACTTTCGCATCGCTGACCGCTTCGCCGTCACGAGTGATCGATACGGCTGGCTCCACTTCTTCCCCTGCATGCAGATGTTTGCCATGATGGCCGAGCTTAATGACCAGACCGGCGTGCATTTTCGGCTCACCTTCCCAGACCAGGGCATCGCCGTCGCCGTGGGAATGGCCGTGGCCTCCATGAGCTTCTTCCTTGAAATTCCCGGCGTAGGGAGTCCCGTCAACTGCGGCACTGATCGTTCCCTCATACTCCATCACGGTGGCGAGACCGTCGTGTGTCCCCACAAATCGCGAACAATTCTCCTCGGTTTCCCCGTCCAACGGTTCGGGCATGAGTTCCGTTTGGAGTTGTGGATCCTTGATGGTCAATAAAATCTTCTCGGTGTTGATCGGCTCCGGGGTTTTTTCGTCGCTGCCGAGAACGTAAACCGTGGCCTGTTTCTTGTCGTGATCGACGGTGAATTCGACGTGATACGCTCCGCCTCCCCAGTCAGCCAGCGTTCCACCGTGGGGACCTGCGCCATGCCCATGTCCTCCGTCCCCTTCGTGGTCGTGACCGTGCTCCGATTCGGCCTGTGCGCCGGAACCATCCGAGGTTGTGGACTCCGATCTGCCATTGCACCCGGTGAAGAGTGCGAGAGAAAGCAGAATGGCAAACGTTGTAGATAACCGATGTGTCATCTTCATGGTTGTCTCCTTCGATTTGAGTAAAAAAAGTCGATAGTGAATCTGACCGAAGTCGCTCTTCTGGCGGCAACAATCAGGGGTGAATGTGTTCTTCGGAATCTTCCATTTGTGTGAGTTTCACCGCGTCCTGTCCGCTGAACTGCCAGAACAGGCCGGGATGAATCAGAAATTCGCAGAAGGTGGAAGTCACCAGCCCACCGAGAATTACCGTCGCCACCGGATACAGAATTTCTCGTCCCGGCTCCTGTCCTCCAACAACCAGCGGCAATAATCCGATCCCCGCGGTCAAGGCGGTCATCAGTACGGGAGCCAGTCGTTCCAGACTCCCGCGAAGGATCATCTCCTTGTTGAACTCTTCACCTTCATGTTGCATTAAATGGAAATAGTGAGTGACCAGCAAAATTCCGTTCCGAACAGCAATCCCGCCCAACGAGATAAAACCGACCAGACTGGCCACGGTCAGCGATTGATTCGTCAGGACAAGGGCCATCACGCCGCCGATAAAGGCCGTCGGAAGGGCGTTCAGAATCTGTAGCACAACTCGGACCGACGGGAAAAGAATCATCAGGACGACGAACATCCCGATCACCGAAGCTCCGGCGAGAACGATGATCGTGCGGGTTGCCCGCTGCTGACTTTCAAATTGCCCGCCGTATTCGATGAAATACCCTTCCGGGAGCTCCACCTGATCGTTGACGCGTTTCTGGATCTCATTCACGGCGCTCGCTAAATCCCGATCTTGGGTATTGCAGCGAATCACCATCCGACGTCGGGCGTTTTCCCGATTGACGGCGTTCGGTCCGGCACCGGGGCCGATGTCGGCCAGTTCCCGGAGTTCAATTTGTCCACGCTCCTCGGGCAGATCGATCCGCAAGCGACCGAGATTGGCGTAATCGGTGCGGTAGTTTTCTTCCAAACGTACCAGGAGATCGAATCGTCGCTGTCCTTCCAGCACTTGCGAGACAACTTCTCCTTGCAACGCAGTTTGGACGACGTTGGCCACGTAGGCACGGGTGACACCATAAAAGGCCAGATCGTCGGCGCGTAAGCGGATGTGCAATTCCTCGGTTTGGCGGATCGGTTCGATCACAGGGGGCGTGATACCGTCGATTGTCTGGATTGTCGATTTCACTTCTTCCGAGAGTTGTTGCAGCGTGTCGAGGTCGTCACCAAAGATCTTGATGGCGATTTGCGCGTACACCCCGGAGACCATGTGGCTGATGAGGTGAGCGAGAGGTTGTTCGACTTCGATCGAAATTCCCGGGACTTCTTCCGTCAGCTCATCCAGTAAGCGTTTGATGATTTCATCGCGGTCCTGATGGCTGGCGGGGTTCATGCTCAGTATGTATTCTCCCGCGTTAACGGGCGAGGCGTGTTCGTCCATTTCCGCACGTCCCGTTCTGCGAACAAAATTGAGTATTGCTCCGTCAGGATTGCTCTCTGTTTTTTGCATGTCGCGCAGCTTGCTGTCGATCAATGCCGACGAACGATTGGAAGCATCCAATGAAGAGCCGGGGGGCAGAGTGACGTTGATCTGCACGCTTCCTTCATCAAACTCCGGCAAAAAATTTCGCCCTAACTGTGCCATTTGCACGCCGGCGAAGGCGACCGCGATCCAGGTCAGTAAGAGCAAAAATGTCGGCCACGCCATACTGAACCGAATCAGGTAGCTCGCCACGCGCTTCATGCTGCGAAGAAGTAAACCGTCCTGCTCGGCGTGTGTTGATTTTGCCTGGGGCAACAGGTAGTAGGACAGTACCGGCGTCACGGTCAACGAGACCGCCAACGATGCGAGAATCGAAATGATATAGGCGACTCCGAGCGGCGTGAATAAGCGGCCTTCCACTCCCGAGAGGGCAAACAACGGGAGAAAAACCAGAATTACGACGGCGGTACCGAAAACGATCGCGCTGCGGATTTCCTTACTCGCCTCGTAGACAACCTGAATGGCGGGACGCGGTTTTTCGAGAGCGTTGTTTTCCTTCAGACGCCTGAAGATATTTTCGACATCCACAATCGCATCATCGACTAACTCTCCCATCGCTACCGCCAGACCGCCAAGCGTCATGACGTTGATGGAAAGGGCTGTGCCGGAGATATAGCCCAGGATGCGGAAGACGAGCGTCGTGATCACCAGCGACAATGGAATCGCGGTAAGCGTGATAAAGGTGGTGCGAAAGTTGAGCAGGAACAGAAACAGAATGATGATCACGAGAGTCGCCCCAATGACGAGCGCCTCACCGACATTGAAAATCCCACGATCGATGAAGTTCCGGAGTTGGAACAATTCGGGGTTGATCACAATATCCGCTGTGAGCGATTCTTCCGACTCCCGAAAGACCGTCTCCAATCGATCGGTCAGCTTTCGAGTATCGACGTGCGGTTGTTTGACAATCGTAAACACCACGCCGGGGCGACCGTTAACGGAACCATCGCCCCGTTTGAATTCGGCTCCTTCCACAATGTGAGCCACCTGTCCGAGGAGAATGGAGCGTTCACGATTGTATTTGATGGGGATTTGACGCAGTTCCTTCAAGACCCGATATGGTTCCGGCCCCAGTCGTCCCAGAATGCGTATGGGACGTTCCGTTTCTCCTTTGACGGCGAATCCGCCGCTGGTATTGATATTGCTCTCTGCAAGAGCTTGTTCGACCTCTTGGAGACTGACGCCGTATTCCAGTAGCGCCGTGGGATCGATGCGGACCTGATATTGTTTGCGATCGCCGCCGAGGATGAAGGCCTCTGCCACACCGGTCACTTTAAGAATCCGGGGCCGAATGACCCAATCCGACATGGTCCGCAGAGAAAGCTGCCGGGACTCATCGGACGGAAAGTCAACGAGATAGTCGTTCTCGTTGATTGTGACCAGGGCCTGACGCGAATCGCCCTGATCGAGGAAGTCTTCGTCGGACGTGGAGATGATCCAATTCCATTGATCGACGGCAACTTCCTCCCACTGTTCGGGAGAATTGCGCACTATCGGGTTCCAGACAGTGATGTCGTCCGGCTTTTCAGGCGTGATTTCTGCCAGCAACCCCGAATCGGCAATTGGATAAAGTTCCCCGCTATCGGGGCCCTGTCGTCGATAGATTCCCGCAACGACAATTTGCCCCATAATCGATGAGGGAGGTGTCATTTGGGGGACAATGCCTTCCGGCAGAGTATTCCCCAAAGTCCGCAATCGCTCCTGGACAGTTTGGCGAGCGGCGCGGATATCGGTATCCCAATCAAATTCGATATAGATCACGTTGAGTCCCGCCGTGGACTGACTCCTCACATCCTGCACGCCATTGGCGCCGAGGAGTGCGATCTCGATCGGAAGCGTGACCAGCGTCTCGACTTCCTCCGTCGCGAGTCCGGGACACTCCGTCAGAATAATGACGCGTGGGCGATCGAGATCCGGGAAGACATCGATGGGCATTCGCGTCGCCAGAAATGAGCCGTACACCAGCATCGCGATGCTCGTCACAAGGACCAGCATACGGTAGCGCAAGGCAAATCGAATAATCGCATTTAACATTTTGTTTTCCTAATGGCTCTCGTGGACGGTTCCGTCCGCATGCACGTGGACGTTGGCTTTCATACCGCTGGCGGCCTGAGCCTTCATGACCCGATTTAATGAAGCCGCACCGTTCTGAGCCAGAAATAGCCCCGGAGTGATGCTTCCGTCGTTGGCGATGACGATGTTGAGTCGGTCCTCGTGGAGTACCTGAACCGGAATTCTGTTGAAGAGATCGCCGTTCTGTTGAAAGACGTAGGCTTCCGGCCCTTCACGTACCACTCCCGCTGAAGGGAGCACAATGACATCCGTCATTTCTTCGACGGGAACATAGAGTCGGACGCGTTGACCGGGGCGAAATCTCCACACCACGAACGTCTGCCCGTCCTTTCGATAAGCACGGGATTGATTGCTGAGCGGAATGTAAAAGTCGAACGTCCGGCTGTCGGGATCGATCGAATTGGAGAGATGCCGAATCTCGAATTCCTGATTCAGGCTGGGCCAATTTCCAGCGTCGTCTTCCGCGAACTCCACGCGAATCGGCCAGCTATTGGACGCGGTCTGTTCGAGGTAGGAAGCTTCTCGCTTGAAGGCGTGCCCCTCGATATAGAGCGAGCCGTGATTGGCGAGCGTTGCCAGTAATTGGCCCGCCTGGACCTGTTGTCCCAATTCCGCGTTCAGCTCCTGGACTTCATAGGCGAACGGTTCGTCGGAGTCCTTTTCCTGAAGTGCGGTTTGCTGGATGGTGACGACATTTTTCGCCTGATCCTTGAGGGGAGGAGCCACAATATCAATCTCCGAGACGAAGGTCCCTCCAGCCACGTCTTCGATTTGCCGAGGGGCCAGACCGCGCGTCAAAAGATCCTGTCGATGTGATTGAATGAGTGCTTCCTGGCGGCGAAGCTTATTTTGCAACTCGATAATTTTTGATTGTGGAAGACCTCCCTTTTTCGCCAGCGGGATCAGACGGTTCAATTCCTCTCGGGTGATTTCGATCTCTTTGGTCGCTGCGAATAATTCTTTTTGTGTGGCTTGCAGATATTCGCTGAACAACCGCAACGACAGCAAACGATCTCCCGGACGAATGGTGTCCCCCGGAAAGGCGTGGATATTGGAAACGACTCCCACTGCCGGCGAAGTCACACCTCGATCGGTCACTCCCGGTCGGTCGACAAGTTTTCCGGGGATCTGAATCACCCGCCAATAAGTCTCTGGAATCGCTGGTTTCGAAACCAGCTCCAGGTTTTTGCGAGCTTGTTTGGAGAGTTTGAGAATTTTGGGTTCCTCAACAGGGGCCGCTTTTTCAGAAGCAGCCTCCGCGGTTTGAGCGGTTTGGAACCAGGGCATCCATTGCTGGCGAGTCATGATTCCTATTCCAATGATTACCGCGGTGAAGACCACCGGTGTGATCGTTTTCAATAAACTGGAGGATTTCTTCATCTGGAGGACCTCACTATCCTGGAGGAATGACAGCTTCGTATGAACTGGTGGCCGATAAGCTCCGAGCGCATAGACACACGCAATGAGTACATACGAAATTTCAGCAGGTTACGGACACGTTTGAAGCAGAAATAGCGTGTCTGAGCAGTTAGATCAGCAACGCGCCGGAGCGTTCACGGCGCGCAGAATCGCACAATGGAAGCGAAGAGAGCGTCACTTCCGAAGTTTCTTGGGAAGCAACGGCATCGATTTTTTCGAGGTCATCCGAAACGAGAACCAAGAGATTGTTGAGTAGATAATCCGTGCTGATCGATGAACGGGCATTGATTTCGCGGTCGAGCCACCGAATCACTGTAGAACTTCCCGAGCCGTTCTCATTATCCTCACCAGGGGTCTGTCCCTTGGGGAGCGTAAATTCAAAGCCGAACAGGGTCAAATGTATGTGAGAGGCCAACGAAGGTACGAATTGCGATGCCGGTTGCTTCGGATGGCAGTGTGTGTGCTCGTTTTCGTGAGCGTGCGAATGTTCGTGCAGATGTTCGCCGGCGGTATCGATGTCTTGTTGGGAATAATGGTCGTGAGTTTGATGACCATCCTCATGCGCATGCAAAAGTGCAGGCGGCGTGAAGCTGGCGAACAGCATCCCCGCAGTCAGCAGCAGGCTCATAAATGTCCGATATTTCACGAAACTCACGATCGGCTCCACAAAGTGATTGTCAAGCAATCATATGCCATAAAGAACGATCTGGCAATTGCAAAGGTTTTCGATGTTCATTGCCTCTATGGTATCACTCATCGCTCTTCGGCAGAGAACCGACGGTCTTGAATTGGCTGAGACATCCTGCGGAGGATTTCACTATTCCTCAATACAGAACAGCGAGCTTGCACTGCGGAGATAGAGGCGATCGCCCACAATGGCGGGAGAAGCATCGACCGGTTCGCCCAAGTGATTGACGGCCAGAATCTTCAGCTCTTTCCCCGGCTCGATGACGACGGTTGTCCCATCGCGTCCGGTGAGATAGAGGCGGTCGTCGGTGGCAACCGGTGACGCATACACGTTGCCCAGTTCGCCGATCCGTTCGGGACCGAAGATCGGTTTTCCCGTTTGCAGATCGAGGCTCGTCAACACCGAAGTGTTACTGGCGGTGAAGTAGATCTGGTCGTCAACAATGATCGGAGACGGAACGTACGGCGTGGAGCGGGTGTGTTTCCAGAGGATGGTGTCGGAATCGGTGATGTCTCCCTCGGCGGAGAGGGGAATTGCCAGCGCCATGGAGCCGGTGTAGCCGCTCATCACGTAGGCGACGTTGTTATGGATAATGGGCGTGGGAATCGCGTTGACGGTCATGCCGCCCGCTTGCCAGATCAGTTCCCCCGTTTTCAGGTCGTAACTGCGGACGCGGTTGGTGCCGTTGAGGATCAGTTGGGTACGTCCGTTGAATTCCACCGCGGCGGGCGTGGCCCAGCCGGTTGGTTCGTCACGCTTCTTCTCCCACCGAGTTTTGCCGGTTGCGGCGTCGAGGACAAAGACTTTCGACTGGTCCTCCTGATCCCAGGGGACGATCAGCGAGTCACCCTGCAGCAGCGGTGTGGAGGCTTCCCCCCAGCCGCGTCGAGTCCTCATCGTGCCAAGATCGCGCTTCCAGATAAAGTTTCCTTCGAGGTCATAGCAGTAGACGCCGAGTGAGCCGAAGGAGACGTAGAGTCGTTGGCCGTCTGTGGTGGGGGAACCGGCGGCGAAGGTGTTGGTTTTATGGCGTCCGGAGGGAGGCTGTTTCGAGCAGGCGACTTGTTTCCAGAGTTGTTGGCCGGTGTCTGCATCGAAACAGAAGACTGTGAAGTCATAGATGTTTTTCGGCGGGATGGTGCGGTCTTCAGGATGCGGCTCGACGGGGTTTTCGGGCAGCTTGTCGGTGGGGATGGCGGATGTGGTGAAGACGCGATTTCCCCAGACGATCGGCGTCGCACTCCCCTCCCCTGGGATGTTGACTTTCCATTTGACATTCTTCGAGGCCGACCATTCGAGTGGAGGATTGGCGTGCGGAGCGGTGCCGTCGCGATTCGGACCGCGCCAATGCGGCCAGTCGGCGGCGTGAAGTAGGGAGGAGCCGAGCAGCAAAGTGAGAGTGAAGACTGATTTCATGATGCGTTCCCTCGTGTCTCAAATAACAGGATCGTTTCAGCAGAGTCGATACGTCTCGCAAAAGCAAGATCCGAGATTGATGCAGGGGGGCGTTGATCGATCAGGGCAGACTTCGCCAACAGGATTGGTTATGATGCTCGCGTACTTATTTTCCCTGTGTTTTGCAGGATGCAAGGCTGATGGAAGCGACAACTCTTCGCCGCGTGGAATGGCGTCAACTCTTTCCCTGGTTGTATCTGTTTGGCGCGTTTCGTATCGCCATCGATCCGCGGAAACTTCTGCTGGCGGTGCTGGGATTGTGCTTCGTGGCGGGTGGGAATCACGCCATCGACGCGATTGGGTTGAGGTCAGGAATCATACGGGAAGCTTCCCCCGTGCCGCGACACGATTATCCCTGGTCTGAGGAATATCAGCCGACGACCCGTTTAGGGATTGAACCGTTATCGATGTTGACCGATCCGTCAGCCATGAGAGAGCTGTTCGGGAACTGGAATTCTTTGATCGACCCGATCCTGAGGGGAGCGTTGCACCCGGCGTTGACGCTGGCCAACAGCTATCAAAGTGGCTTTGCGCCGAGTGTGGATGCCCTGCTCCGCTTGCTGTGGTTTGCGTTTGTATGGGGGATTTTCGGCGGTGCGATTACGCGGATGGCCGTGCATCAGTTCGTCAAGGATGAGAAATTGAGTGTGGTGGGAGGCCTCAAGTTTTCCTGTCCGAAGGTTGCGCAGTTCCTGTCGGCTCCGTTGTTGCCGTTGGGGGGAACGCTGGTGTTGATGCTGATGAGTGCGGCGATCGGTCTGCTGGGACGGATCCCCGGAATGGGACCGTTGATTATGTCGGTGCTTATCGGGTTCTCTCAGATCTTTTCAGTGATCATTGTCATCTTGTTGATCGGGGTCGGTGCCGGTTGGCCGCTGATGGTGGCCGCGATCAGTACGGAAGATAGCGACGGCTTTGACGGCTTCAGTCGCGCGCACAGCTACATTTTCGACGTTCCGTGGCATTACTTGTGGTGTTTTGTGTTGGCAATGATGTATGCCTCGGCGACTGTGTTCTTCGTGGATCTCTTAGCCCAGTGGGTATATTTCATCTCACAGAATGGACTGATGTGGGGGGCGGGAGAAGGTGTGGACATCACTGATTATCGCGTGGCGAGTGCGGTCGGAGAATTCTGGATCGGCGTTCTTCAATCTCTGGTTGTCGGTTATCGCGCGAGTCTCTTCTGGGTGCTGTTTCTGTTGATCTATCTGGTGTTGCGAGCTTCGTCCGATCGAATCCCGATGAACGAAGCGTATCTGGAACCGTTGGGCAATGCGGGTGATGAGGGGATGGCGCTGGGAGGGTTGGCCGCCTATCAGGAAGAGGTGACCGAGCGACCGATCGTGAATCCGGATGACGAAACAGACACGGATTCTGAGAACGACTCCTCGTCCGCGAACCCTGAAGAGGGGGATGTGTCTGATCCCGGTGAGTCCACATAGAGACTCAAGATCCTCTGAGGATTGGTCGATGAAGCTAGTCCGCGATGGTATCCGACGAAAAGATGAGTCACTCTCCAAAAATCGAGTCAGGAGACTGGACAGGCTCGGAGGCATCCGGCAAAATACGTTTTCCGCAGTATTTCTGCGGAAATGAGTGAAGGGCGTATAGCTCAGATGGTTAGAGTGCAGCTCTGATAAAGCTGAGGTCGATGGTTCGAGTCCATCTACGCCCACTTTGAAGTAATCAGAGATCAGTTATCAGCTTTCAGTGAATCTGAGAGCTGATGGCTGAAACCTGAGAGTGAGTTTTCCCGGGGACGTAGCTCAATTGGGAGAGCACCGCCTTTGCAAGGCGGGGGTTGTCGGTTCGAGCCCGATCGTCTCCAATTCCCTGCCTCTATCTTCGAGGCACACGAAGCCGATGACAGGAAACTGAAAAATCGGTGAAAAAGATGGAGACGGATGCTTGTCGGTTTCGCGAAGTCGCGATACAATCGACGATCCGGAAAGAAAAGCTGGGCAAAAACGGAGTGTCTTTTCGGGACCGAAAAATTTTCTAAAATCTTTTCTTCGGTCGCTTGACGAGATTGAGACAGCTCCCTATGATTGCCCGCTCGCAACGAGTTACTGAGTTTTGTAAGTCGTTTGCAGGTCGTGACTTGAGGCTGGTTCAGATGTTTCTGATTCGGCCTCAGCCCACGGCTGAGTGTGAGGCTCGTAAGAGTTTCGCAATTGATCTTTGACAACTTGAAAATTGTTTAGAGTGGCATCTGGATCTCGGCGTCTGAAGTTTTGTCTTCGGACGAAATTTCAGGCAACGATTTCTTATAGAATTTTTCATTAGTGAAACATTCTCAAGAGTAAAAAATTTGTTGCTCATCCTTGTCACAATGATTTGAATCTAGCGAGCTGCTTCGGCGGTTGGCGAGTGTAGAATCACTGTGGTCAAGCATGAAAGGGCGTACGGGGGATGTCTTGGCGTCAGTCGGCAAAGGGGCGTGGAAGGCTGCGATAAGTCTGGGGAAGCTGTCAAACGAGCGTTGATCCCGGAATACCCTTGCAGACGCAGTGAACTGAAACATCTAAGTAACTGTAGGAAAATAAAGAAAACTCGATTACCGTAGTAGCGGCGAGCGAACTGGTAACAGCCTAAACCATCAAGCTTCGGCTTGATGGGGTCGTGGGGCTGATCATTGTGGAGTTACAAATCTGCCTGTTAGAAGAATTCGTTGGAAAGCGAAACCATAGAGGGTGACAGTCCCGTATTTGAAAATAGTGCAGACTCCCGATCAGTACCCGAGTAGGGCCGGTCACGTGGAACCCGGTCTGAATCTGCGAGGCCCATCTCGCAAGGCTAAATACGTACTGACGACCGATAGTGAATCAAGTAGCGCGAGCGAAAGATGAAAAGAACCCCCGCTAGGGGAGTTAAAAGAACCTGAAACCGTATGCCTACAAGCTGTGGGAGCCCCATGTCTTTGACGGGGTGACCGCGTGCCTTTTGCATAATGATCCGGCGAGTTACCGTCAATGGCCTGGTTAAGACCTTCCGGGTCGGAGCCATAGGGAAACCGAGTCTGAATAGGGCGTTTGTCAGTGGCGGTAGACGCGAAACTAGGTGAACTACCCATGAGCAGGTTGAAGCGCGGGTAAGACCGCGTGGAGGACCGAACCCACTGGTGCTGAAAAATCAGGGGATGACTTGTGGGGAGGAGTAAAAGTCTCATCAAACCTAGAGATAGCTCGTTCTCTCCGAAATAGCTTTAGGGCTAGCCTTGAGCCACTAT